>JBGPCK010000018.1:0-35365 GCA_041481715.1 Thermoanaerobaculia bacterium | reverse complement strand
GGACCTCGGCGCCTTCGCGGGCGCCTACACGAGCGACGAGGTCTCCGCCGTTTTCCACTTCGCCGTCGCGGACGGCAAGCTCGTCTTGCGCCACCGCACGATCTCGCCCGATCCCTGGAAGCCGACCGTTCCCGACTCCTTTACCGAGGGCTACCGCAGCGTCGCGTTCACCCGGGACGCCTCCGGCAAGGTCGACGGCTTCAAGCTGAACGCGGGGCGGGTTCGCGGGATCGTCTTCCGGAGGGTCTCGACGTAGCAGGTTGTTGAAGAATTGTGTGGTGCGGCGTTGCGAGCGCCGCGGGGCCAGCCCTGGGGTCGAGCTTCCCTATCGGGACGCTTCGCCCGTGCGCGGCTCCTCGGGAAGGATCCGGCGAGCCGGCTTTTGGGCCGGCGTCTCTTCCGGAACCGCCAGATAGAACCCCTGCCCGTACGGGATGCCGAGCCGCCGGCATTCCTCGAGGTCCTGCGGCGTCTCGATCCCTTCGGCAACGCAGATGGCGTCGATCCGCCGGGCGAGGTTGACGAGCATCTCGACGACGTCGCGCTTGATGGTGTCGGTGTGGAGCCCCGTTACCAGCGTGTTGGCGACCTTGAGGAAGTTCGGCCGCAGCTCCGCGATCGATTGCAGCGAGGCATAGCCCGATCCGGCGTCGTCGATCGCAATCCGGAAGCCGTGGCGACGCAGCTCCTTCAGCGCGTCGCGGAAGACCGGCACGTCGCGGATGGCCGAGCGTTCCGTCACCTCGAGCACGATCTTGTCCCGCAAGGCGAAGAGCGCCGGAAGCATTTCCGGGCCCCTGGCGGACAGAGCGGTCACGGAGTCCGCCTCCAGGTTGATGAAGAGCAGCGGCCCCGCGTGGATCTGGTACCGCGAGGCCGAGGAGCCCAGACAAAGCTGTTCCAGTTCCCACGTCGTCTCGTTCTCTCCCGCGAAGGCGAAAAGCAGCTCCGGGCTCTCGAAGGCCGTGTCGTGCGGGCCGCGGGTCAGCGCCTCGTGCCCGAAAAGCTCGAGGGAGGAGAGGCTGAAGATCGGCTGGTAGACCGTCCGGATCCGCCCACGGCGCAGGATGTCCTTGAAGGTTTCGCGCAGGATCGCCTGACGCTCCTCCTCTTTGGTGGACGCGACGGTGATCGCTTCGCGCAGGGCGCGATACACCAGCCGCTCGATCCGCATCTGCGGGTTCGGCCGGATCACGGAATGCCCGACGAACACTCCGATGCGCTTGTGGATCCGCGACCCGAAGGCCTCGTCGAGCGTGCCGCGCAGCGACTCCTCGACCTGCCTCGCCTTGCGCTGCAGGCGAACGAGCGTCCCGTCCCCGGCCTCGAGTCCGGTGAAGACATAGAAGTCCGAGCCCCCGGCCCGGTTGACCGCCACGAAGTCCTCGGTCGCGAAAACGGTGCCGAGCATCCGCCGCAACGCCTGGCCGGTCTCCCGCAGCAGAGCGTCGAAGGCCTCCCAGCCGTACGCATCCTCGATGTGGCTGTACTGCTCGACGTCCACGAAGAGAACGCCGAGATCTCGGCTGTCGAGCAGCCGGTCGCGCAGCGCGTCGATGATGACCGGTACCGTCGGCAGCCGCGTCACCGGATCGAAAAGGAGGTTCTTGAAACGCACCTCTTCGTTCTCGGAGGTCAGGAACGCCGCCGGCGCGTCGTCCCGCTCTTCGAGCAGCTTTTGAACGGTCGACAGGAGCTTGCGCCGCGTGAAGGGCTTGGTGATGTAGTCGTCGGCGCCCGCCTGCATCCCGGTGATGAGATCGCGGATCTCGTTCTTGACCGTGAGCATCGCGATCGGGACCTGGCGCGTCTCGGGCGCGTTCTTGAGCGTCGTGCAGACCTCCCAGCCCGATAGCTCCGGCATCATCACGTCGAGCAGGATCAGGTCGGGCCGAAGCTCCAGCGCCATCTCGACGCCCTCGCGGCCGTTGCGCGCGGTGTGCGCGGAATAGCCAGCGCCGCCCAGAATTGTCTGGACGATCAACAGAATGTCGTCGTCATCGTCGACGACGAGAACTTTCTCGCCGGCCATTCTTGTCTTGGACTGTCCTCTGACAGGAGTCGGCCTATTCTAGCATCAGGACCGAGTGAATGCGCCGCCCCGCCAGAAGCCGCTTTCCCTCGAGCTTCGCGAGCTCGATCAGGAACGTCAGACCGATCACCTGCGCCCCTAGACGCTCGACCAGCTCGGCCGCGGCCCGCGCCGTGCCCCCCGTTGCGAGCACGTCGTCGGCAATCAGCACGCGCTCCCCTGGCGCGAAGGCGTCGGAATGCACTTCCAGGCTGTCCCGACCGTACTCTAGTCCGTAAGCGACGCGCATGCTCTGGCGCGGGAGCTTGCCCGATTTGCGCGCCGGGACGAACCCGGTTTTCAACTCCAGCGCGACGGCCGCGCCGAACATGAAGCCGCGCGCCTCGATTCCGAGGATCTTCGTGGGCCCGTCGCCGCGAAACGGGTCAGCCATCGAACGCACCGCTTCGGAGAACGCGTCTCCCGAAGCGAGCAGGGGTGTGATGTCGCGGAACAGAATTCCCGCCGTCGGAAAGTCGGGTACGTCGCGGATGAAGGAGCGCAGATCCTTCATCCCGTGATCTCGAAAGACTCGAAACCGTTCGGCAAGACCTCCTCCACGAGAAACTCGGTCACCCGGCCCAGACGCGGCCCTTCACGCAGACGCTCGAGATAACGCGCCACCGAGTCCTCCTCTCCTTCCGCCACCGACTCGACATTCCCGTCGGGAAGGTTGCGCACCCACCCGGTCACGCCGAGCTCGCGCGCGGTCCGTTCGGCGAAGAACCGGAAGCCCACACCCTGGACGCGGCCGGCCACGGTCACCCGGCGGGCGATCACACGCGTGCTCTCCCGAACTTTCCTACGAGCGGAACGAAGACCACGGCCTCGCCGTCCTCCTGCGCGTAATCCGTCTTGCGCCGCCGGATCACCCGCACGCGCTGTCCCTCCGGCGGTCCAATGGGCACGACGAGCCGGCCGCCGATCGCCAGTTGCGCCAGGAGCGGCTCGGGCACTTCGTCGGTTCCCGCGGTCACAAGGATCCGGTCGTAGGGCGCCGCGGCGGGATACCCGTAGGTTCCGTCAAAGGCCTTGATGGAGACGTTGCGGCAGCCGAGGCCGCGCAGCGTCTGCGCGGCGCGACGCGCGAGACCATCGAGACGCTCGAGCGAATAGACCGTGCGCGCCAGAAGCGCCAGGATCGCGGTCTGGTAACCGGATCCGCTTCCGATCTCCAGCACTTTGTGGCCGGGTTCGACGGCAAGGCGCTGCGTCATCAGGCCGACGACATACGGCTGCGAGATGGTCTGGCCCAAGCCGATCGGCAGAGAGTGGTCGCCGTACGCTTTGCTGCGCAGCGGCTCCGGCACGAAGAGGTGCCTCGGGACCCGCCTCATGGCCTCGAGCACGCGAGGGTCGTCCACGCCGCGCGGCGCGACGAAGCGGGAGACCATTTCGTGCCGCAGAGCCTCGTCCCGGGCGGACCCGGGCGGAGGCTCAAAGGAGGCAGGCATTCGGCGGTCATTCTAGGGGTCGGGCGGCTCGAAGAAAAGGAAGGAAATCTCCTCCAAGGCCGTTAGAATGAAGGTTTGTGTCCGGAGCTGGAGGAACGTTGAGCCCACAAGACGCCACAGAAGTCGCGCCATCGACCGCCGGGGTCTCGCGCGAGGAGCTGAAGAAATGGTACGCGCTGATGCATCTGGCCCGGGTTCTCGATGACCACGCTCCCAACTATCTGAAGCAGGGTCTCGGCTGGAGCTACCACGCCCCCTGCGCCGGCCACGACGCGATCCAGCTCGCCCTCGGCATGACCTTCCGCCCCGGCCGCGACTACCTCTTCCCCTACTATCGCGACCTCGCCACGTGTGTGGCCGCCGGGCTGACGGCCGAAGAGATCCTGCTCAACGGCATGTCCAAGGCGACCGACGTGGCCTCGGGCGGCAGGCACATGTCCAATCACTTCGCCAAGCCCGAGATCGGAATCCAGAACGTCTCCTCCAGTGTCTCGAATCACGCGCAGCACGCCGCAGGGCTCGGCCGCGCGATCAAGACGTACGGCAGGGACTCGATCGTCTTCTGCTCGCTGGGCGAGTCCTCAACCTCCGAGGGGTATTTCTACGAGGCCGTCAACGGGGCCTCGCGGGAGAAGCTGCCCGTGATCTTCGTCGTCCAGGACAACGGCTACGGCATTTCCGTGCCCAAGTCGGACCAGACCGCAAACACTTACGCGAGCGACAATTTCGCGGGAATCAAGAACGTCAAGGTGATCCCCTGCGACGGCCTCGACGTCTTCGACTCCTTTCGCGCGATGCGGGAGGCGGTCGAGTTCGTCCGCTCCGGAGCCGGATGCGCGATCGTCCACGCGGTCGTCGTGCGCATCCATTCCCACTCCAACTCCGACCGCCAGGAGCTCTACCGCACCCCCGAGGAGCTCGCCGCGGCGCGCGCGGCCGACCCGCTTCCGCGCTTCCGCCGCACGCTTCTCGAGGGCGGCGCCGTAACCGAGACGGAGCTCGCGGGCATCGAGGCCCAGAACCTTCAGGCCTACGAAGAGGCGGCGCAACGGGCCAAGGCGGCGCCGGACCCCGATCCCGCTTCCATCTTCGAGCACGTGGCGCCGGAGCCCTGGACGCCCGAGAAGTGGCCTGAGGGAATCCCCGACGGAACGGGCGAGGCGCTGACGATGGTTCAGGCCATCAACCAGACGCTCAAAGAGGAGTTCCGCCGTAATCCGGACACGTACATCTGGGGCCAGGACGTCGCCTTCCGGGAAAAGGGCGGCGTCTTCAACGTCACCAAGGGCATGCAGCAGGAGTTCGGCCCGCAGCGGGTCTTCAACGGCCCGATCGCCGAGGACTATATCCTGGGGACTTCCAACGGATTCTCGCGCCTGGGAGAGGAGATCCGGGTCGTCGTCGAAGGCGCCGAGTTCGCCGATTATTTCTGGCCCGCTTCCGAGCAGATGGTCGAGATGTCGCACGAGTCCTGGCGAACGAACGGAAAGTTCGTCCCGAACGTGACGGTGCGCATCGCTTCGGGCGGCTACATCGGGGGCGGTCTCTATCACTCCCAGAACATCGAGGGATGGCTGACGACCTTGCCCGGCATCCGGATCGTCGTTCCCGCCTTCGCCGATGACGCCGCGGGGCTCCTGCGCACGTCCATCCGTTCCCGCGGCATCACGCTTTATCTCGAGCCGAAGTTCCTCTACAACAACCCGATGGCGCGCGCCAACGTGCCCGCGGAGTTTGCGGTTCCTTTCGGGAAGGCGCGCGTGCGGCGACCGGGAACCGATCTGACGATCGTCGCCTACGGCACGCCGGTTCACTTCGCGGTCGAAGCGGCGCAGGCCCTCGAGAAGGAGCGGCGAAGTGTCGAGGTCATCGACATCCGCTCGCTCATCCCTCTCGATCTCGACACGATCGCCCGGTCGGTCCAGAAGACGAGCCGCCTTCTCGTCGCGCACGAAGACAAGGTCCACGGCGGCTTCGGTGGCGAGATTGCGTCGCAGATCCAGGAAGCGGTCTTCCCGTGGCTCGATGCGCCCATCGGACGCGTCGGCTCGACCTTCACGCCGGTAGGGTTCAACCGCGTCCTCGAACGGGCCATCCTGCCGAGCGCGTCGAAGGTCCTCGAAGCGGCGCGGAGGGTCCTGGCGTACTAGGCGAGGACTCCCTCTCCCGTGGGGAGGGGAGTACAGGGGATTCGATGACCCGCGCCCCCATCCTCTTCGTCTCCCACGGCGCCCCCAGCGTCGCCCTCGACGAAAGCGACTACACGCGGGCGCTTTCGGCCTTCGGAAGAACCCTGCAGCCCGCGGCCGTCGTCGTCGTCTCGGCGCACTGGGAGGAGCGTCAGCCGGTGCGCGTGGGCGCCGCCCGGCGGCACCGGGCACTTCACGACTTCACCGGCTTCCCGGCCCCGCTGTACGCGCTGCGGTATCCGGCCCCGGGCGATCCCGACCTGGCCGCCGACATCGTCGTCCGTCTCGAGGCGGCGGGAGTCCCCGCACTGCTCGATCCGGTCCGGCCGCTCGATCACGGTGTCTGGGTGCCTCTGCGTTTCCTCTTTCCCGATGCGAGCGTGCCGGTCGTGCCTTTGGCTCTCCCCCGGCCGCGCAGCCCGGAGCTCGTTGCCCGAATCGGAACGGCCCTCTCGGCGCTGCGCGACCTCGGCATCCTGCTTATCGGCAGCGGCGGCGCCGTGCACAATCTCTCCCGAATCTCCTTCGAGGAGAGGGACGCGGCTCCGGAATCGTGGGCGCGCGAGTTCGACGCCTGGCTCGCAGGCCGCTTCGCCGAGAGCGACCTCGGCACCCTGCTCGCCTGGCGGGAGCAGGCTCCACACGCGGAGATCGCGCACCCGACGACCGAGCACCTGGATCCCGTCTTCTTCGTGGCGGGCGCAGCGACAGAGTCCGACCGGGCCGAAACGGTCTACCAGGGCTTCGAGTACGGGAACCTCTCCATGAGGACATTCGCCCTGAGGTAGAGTCGGTTCGGTGCTCTTCCGAGATGATGCAATTGAATCATCGGGCCGTCGGCACCGATGCCTATCCTGAGCGCAATGAAGGCCTCCGAAGTCGCCGCTCCCGACGACACATCGCGCCGTCGCTGGATCAGGGGCCTTCTCGGAACGAGCCTCGGGGCCACGATCGTCTCCTTCCTCTACCCGGTGCTTCGTTACCTCGTTCCGCCGATCACTTCCGAGCCGTCCCAGTCCGAGGTGGAGCTGGACGTCAAGGCGTCTCAGATCCCGCCCAACACGGCGCGGATCGTCCCGTTCGCCGGCAAGGCCGTGCTCCTTCTTCGCACCGCCTCCGGCGAGTTGCGCGCCTTGACGGCGACGTGCACGCACCTCGCCTGCACGGTTCAGTACCGTCTCGAGCGGTCCGACATCTGGTGCGCCTGCCACAACGGCACGTATGACCTGAACGGGACGAACGTGTCGGGGCCGCCCCCGCGTCCGCTCACCAAGCTCGACGTCAATGTCCGGGGGGACCGGATTGTCATCCGCCGAGCCTGAGCCTCCGCTCCGGCGGCCGAACGCCGCCCTCGGGTGGCTACGCGATCGCCTGGGGTGGGACAACCTCGCTCACCTCGCGGCCAAGAAGGAAGTACCGATCCACCGTTACACGGCCTTCTACTATCTCGGCGGCATGGCGCTCTTCCTGTTTCTCGTTCAGGTAGCGACCGGGATCCTGCTGCTCCTCTACTACCGGCCGAGCGCTTCGGAGGCCTTCGAGAGCGTCCAGTACATCATGGCGGAGGTGCCGTTCGGCTGGCTCATCCGGTCGATCCACTCCTGGGGCGCGAATCTCTTCGTCGGCATCGTTCTGCTGCACATGGCCTCGGTCTTTTTCCTGAAGGCGTACCGCGCTCCTCGGGAAATGACCTGGATCACGGGCGCGCTCCTTCTCTTCATCGCGCTCGGCTTTGGTTTCTCCGGCTACCTGTTGCCGTGGAACGAGCTCTCCTTTTTCGCTACTCGTGTCGGCACCGACGTCCCCGCCCAGATCCCCTGGATCGGGCCGCTGCTCTCGCGAATCCTGCGCGGTGGCTCGGACGTCACCGGGGCGACACTCTCTCGCTTCTACGGCATCCACGTCGCGATCCTCCCCGCGATCACCACGCTGCTGCTCGGGCTTCACCTCTTGCTCGTCCAGAAGCACGGCATGAGCGTCCCTCTCTCGGTTCGGAGGGACGAAGACCGCGGGGCGCTTCGCTTCTTCCCCGACTTCCTGCTACGCGACATGGTGGGCTGGCTCGTGGCCGTGGGGATCCTTGCTGCCCTCTCGGCCCTGCTCCCGTGGGAGCTCGGTAAGAAGGCGGACCCCTTCGCCTCGGCGCCTTCGGGCATCCGGCCCGAATGGTATTTCCTCTCGATGTTCCAGGCGCTGAAGTACCTGCCCGCCAAGATCGCGGGGATCCCGGGCGAGACGCTCGGTGTCTTCCTGTTCGGCCTGCTGGCATTCGTCGTCGCCGCTCTGCCCCTGCTCGACCCCGGGGCCTCGCGGGAGCGGCCTTCGCCGTGGTGGGACCGTCTCGCGACGTTGGTCCTCGTGGCGGCCCTCGCGCTGACGGTTCTCGCTCTGCTTCCGGCGGGTGGAGCCGGCCGGTGAGAGCGTTCCTGGTCCTGACGCTCATCCTCGCCCTGCCCGGTCCGGCAGCTCAACCTCGTCCGGCCGCTCCGGCGACCGGCTGCGTCGATTGCCATCTCGCGCTGGATGACGCCCGGCTCACCCCGCCGGCCAAGGCATTCTCGGACGACATCCACGCGCGCTCCGGCTTCACGTGTGTTTTTTGCCACGGAGGCGATGCTGCCGCACAGGATCAGGAGCTCGCGCACGACGTTCGAAAGGGATTCCGCGGACGCATTCCTCCGCGCGACGTGCCCGAGGTCTGTGGGCGGTGCCACGCGGACGTGGGCCTGATGAAGCAGTTCAACCCTTCTCTGCGGGTCGATCAGCTTTCCGAGTACCGGTCGAGCGGGCACGGCCACGCGCTAGCCAAGGGAGACTCGTCGGTCGCGCAGTGCGCCAGTTGCCACGGAGCCCATGGCGTCCTGCCCGTGAAGGACTCACGCTCCGCCGTTTCTCCGGCGAGGGTCGCGCAAACGTGCAACCGCTGCCACGGCGACGCGGCGCTCATGGGCCCGCACAAGCTTCCCTCCGACGTCTATTCCAAGTACACGCGCAGCGTTCACTTCAAGGCCCGCGAGAAGGGAGATTTGTCTGCCCCCTCCTGCAACTCCTGCCACGGCAATCACGGCGCGATCCCTCCCGAGGTGGGCTCGGTTGCCAACGTCTGCGGAACGTGCCACGCCGTATTCGCCGAGCAGTTCAAGCTGAGCCCGCACTGGGAAGCCTTCAAGGAGATGGGGCTACCGGGCTGCGTGACGTGCCACGAGAATCACGAGATCGTAGAACCGACCGAGGAGTTCCTCGGCACCGGCCCCTCCGGCAAGTGCTCTTCCTGTCACGAGGAGGGATCACCGGGCGCGAAGGCCGCCGCGGGGATGCGTGAGGATCTGCTGGGGCTCGCCGCCGGGACCCGCGCCGCCCGGGCAACGATCCGCCGGGCGGCCGAGGCGGGCATGGAGGTGTCGCGCGCCACGTTCGATCTGGGCCGGGCCGACGATGCGCTCGTACGGGCGCGCGCCGACGTCCATTTGCTCCGGCCGTCCGCAGTCAAAGAGATCGCCTCGTCGGGCCTCACCATCGCTCGCTCCGCGCGCACCGCGGGATTGAAGGCGCTCGCGGAGCGAGACTACCGCCGCCGCGGCCTGTTCTTGTCCCTTGGCCTCATCGTGCTCGCGGTCGCGGCTCTCGTTCTCAAGATCCGGGACATCGACCGGCGCCCAAGGCACTCCTAGTGTCGCGTGACCTAGGTCTTGCCTTTGCGTCGGCTCTGTAGGGGCGGCCCTTGCGGCCGCCCGCGGGCGGGGACAAGCCCCGCCCCTACGACCGATACCGCTATCGGGACTACCGTTACACGACACTCGCTCGCCGACCGAGACGGCGCCGAACAATTTCGCCGGGCGCCGGGAGTCGCCCTGTCAGATTCCGGGGGCGATCTCCCGAAGAAGCTCGAGCGACCGATAGTCCGTCAAGTCGAGGTGCAGCGGCGTGACCGCGATGCACTTGTCAGCTACTGCCGCCAGATCCGTCCCGCTCTCGAGCTCTCCGGTGGGCGGCGCCGAGCCGATCCAGTAGTACGGCCGGCCGCGCGGGTCGAGCTTCTCGACCACCACCTCGCCGTACCGGCGCTTTCCGAGAGGGGCGACGCGAACGCCCCTGGGCGCGCCGGCAGGCACGTTGACGTTCAAGAGCGTGCCGGCAGGAAGTTTCCTCTCGAGCAGCCGGCGCGCGAGGCGCACGGCAAAGCCTGCGGCCGAGTCGAAGGTGAAGCCGGTCTCGATCTCCTGGGAGATGGCGACCGAGGGAATACCGATCAAAGTGCCCTCGAAGGCGGCCGAGACGGTTCCCGAATAGGTCACATCGTCGCCCAGATTTAGGCCCAGGTTGATCCCGGAGAAGAGAAGCTGCGGCCGATCGTCCTTCATCAGGTGCAAGATTCCCCAGTTGACGCAGTCCGTCGGCGTGCCGTCCACGGACCAGCGGTTGCCGCCCACGAGCTTGGCGCGCAGCGGGCTGTGCAGCGTCAGCGAATGGCCGGCGGCGCTGCGCTCCTGGTCGGGAGCCACGGTGACCACCTCACCCACCTCGGATAGCGCCGCGGCAAGCCGCTCGATCCCCTCGGAAAAGACGCCGTCGTCGTTGGTGACGAAGATGCGGGGCCGGCTCATCCGGCGACGGCGCCCGGCGGCTCGTCCTGAGGCGGCATCACGAACATCAGAACGACGTAGGCGAGGATACCGGGAAAGGCGGCCGAAACGATCGAGATCAGCACGTAGGCGATACGAACGACCGTCGGATCGAGCTCGAAATACTCCGCCAGCCCCCCGCAGACGCCCGCGATCATCTTGTGCTTGCGCGACCGCGTCAGCCGCTTTGGGGCAGACGCGCTCACTCCCGCTCTCCTTCGTACACGACCCGGTTCTTCTCCGTCTCGTTCAGCGTGACTCGCACGAGCCGAGCCGGCCGCACGCGACCCTCGAGCTGCCGCCAGATGCCGACGGCGATGTTCTCCGCCGTGGGGTTGATGCCCTGCAGAAAGTCCACGTCGAAATTCAGGTGGCGCCGGTCCAGGCGGCGGAGCACGTTCTCCTGGACCAGCTTCTTCAGCTCGGCGAAATCCATCACGTAGCCGGTCGCCGGGTCGATCGGCCCCTCCACCGTGACCTCGAGCCCATAGGTATGGCCGTGCCCGTGCGGGTTGCTGCACTTGTCGAAAACGCGGCGGTTCCGCTCCTCGTCCCAATCGTCGCGGTTGAGGCGGTGCGCGGCGGAAAAGTGAGAGCCGGAAACGAGACGGACTCTCATCGCGCCGGCTCGGCCCAATGACACAGATTTGAATTCCCCATGCGTCCGCGCCTGACTCCGATTCATCTTACCGCTTGATCGGCCGCCTCGAAGGCGTCGGGACGGAGTCGTTCCCGCCGCGGGATTGCCGGCGTGGCGGCGCTCCGAGCCGACCAGGCGTGCTATCGTGAAGGGCGCTCGAGAATGGACCGCCCGTCCACTCTCTTGAAGGAGCATCCTGTGGCCCTCGTCGGAAGCGCTTTACCCGGGTTGCGCGGCCTCGGTCCGGCCGCCCCGGAATCCCTGGAGCTCTTTCAGTCTCTCGTCCGGTCGCCCGACCCGGTCTTTGCGACCGACCGCCACCTGCGGATCATCTTTTGGAACCCGAGCTGCGAGCGCCTGCTCGGCTTTTCCACAGACGAGATGACCGGTGCTTCCTGCTTCCGCTCGCTGAACGGCTGCGACGTGTTCGGCAACCGGTACTGCTCGGAGCACTGCCCCGTCACGGAGATCGCAACCCGGGGCGAGACGATCCGTCATTTCGCCCTTTCCCTGCGGGCGAAGGGCGGACTCACTGTAACGGTGGACGTCACGATCCTTCACCTGACGATTCGCCCGCCGGACCACTTCGTCCTTGCCCACATCCTCAAACCCTGCGATCGTCCGGCCGCCAGGGCCGACTCCGCACCGTTTTCGGAGTCGCCGCCGCAATCCATTCTTACCGCGGCACGGGAGTCGCCCGATGCCCGGGCTCGCAAGCTCACCGCACGCGAAGTCGAGGTTCTAGGAATGCTCGCCGCCGGACGGCCAACTCCCGAGATCGCCGACCGCTTGCACATCTCCGCCCTGACCGCTCGCAACCACATCCAAAACGTCCTCGAGAAACTCGAGGTCCACTCCAAGGCGGAAGCCGTCGCCTTCGCATTTCAGCAGCGAATCCTCTAGCCGTCCGGTCCTCCTCCTGGTGCGCTTTCCCCACCCGATTTGGTGCGGATGCGGCATTTTCCTCCTCCCGCAACTCCCACAGCATGAGGGGACGAAAGGAGGAACAGCGTGGAGAGTTCCAGACGCGGCCTCGTTTTGGTGTTCGCCCTCCTCACGGTCGGTTACCTGTTCTTCGGCGGAGCCGTCCGGAGCGCCGATGCCGTCCCCGTGTTTTCGCGCAAGTACCAGACCTCGTGTCAGACATGCCACACGATCTTCCCGAAGCTCAATCCCTTTGGTCAGGCCTTCCGCTTGAACGGCTATCGCCTTCCGGGTGAGACCGAGGAACAGGTCAAGCAAAAGCCCGTTTCTCTGGGCGCCGAAGCCTACGAACGACTCTGGCCCAAGATGCTGTATCCGAGCACGCTGCCGGGAAACGCACCCCTCGCTCTCAACATCAAATTTGCCGACCTCTACGAGTCCTCCAGCGACGAGACCGGGCACCAGATCATCAAGAATGATTTTCAGTTCCCTCAGGAGGCCAACCTCTTCGCGGCCGGCACGCTGGGAAAGCACTTCGCCTTCTTCGGGGAATTGACCTACGGCGAACTGCCCGACGGCTCATCGGATGTCGAGATCGAGCACGCGCGGATCGACTTCATCTCCGCGTTCGGACCGCCCAACCTCGTCAACTTCCGCCTCGGGAAGATGGCCCTCAACGCCTGGGACGGGTTCCAGGAGATGTGGATCATGACCGATAACGCAATCGACACCCTCTTCTCCTACAACCCGATCGGAATTCGAGGCGGCACGGGGCTCGCCGAGGACGGCGGCGGGATCAGCCTTCCGGCGCGTGCGCGTGCGATCGAGATGTATGGCGTGGCGGCGCACCGCTTGTATTACGTCGTCGGGGTGGACAGCCCGATCGGACCCGGGGGCTCGAACGGCTCGTTCGGCAGCGGCAGCCAGAAGGACGTGTACGCCCGAATCGACTACAAGTTCGGCGGCCTCGGCTTGGACGGCGACTCGACCGGCGTGACCCTGCCGCCGGAAAACTGGCGGGAAACCTCCTTTCGCTTCGGAGTGCTCGGCTACACGGGCAACGGCAGCGGCGTCAACTACTCCGTGACGGACGATTTCGGAAACACGCTCAACCAGCAAGACCTGCGCTACGACCGCGTCGGCGTCTATGGCTCCCTCTACCTCGGCGACCTCAACCTTTTCGGCGTCGGGCTCCACGGCACCGACAAACTGCAGCTTCTCGACCCCGCCACCGGCACGGCAATAAGCCAGAACACGCGCAGTTACGATACCTGGTTCGTTCAGGCGGACTACGTCATCGCTCCACCCTTCCAGGTCTCGGTGCGGTACGAGAACTTGCGGCCGGCGGACCCGACCGTCCGTCGCATCGAGACACTCAACGCCAACTTCAGTTTTCTTGCCGCCGCGAACATCAAGCTGATGGCGGAGTATCACCGCGACCTGCACAACTCGCTCGACTACTCGATCGCCGCCATTCTTCGGGCGGCCTTTTGAAAAGGAGAACGACCCATGAGAATGATGCTTCTCGGTCCCCTGCTTCTGGCTACCGCGCTTCCTCTCACGGCCGGCGACCTGCACGGCAAGGTCACCTGCAAAGGCGTCCGAGACTGCGCGGACGCGGTGGTCTACGTGGCTTCCATCCCGGGAAAGACCTTCCCCGCCCCTAAGGACCACGCGAAGATCGACCAGAAGGACCTCGTCTTCGCCCCTCACGTGCTGCCGGTGCTGGTCGGCACGACCGTGGATTTCCTCAACTCCGACAAAATCCTCCACAACGTCTTTTCCCCCGACGCCTGCGCCGAGAAATTCAACCTGGGAACCTGGCCGCAGGGTGAGACGCGCAGCTACACCTTCAAGAAGGAGTGCATCGCGGTGCTGCTGTGCAAGGTGCACCCGGAGATGGAGGCCTATGTCATCGCCGTTCCGACGCCGTACTACGCGGTTGCCAAGCCGGACGGCGCTTTTCGCATCGCGGACGTTCCCGATGGAGCCTATACGGTCAAGGTCTGGCATCCGAAGCTCAAGGCCGCCGAAAAGCCGGTGACGGTCGCCGGCGCCACGGAGTTCAGCGTCGAGGTCGCCAAGTAAGGGCGCCGTGCAGTTCAATCGGGAGTGGCTCGAGCGCAACTTTCCCTGCAAGTGGGCCTGTCCCGTCCACACGGAAGCCGGCAAGTACGTCTCGATGATCGCGCAGGGCCGTTACCGGGAAGCCTATGCGGTCGCCCGCCGGCCGAACCCGCTCGCCTCGATTTGCGGCCGCATCTGCGCGGCCCCCTGCGAGAAGGTCTGCCGGCGGGGCGAGATCGACGCACCCATTTCGATCCGCGCGCTCAAGCGCTTCGTTACCGAACGATTTGGGGTCGAGAGCATGATCGACCTGTCGGTGCTCGCGGAGATTTACGGGGATCGGCGCGACCGGTATCCCGAGCGCATCGCGGTCATCGGTTCGGGACCGGCCGGCCTCTCCTGCGCTCACGATCTGGCGCTGATGGGCTACCCGGTCACGATTTTCGAGGCGGCGCCCGTGGCGGGTGGAATGCTCCGGCTCGGAGTCCCGGAGTACCGGCTGCCGCGTGCCCTGATCCAGCTCGAAGTCAACGCCATCCTTTCCCTCGGGGTCGAGCTGAAGACGAACGTCCGCCTCGGTCACGAGTTCACACTCGCCGATCTGCGGGAGCAGGGGTTCGCCGCGATCTTCCTCGGCGTCGGCGCCATGCACAGCCGGGAGCTCTCCGTCGAAGGCGTCCAGTTGGACGGCGTCCTTCGCGGCATCGACTACCTGCTCAACGTCAATCTCGGCTACAAGGTCGAGATGGGCCGCCGGGTCGTCGTCATCGGCGGCGGAAACGTGGCTCTCGACATCGCGAGAACTGCGGCTCGTGGCGGCGAGCAGGAGAATCTGCAGCGCAACCTCTCGATCGTGCAGGCGCTCGACGTCGCCCGCACCGCCATCCGTTTCGGCGCTCGGGAGGTCACCGTCTGCAGCCTCGAGTCGGAAACCGAGATGCCGGCCGATCGGGAAGAGATCGAGGAGGCGAGCCGGGAAGGGATCCGGTTCCGGCACCGGGTCGGCCCCAAGCGCTTCGTCGGACAGAACGGCACCGTGACGGGCGTGGAGCTGCTGGCCGTGTCCCGGGTCTTCGATGAAATGGGTCGGTTCTCGCCGCAGTTCGTCTCCGGTTCCGAGGCCGTTCTGCCGTCAGACACCGTCATCATGGCCATCGGGCAGACCGGCGATTTTTCATTTCTGCGGCCGGAAGACGGCATCGAGACGCGCCAGGGCCGCATCACCGTCGACACCCGGACGCTCGCGACCACGGCCGCCGGCGTGTATGCGGGTGGAGACGCCGCTTTCGGGCCCCGCATCGCGATCAATGCGGTCGCCGACGGCAAGCTGGCGGCCCGGTCGATCGACGAGCAACTGCGTGGACGCGTTCGGCCCCCGGCCGAAACAGAGGTCGAGATCGACGTCCACCAGCGATACGAACGGCGACTCGACTTCGAGGGGGTGCCCCGACAGCGCCCTCCCACCCGGCCGATCTCCCGGCGGATTGGAATTGCCGAGGTCGAGGAGTGCTTCGGGGAGAAAGAGGCTCGCCTCGAAGGTTCGCGCTGCCTGCGCTGCTGGACCAACACGATCTTCGCCCAGGACCCCGACCACGGGACCGAATGCATCCTCTGCGGCGGCTGCCAGGACATCTGCCCGGAGGATTGCATCGAGATCATCCCCCTATCGCGCGCGAAGTCCCTGCCGCCGTCGGCGCGAGAACTGGCGCCGATCCTCGTGGAAGGACGCCATGCCGGCTCGATCCTGATCAAGGATGAGGAGGTCTGCATCCGTTGCGGCCTCTGCGCCGCCCGCTGCCCCGTTGGAACGATCACGATGCAGAGTTTCCACGCGAAGGAGGAAGCCCTTGCCTGACCCACCGCTCGGCTCTTCGGAGAGCGAGCCAGAGCGGCCGCTCCGGCGCGATTTCCTGACGCAACTGGGAATCGGCGCCTGCGCCGTGGCCGCGGTCGGCTCGGGCCTCGTGACTCTCGATTTTCTCAAGCCGAAGGTCCTCTTCGAGCCACCCACGAGCTTTCGAGCGGGAGATCCCGGCGACTACCCGGAGGGGACCGTGCGGTTCAACAGGGAGCGAAAGGCCTACGTGATCGGTGCGGCGAGCGGCGTATACGCGCTCTCGGCCGTGTGCACACACCTCGGCTGCATCACGAGATTCCTCTCGGACCAGAACGTCATCGCCTGCCCGTGTCATGGGAGCCGCTTCGATCTGGAGGGCAACGTGGTCCAGGGGCCGGCTCCGCGGCCCCTGCCCTGGCTCGAGGTCGGGACCGATTCGACCGGCCTTCTGGTCGTCGACACGGGCAACGTCGTGCCCCACGGGAGGGTGTTCAAGGCATGAAAGGCGCGTGGCCGGTCTCACTCTCGCGCTGGTTGCTCGACTCCTCGGTCTACCGTTCGATCGTCCGGCACGGCGTTGCGGACACGAATCGCAACCGCTCGCTGGTCGTTTTCGAGAATCTGTTTCTCCACGTCCACCCGGTCAAGGTTCGCGAGAAGACTCTCCGGTTTCGGCACACGTACTGGCTCGGCGGGATCTCGCTGGCCTGCGCTCTGGTCCTAATCGCCACCGGGGTTCTGCTCATGTTCTATTACCACCCATCCGTTCCGCAGGCCTACCGCGACATGAAAGAGCTCGAATTCGTCGTCGACAACGGAATGTTCCTGCGCAACATGCACCGCTGGGCGGCGCACGCGATGGTGTTCGCCTCGTTTCTGCACATGCTGCGGGTCTTCTTCCACCGGGCTTACCGGCCGCCGCGCCAGTTCAACTGGGTGATCGGCGTTGTCCTCTTGATCGTGACACTTCTGCTCTCCTACACGGGGTACCTGCTTCCGTGGGACCAACTCGCCTTCTGGGGCGTTTCCGTCGGCACCAACATGGCCAAGGAAGCCCCGCTCCTCGGAGAAAAGGTGCGCTTCCTCCTGCTCGGGGGCAACATCGTCTCGGAAAACGCGCTGCTGCGCTTCTACGTTCTCCACTGCGTCGTCCTGCCCGTTGGGCTGCTGCTCTTGCTCTCGGTTCACATCTGGCGCGTCCGGAAAGACGGAGGCGTTCAGGGCCCCCCGGAGGAGCCCTCGGAACGAGAGGAGGTCCGATGAGCTCGATTCCGCCGCTAGACATCCTCGAATCGGCCGACCCGCTCGCGACTCCTCGCCGTGTCGCGCTCATTCGGCCCGACATCCGACCGGCGGTCCGGACCATCGAGGAAAGGTACGTGATGACCTTCCCGCACTTGATCGTGCGCGAGATCATCCTGTTCCAGCTCGTTGTCATCGCGCTGGCGCTCGCCGCGATCCTCGTGGACGCGCCGCTCGAGGGAATCGCAAATCCTCTGGAGACCCCGAACCCCGCGAAGGCGCCATGGTACTTTCTCGGCCTCCAGGAGCTTCTCCACTACTTTCCGCCCGTCGTGGCGGGTGTCTTGATGCCCGTTCTCGTCGTGGTGGCCCTCGTCGTCATTCCCTACGCCCGCATCAACCTGAGCGCGGGACCGCTCTGGCACGAGGCGAGCGCCGCGAGAGCGCTCGTTCTGGCGGCGGCGACAGCCGGCCTCGTGGCTCTGTTCAGCGCTTTCCGCTGCTGGCCGATCGTCGTCCCGACACTCTTGATCGCATCCGCGATGTTTGCCGCCCGTGGAGGTGAGCGCGGGGGCGCCCTTCGCCGGGCGCTCGCCAGGATCACTCTGCCGGAGTGGATCATGTTCTGGTTCGCTGTCGTCGCTGGGATCCTCACTCTCGTCGGAACGTTCTTCCGAGGCCCGGGCTGGTCGTTCGTCTGGCCCTGGGTCTCGGCGACTCCGGGCTGAAGGACCCTCGTGCCGCTCAAGAGACTCTTCGCTCTCACGAGCCTCGCGTTCCTGGCCGTGCTCGCGATTTCGCCGGCCAAGAACGCGTTGCGTCCCTACCGCAGCCTCCAGAAGCGATACCGGGACCTCGGCGTCGCTCGCGCCAAGAGCGCGCGGCAGGCGCGAGACTATGGACAGCGGCCGACTGCGATCCATCAGATCTGGCTGCCGGCGTTCGACAACCGCGTGGATCGCTGCACAACGTGTCACCTCGGCGTTTCGGACCCCATCATGAAAGGGGCACCCGAGCCGTTCCGGATCCATCCGTGGACCCCGCACACGCCCGAGGCCTTCGAAAGGTTCGGCTGCACGTCCTGTCACGCGGGACAGGGGCTGGCAACGGCGGAAGCCGAGGCTCACGGAACCGCCCCCGACGCAGGCCCGCCGCTGCTTCCGGCGGCCTACCTCGAGGCCGGATGCGGACGCTGCCACGCCGCCGCGAGCATCGCCTCGGCTCCCCTGCTGTCCAAGGGCCGAGTTCTCATGGCGCGGTCCGGTTGCTTCGCCTGCCACGCGGTCCAGGGACGCGAGGCTTTCCGGTCCGTCGCGCCGCCGCTCGCCACACTGCCGGTCAAAACCGGGGCCGAGTGGGTCCGGCGCTGGCTGAAGAATCCCCGCGCGGTCGATCCGAATGCCTCGATGCCAAACTTCCAGCTCGCCGCCCCCGAGATCGAGGATCTGGCCAACTACCTGCTCGGCGTCGATGTGCCCGAGGCCCTCTCGCGACGGACTCGGGCTGCGGGCGGAGAGCCGCCCGGCGACGCGGCCAACGGCAAGAAGCTCTTCGCCGAGTCGCGCTGTATCTCCTGCCACACGGTGGAGGGAAAGGGCCAGGGCTCGGCGCCGGAGCTCTCCAAGATCGCCTCGTCAGCCACTCGGGGATGGCTCCTCGCGTTCCTCCGGGAGCCCCACGCCTTCAACCCGCGGACGCCGATGCCGCAGTATCACTTCACCGACGTGGAATCACGCGATCTCGTGGCCTACATGGAGGAGGAATTCCGGGATTTCGACGCCCCCAAGGAAATCCTCGAGCCGTTGCGCGTCAACCGGACCCTCGCCGAGAGCGGCGAGAAGCTGTTCCGCCGCTACGGATGCTTCTCATGCCATGCCGCACCCGATGCGATCAGGCCGCCCGAGAAGTTCGGACCGGACCTGGACGGAATCGGCGACAAGAAAGCGGCCTCGCTCGATTTTGGACGCCGGTCGGACCTCCCGCGATCGCTGACGGCCTGGCTCGCGGCGAAAGTCGAATCGCCGCGCTCCTTCGCGAAGGGATTGAAGATGCCGTCCTACGGGTTCGGCCCGGAGGAAACGCGGGCCGTCGTGACGGCGCTGCTCGCCCTCGGCTCCGAGCCCGTTCCCGAGGGATACCGGCCGGGCCCGGTCGGCTCGTCGACGCCAATCCCCGCCGGGAGCGTGGGCCGGCTCATCGACCGGTACCGCTGTCTTTCCTGTCACCAGATGGGCGAAAGGGGCGAAGACATTTCAACGGCGCCGCTCACCTTCGAGGGAAGCAAGGTCCAGCGCGAGTGGCTCATCGACTATCTCGTTCTTTCCTTTACGATCCGCCCCATTCTGGCGGAACGGATGCCGATTCTCCGGATGCCGCGGCAGGAGGCGACCGAGCTCGCCGACGCCGTCGAGGGCCTGTTGATCGATCCGAGAATCCCGGAGGATCCCTTTGCGGGCCGGCCGCTCTCGGACGCCGATCCCATCGAAGGCGAGCGTCTCTACGTCACCCTCGGGTGCCGCGCTTGTCACATCGTTGGCTCCTCCGGCGGCTACTACGGACCGCCGCTCGGCGACTCCGGAACGCGCTTACGTCCCGGCTGGACCTTCACCTGGCTCAAGGGACCGCAGCGTTGGAGGGCGGACGTCCGGTGCCCGGACTACGGGCTGACGGACCGCGACGCACTGCGCCTGACGGCATACCTCTCGGCTCTCCACGCAACGCCCGCAGGCGGAACGCGAGGATCGCGATGAGGCGGCCGGCCATCGCTGTTCTTCTGCTGCTCGCCGGCCTCGCCTGCGCGCGCCGGGCAGCGACGGCGCCGAAGCCGGCACGGCGCGATCTTCCCGCGGCTGCATCCTACGAGGTGCGGCTCGGCCGACGGGTCTTCCAACACTACTGTCAGACGTGCCACGGCGAGACCGGCGCGGGTGACGGGTTCAACGCCTTCAACCTCGACCCGCGACCCCGCGACCTCTCGGACCCCGCCTTTCACAAGAAGAAGAGCGATGCCGACCTGGCCGACGCGGTCCGCCGTGGTGGAGCCGGCGTCGGCCTCTCGTCCCTGATGCCGCCGTGGGGACGAACGCTCTCGCAGGCGGAAGTTGACCAGGTCGTCCAGTACCTGCGTTCCCTTCGAAGATCCTGATGGCGCGGATCCGTCCCAGGCAGCCTCGTTTCCGTCAGGGCCTGCTAGAGTACGCAGTCCGAGCAGGAATTCGACGTGCGGACACGGGAGTCGACCCACGACGCTTCGGTCAAGTGCGGGCGTGCCGAAGCGCCGCCGCGCAGGGTCGGAAACGCATCGCGTGCTCGCCGGGCCGTAACTGGCGCCCTGCTCTTCGCATTCGCGACCGCTCTGCAGGCGCTGAGCCTGCTCCGCGGCCCCGTCATCGGACGGCCAGACGATGCCTCGGTCGCCGTCTCATGGATCACGGACACGCCGGCCGATTCGCGGGTGGACTACGCCGTCCCAGGCGGCGTCTGGACGACGGTTCGTTTCGAAGCGTCCGTGACGCGCCACGAGGTGGCGCTCGGCGGCCTCTCCTCCGGAACCACGTACCGATATCGAATTTTCTCCGACGACGTCGCGCTCGGGGAGGAAGGAACCTTCCGCGCGCCGAGAGACGCGTCGGAACAGACGTTTCGCTTTGGGGTCATCGGCGACACGGACCTCGTGGAGGTTCCAGCACTCCTCGCGGAACGCCTCACGGAGAGCGACGTGGATTTCGCCCTGCACACCGGTGACGTCGTCTACCCGGCGGGCGCGGAGAAAGACTACGACCGCGAGTTCTTCGTACCGATGGCGCGCTGGCTGAGCCACGGTGCCGTGCTCCCCACTCTGGGTAACCACGACGTGATGACGGAGGATGGGGCAGCCTACCTGGCAGACTTTGCTCTCCCCAAGAACGACGCGACGCACGACTCCCGCTTCTACGCCTTTCGCCATGCCAACGCCCTCTTCGTCTGTCTCGACGTCGAAAGCTCGACCTTCGGGGCGGGCTCGCCGCAGTACCGGTGGCTCGAGCGGACTCTCCGGGACGCGACGGCGGATTGGAAGTTCGTTTACCTTCATCCGCCTCTTTATAGCTCGGCGAACCCGGACCGCTTGGCCCGCCTCATTCTCGGCCCGCTCCTGGAGCGCTACGGCGTGGACATCGTGTTCTCCGGACATGAGCACCTCTACGAACGCACCTACCCGATCCGCGACTTCGTGACGCAAGGGCGGGGAGTCGTTTACGTGACGGAGGGAGGGGGCGGCGCCGACCTGACGGCGTTTAGCCGTGAGGAGTACTCGGCTTACGTTGCCGGAAAATACGGATACGTCGAGATCGAGATCGACGGCAAGACTCTGACTCTCTCGGCGCATGACACCGGTGGCTCCGTTTTCGACAGTGTGATCCTGGCCAAGGCGCCGAGTTTGGTCGCCCGGACCCCGCCAAACCTCGCGGCCAGGCGGCACCGGCACCGCGGCCTCGTGCTCGAGTGATTCGGATCCCGGCGTATCGGCGATACCTCATCGGCGCGGTTTTCCTCGGAAGCGCGGCCTGCGGCCTGGCGCAGAGTCCGACTCCGAACACGACCCTCGTCGTTCCCCCGCCCGGGCGCGCGTACGTGGACAGCGAGGTTTCCTGGTATCGGGCCGAAGCCTTCGTCGAGGGCGACGGATCGCGTCAACGGTTTCCGGGAGACCTCGATTTCATTCTCGCCGTCCTGCGAGCCTCCTATTCGCCTGTCCGGCACGTGGCGGTCGGAGTGGACCTGCCGTACCGATGGGCGAACTATCACGAGCCCGGCCTCGAAGCGACCTTCACCTCGCGCGGGCTCCCCGGGGTCGGCGCCTTCGTCGATTGGTCGCCGAGCGGCCCGGCCACCCGCGTCGAAGCGACGGTGCGCGTCGAGTACTTCGTGGCGCGATCGGAGGGAGACCGCGTCGTCAACGTCAGCGATGGGATCAATCGGCTGGCTGCCACGTTTCAGCTCCAGTCACGCTCCGCATCGGAGCCCGCCCAATGGATCTGGGCGGGAAACGTCCACGCGCAGTACGGTCCGTCGGCAGCCGTGGACGGAGACTACTTCGAGTGGCGCGTCCAGGTGGAAGGCGGGACGCGCGTCGCCAGCCCGGCCAGCCGGACCCTGTATGCCGTCGGCCTCATTGGCTATCGCGGTTCCTCGTCGGCCCGACAGGAAGGCAACCTTTTTCAGGACCGGGGCTCGAAGGACATCTTCGGAGGAATCCTTCTCGACTGGCGTCTCCTGCGGGCCGCGCAGACTCCGGGGCAGTCGTTGATTCTCTCGGTGGTCCGCGACGCCTGGACGCGAAACGCCTTGGCCGGATGGCGGACCACTCTTTCCTTCCGATCCGCGCTCTGACACGCACCTTCCCACCAATGGCACAAGAGCAACCCAGTCACCTGGGCGGAGGCGAACGAAAAGCGGTTGAAGCCATGGCCTTCGACATAGGCCTACGCTGGTTCCCGGGCTAGCCCAATTGGAGAGTTCGGCCCTACGCGGAGGTGCTCGACGGCGTCTTCGGCGCCACCCATCGTGTACCCGGGCGGGCACGGATTTCAATTTCCTGAGTCAGGGGGGACGAGTCAGTTCGAGCGTCGTCACCTCCAAAGGCTCGAGATAGCCATGCCGATCCTGCGTCTCCAGGGTTCCGAGGACACCGAGGGAGTGCTCGGTCTGGTAGCGAAACGAAAGGATCGGCTTGACGGGGTCGACAAACGTCGTGTCACCGCTCCGATGGTCCGCGAAGAGGCCAGCCCGGACCGAAACGCTCGGGCCGAGCGCGAGTCGGAGGTACGTCTGGAACTGCGCGCCAAGGATCGTCTCGCCCTCGCGGTACGGCCCAGTGAACTCCGTGTTGTCGCCGTAGAAGGTGAAGTCGGTATGCCACAGGATTTCCTCCGCCGCTGAGGGAAAGGCCCGCAGGGCCGAACTGACGAGACCGATAGCCAGCAGCAGACGGAGCGTCATTTTCCGCCGAAGGAAAAGAAGGCCCCGGCGAGGATTTCCGGACTCACGAGCCAGCCGCCCCCTTGTCCGGGCCGATGGCTGCCCAGATACGTGAAGCGGCCGCGAATGTCGGCGCGGAACCCGATCCAGCGGGCGGCGTAGAACCGCCCGCCGGCGGCGGCCGACGCGCAGAATCGGTTGGCGTCGCGCACCGCCGGGTTGGGCGTGTTCGGGTCAACGTTCGCCACCCCGATTCCTCCACCGACGTAGGGCAGAAGATTACCCAGGCGGAAGGACCGCAGGCCAGCAAGCTCGATCGTGGCGAAGTCGAGCCCGGCGAGCGCCGGCTCGTTCGGGAAGAGACCTTCCCCCGCGGCCACGAGGTGAGTCGACGTGCGGCGCACTGAGAGCTCGAGCCCCCAATCGCGCGACAGCTGCGCCCCGAGCCAGACGCTCTCGAGAATGTCGTCGTCGGCGCGCACCTTCTGGCCGAAGGGCGCCGTCTCGGCGTCTCCGAGCTGTCCCCCGTAGAAGCGACCTGCTCCGGCGCCGATTTCGACCGAACCCGGCGCGGCCTGGGCGAAGGAAAGCGCGCGTAACAGAAGGAACGCCGCCGTCGCGAAGCACAGGGCCGACCCCTTCATCGCCGAGAACTCATCGATACCGGATTTCCGGAACCCGGTATCGCAGCGCGAGGGCTATCCCGAAGTCGGCCCGGTCTCCCAGGAGCGGCAGGCCCTTCGTCAGCGTCAGACGAACCGGAAGACCCGTGATGACGTCGCGCTCGAGCCCCAGTCCGATCTCGACGCCCGTGCGGGTCAGGCTATAGACCCTCCCCTGCCGGAATGGACTCTGTTCGACCGTCACGGAAACTCCGATCCGCGTACGGCCCCCCAAGTCTCGAATCACCGAAGCAAAGAGGCGTCCGAACGGGTCGGTGTCGACCGACAGCGGCGCTTTCCAGGCCCCCGGCACGACGAGGCTTCCGTCCGTCTCGAGCGTCCAACCCGCTCGCCGCCACAGCACGAAAGCAAGCACACCGGCATCCCAACCTCCCGACCCGTTGAAGTCGGCGGCGTCACCCGTGGGGCCCTTGACCGCCAGATCGGCGCCATACTCCAGTCCGCCGCTCGAGACAGGCGGGCGCCAGCCGAACGACCCCGTGATGTCCCCGACACCGGAGTGCGGCGATCCCTGGAAGAAAGAGAAGGGCTCGCCGGCACGCTGGACGAGAAACGCCAGCTCTCCGTTGGGAAAGAGGTCCCGGCCGTTCTGGTCTGTCCCAATGTGCCGATGAAAACTCCGAATGGCGCCGTCGAGACTGACGTCCCGATAGATGTACGGGACCTCGAGCGAGACGGACACCCAAGAGGACAGACCCAGCCTTACTCCGAGCGTCGTCCGAATGACCTCGCCGTCCATGAACAACAGGGCATCCTGCAAATGCGCCTGATGCAGACCGGCCACCTCGGCCGGCTCGAGCGGGCGGCCGCGATAGGCGAGTCCGTCGTGGTACTGGTTGACCACCTGCGAGGTCGAAAAGGTGTTTGCGTAGGCGCTCGCGAGGTCCCACTCGGTTTCCCCTTGCCTGAGCGGATCGATGCGCGCCGGCCCAAAGTCGAGCATCAGCAGGTGCAAGATGTGAAGACTGCGCTGCCCGAAGGCGAGCGGCGCCTGTTCCGCCGGGAGGGCGTCGGTCTGCGCGCCGCTCGAAGCGGGCATGGTGAGAAGGAGTGCCGAAAAAAGGATTGCGCCTGCGAAAGAAGATCGGGACTTCATGGCCAGAGAACGCTCACGCCGGGCAGTTCCGCCAGAAGCGGGTGCCCCGCGTGGGCCGAGGCCGGCATCCGCTCTCACCCTCCGGCCAAAGGCGGACTCGTGTTTCCAAATGCGGTCTCAGACAACAGATAGAATGGCAGGATTCTACCCGGAACAGGGGTCACCCTAACCCTAACCGCCCGCTGATCCTAGCGAATGAGGTCTCATGGGAATGGACCTTGTCGGTGCCTGCGTCTTCTGCGCCAGCATGCTCATGGCGGTCGATCTCCCTCCTCCCAGTCCGTACTCGGCCGAGATCGGTGTGGCATATGCCACGCTCCAGCGGGAGGTCATCAGCGGGTCCGCGCTGACCGACGACCGCTCCGATGTCACTGCCAAGTCGACGCTCGTGGGAGCGCGCTGGGTCCGAATGGCTCCGGCCGATCTCGGCGCCGGTACGCCAGCCTCGGAGGTGAGGCTGCGCTTCGCCTTTCCGACATCGCACGACGAGTCGAACCAATCGGAACAGTCTCCGATTACGGTAGTGGCAAGAGGCACGGGCCGCTATGAGAATTTCGCCGTGCTGTTTCGCCGGGCGTTCAGTGAGCGCGACTCTCTCGAGCTTGCAGCCGAGCACCGGAGACACAAAATTACGGATCTGCTGACCATTGGAGAGCCGACTCTCCAGTTCTCCGAGGAACGGGACCTGATCGCCGAAAGGGACGAGGTGGCGATCGGATGGCGGCATCGGTGGAAGGATCTCGAGCTGGCGGGCCAGTGGATGGGCGTTCGCGTCCAAGGCAGAAACTTCACACCCCAGAGCTCTCTCAAGACCTTCGGCAACCTGATGGGCGGTAACGTCGAATTGCGGACGTCGCGCGGCCCTTGGACGGCATCCCTCTTGGCGCAGGGTCTTTGGGGAAACCTCCCCACTTCGGAGCAGCTCAGCCAGGGTCCGATCCAGCAGTTCTCGCCCAGCGCTTTCCTCGAAGCTGTGGGCGTGTCGCTGCTGCGCCATTCGAGGAAGCTCGATATTTCCCTTTCAGCCGCTGTCGATCGATCAAGCGTCCCCTTCGTCTCTCTCGGAGTCCTGGGTACGGAAACGCTCGCGTTCCAGTCCGGTTATGGCCCGAACTCCCAAACGAAGCAGTGGTTCTTCGACCTCGCGGTTCGGGACGAGATCGCACCCGGATTCCTCCCGCGCTTCTTTTTCCGGTTCGCGCACGGAAGCGAGACCGTCCGCTTGACCGATAGCGCCGGGGTCCTTCCCGCTGCGACGCTCCACATCCTACGGGGAGGCCAGTTCCCGCCCTCCGGAGCTCGGCCGTCGGCCCCGGAGTACACCATCGGCATTGCGCTCGAGTACGGCATTGGCGCAAGGGGTTCCGACAGCCGCTAGAACAACCTGAGGCGTCGCGAACCAGACCCTCCCGCGCCGACGATCGCGCGAGTAGAACGGCGATGGCCTGTTCCTCGCGTTCCGCCGCGACGACCTCCGACTTGCCAGCGACGGCCCTCGAGCCCAACAATCGCATCCAGGTGTTTGTGCCTGGCGCAAGCGGGAATGTGGCTCTTTCGCAGGCTCAAGTCGACCAACTGAACATCGCGGTGGACCCAAAAGGGCCCTCACAAACGCCAACAGCCCGGATGGAGCCAGATTTGCGAGGCTTGGGTAAAGCCTCGCAAGAAACGAGGGCTACCTTCTGGCACGCTGGAATTGCGATCTGGTTCGACGGCCTGGCCGGGGGAAAGCTAGGGACGGCAGGCTCATCTTCCACCGGTTGCCTCGTTCGTGTCGAAGGGCGTGAACCCAGCCGTCGGGCCGTACCACTTGTTGTGATTCAGGTCGTAACGGAAGCCGATCCCTGTGTAAGGAATTCGGAAGCAATTGATAAAGAGGTAGAGGCCTCGACCCCACCAGGTTCTGTCCGGGACGCCGAGGTCCTTCATCACCGCTGCGAAGTTCAACCCCACTTCTATCCCGATCAGCCGCTGGCGGATCTCCCCCGTGACGTAGCGATAGCCGTTTGTTCCGTAGTTCATCGTCAGCAAGAGGTAGCGGGCGACGCCTGGCCTCAGTTTCAGGCGACGAGCGAGGCCGTCGAACTTCAGGTCCCCCATGTACATCTCGCCGGAGTAGTCCCGGCCGTAGCTCGCGTTGGTGTAGCAACACGGGGGCGTCTTGGCGCTATTGAATCGACCGATGCGAAAACCGATCGTGTCATCCCATCCGGTCGCCGCTAGGCCGAAGGCCGTCGCGGCACCGAATGCGTCCATCACGAGGTCTTCGTAGGAAAAACCATAGCTCGTCGTTCCGTCCCCAATCTCTGTGGTCAATCCCGCGAGGAAGGACACGCCGGAGCCGTAGAGCTGCGAACGAATCTCCGTAAAGCCCAGCTCCTGGTATGCAAACGTGAGCACCCGAGCGGCAACGTTGTAGTCAACGAAGTGTGAAGCCTTGTCCACACCTCCCGTGTAGGTGTTCCGCCCGAAGAACTCCTCGTTCGTGAAGTGAAAAGTCGAGAAGCGCCCACCCCGCCAGGAGTTAGAGGCGGATCCCGCGAGCGACCCCACAAGGACCACGACGCCCGGCAGAACGTTTGGCTTTCGCGCTGGTTCCACCCCCAAAACGCTTCTGGGGTTTGAGACCAGCGCCGGTGCCGCAGACGGGAATCGGAGGCCGAGCTGAAACTCGCAGATCGGCCTCGGCACCGCGAAGATTCGAGCCGGGTCGCCCAACGCTTGCTGCGGCGCGGCTGTGCCCGCAGAGAGAAGCTGGTCAGAGGCCGCCGGAAAGAGCGCGTAGTCCGCGCTCGCTTCAGCGGCACTGGCCGACAAGAGGGCCGCCATCATCGCGACCGCAGCGTTCCGCTTCCGCGAGCGGCCGAGAATCACCCCACTTGATCGCTCCACGGCCCAATCAAGGATTGATCTGTTCTGCCGGGATCGACACCGAACGATAACCGAGCGCCGATGGCCGCGAAAGAACGGCAAGGAACAGGCACTTGCCTTGCTCCCTCTCCTCACTCCTCCGCGCGAGTCGAAGCCGGTCTTGTCCTTCGCGGTGTTTTCTCCCTTTCTTGACGTCAGCCAGGCGAAGGTGATAGCAGCGACCACCGGGCCGACCCGTTGAGCACTTCGCGGGAAAAGCCGAAGTCTCCCGGGACGGAGAGCGCTCTCACGCCCTGGCGTCGCGCCGCGAGAGGAAACGCAAAAACTCGGTACCCTCTCGCAGACGCCGCTTCATCATGTCGCGGCTCGCCAGCATCTCGAAGAGCATTTCGGCCATCTTCTTCGGCCGGAAATAGAAACGCTTGTAGAACTCCTCGAGCGCCCCGAAGATCTCCGAGCCCGACAAATGCGGATAGGAAAGCGAGCTGATCTGGACTCCATCGTCGCCGACGAGCCCGTCGGCTTGCTCGGCGAGCCAGCCCTCCTTCTGCGCCTGCCGGAAGAGTTCCGTGCCGGGATAGGGCGCCGCTAGAGAGACCTGGATCGTGTGTGGATTGATCTCGCGGGCGAAACGAATCGTGCTCTCGATCGTTTCCCGCGTTTCGCCGGGCAGACCTACGATGAAGGTCCCATGGATCGTAATGCCGAGCCGGTGGCAGTCGGCGGTGAAGCGGCGGGCCACGTCGATCCGCGTTCCTTTCCGAATGTTGTTCAAGATCTGCTGACTGCCGGTCTCATAACCAACGAGCAGGAGGCGTAGGCCGTTGTCTCGGAGAATCTTCAGGGTCTCGTAGGGCACGATCGCTTTGGCGTTGCACGACCACGTTACTCCCACGCGGCCGAGCAGACGCGCTATCGCTTCGGCGCGGGGAAGATCGTCGGTGAACGTGTCGTCGTCGAAGAAGACCTCCTTCACCTGCGGAAATCTGCGTTTGGCCAGGGCGATCTCGTCGGCCACGCTCTGCGGACTGCGTGTTCGATAGCGGTGCCCTCCGATCGTCTGCGGCCAGAGGCAAAAGGTGCAGCGCGACCGGCAACCCCGCCCCGTGTAAAGGGAGACGTACGGGTGAAGCAAATATCCGATGAAATAGTCCTCGATGACGAGGTCCCGCTTGTAGACCTCTGTCACGAAGGGCAGCGCGTCCATGTCTTCAATCGTCGCCCGCGGGCGATTGTGGACGACGCGACCGGCGTCCCGGTAGCTGATCCCGTCGACCTCCGCGAGCGGCCGGCCCTCCGCGATTTCCTGGATCGTGTAATCGAACTCTTCACGCGCTACGAAATCGATCGCTTCGGAAGCAACCAGGCTCTCCTCCGGCGAGACGGCCACGTGCGCGCCGACGAAGCCGATCGAAAGCTTCGGGTTGGCCTGACGCAAGGCCTCGGCCACCCGCACGTCGGACCGGAAGGAAGGGGTGCTCGTGTGGAGAACCGCGAGCTCGTAATCGCCCGCGATGGGGAGCAAATCGCTCAGGGCGAGGCCCCGGGCCGGAGCGTCGATGAGGCGGCTGCCGGGTACCAGCGCCGCGGGTTGCGCCAGCCAGGTGGGATACCAGAACGACCGGATCTCCCGGCGAGCCTGATAGCGGGACCCGGCGCCGCCGTCGAATCCCTCGTAGGAGGGAGGGTTGAGAAAAAGCGTCTTGCGCGGGTTCATGCGTAATGCTCTTTCCGCCACTGCCTATTCGGTCGATTGTGCTAAACGAAACTCGGCTCGTCGGCCGTAAATTTCCCGATTCCATGCTCGGGCTCGCCGATCTGTCAAGCCGCTCTCCTGCCGTTCTTCGTCGTCCCATTGCCGGACGGCAGAATTCGGAGGGTCATGCGCACGGCGCCCGGAACGAGTCTGGGCCGCAGCAGTCTCGGATCATAAGGAGCCAGCCGTCGGTCGTTCTCGGCGAGGCAGAGCTCCAGAAAATCCCGAGCGGAAATGTCGCCGAACGCGCTGTGACTCTTCATCTCGAAGCCTTCCTCAGACGCGCCCCCGCCGAACGACGCCGCGTGCCGGGCGTGCTCGAAGAGCTGGCGAGAGATTACCCAGGCGCGGCGGGCATCGAAGAGGGGACGGGAGTGTGCGGGTGACCGGCCCCGCAGAAACGCCGCCCAGTTGACCAGGAAGAGAATGTGCCGGGCCTCCTCCTGGACGATCGGCTCGAAGATGTCCGTGAGCGCAGGCGGGAAATAGCGGGAACGGCGTCCGATCTCGAAAAGGCCGAACGCGAAGAAAGAATCGATGCACTCCCCGTATCCGACGCTCATGAAAGTCCACATTGGATCCTTCGGGGGACTCGGCGGGGCGAATGACGGGACCGGGATTCCATAGCGCTCGATCAGGAGGCGAATGATTGAGGCGTGGCGTCCCTCTTCATATCCCTGCAGCGCAATCGCTTCGGATAGCACCGGGTCACGCTCCGCGCGCCCAAGCGTCTGAACCTTCATCGCCGTCTCGCTCTCGGTGCGCGCCGCCTCGCCCCAAACCGGAAGCCCCCATAGGCGCTGGAGGGCCTGCTCGTCGAGGTCGGGCCAGACGATCTTCTCGGGCTCGAACGGGCGGTGCGTCTCGACGAACGTTCGGCAGAAGAGCTGCTTGTGCGCCTCCGAGCCGATGCTTATTCGTTCCACTGCACACTCCATCCTGCGACCGGCGGATCCTCGCGGGCCATGCCAGAAACCGCATGAAACCACAGGTCGGAGCTTCGCACAAAGAGGGAAAAGCGCGAGGCGAACGATGTGAGCCGTAGAATCAGGGCCGTTTCTGAGAATGACCATTGCCGGAAGAGGTGCCGGAGGAATACAGCCGCCGCGAAGGGAGCACACTCATGCGCCAGGACCGGCCTCATCGCTCGAAGCGCTGCCTGAGGATTCTCCGGATCCCAGGCCTCGCGATTTGCCATGCGGTGCCCGCAATGCTGGCGGGCGGTCTCTCAACGGCGCTGGCGGCCGATCTCCCGACTGTCTGGAACCTACAGCTCGCGCGGGGCCGCAGCGCCCGCACGACGGTGACGGTATTGAACCGATGCCACGCCGCGCACTCGTTCGAGGTCACCGGTGATCCGAAAGCGCCGTGGCTCTCGTTCCCCGGACCGACCTCCGTCTCGCCACCTCCGGGAGGCAACCTGACGGTCGAGGCGGTCGTGGACGCCCGCGCGCTCGAGCCCGGCGAGCACCTGGCTCAGGTCACCGTCCGCTGTCTGGATTGCAAGTCGGAGCTCGCCTGCTCTCAGGACCGGGACCTCTTCGACGCGCGGTTGAAAGTGTTGTGGTCGGATGAGGACCTTCAATCAATCGATCAGGCGGAGTTTTTCCCCGCCGAGGTGCTCGCCGTCCTGGACACGGGTGCCGACCCCAAAGCACTTGCGCAGGTTGAGAAGCTGCTCTCGCTCAAGGCCGAACGCTCCTTCGCGCTTCCGACCATCGGGCGAACCGTGACGCTCTTTCGGATGACCGCTCCGGAACGCGGCCTGGCCGCGGCGCTCGGCGCCTTGCAGAAGGAACCGGCCGTTCGATTCGCTCAACCGAATTTCCTTTACCACGTCACGCAGCGCTCGACCAACGATCCCAACCGCGGCGAACAATGGGCACTAGACAGCCTCGGCGCCTCCCGCGTCCAGGACCGTACGACGGGCCGTGGAGTGACAGTCGCCGTGCTCGATTCCTTCGTGAACCCAAAGCACCCGGATCTGGCCGGGGCTTTCGCCGGAAGCGCCGACTTCTTCGAGAGATCGCGGCCCCTCCTCACCGAGGCGCACGGCACCATGATGAGCGGGATCATCGGGGCGAGGGCCAACAACGGGATCGGCATCGCGGGTGTTGCCCCCGACGCGACGCTGCTCGCGGTCAGGGTCTGCGGGGGGCTTTCCCCGGGTGCCCACGAGGTCTGTTCGTCGGATGCCCTGGCCCGCGGACTCGACTTCTCCATCGCTCATGGGGCGCGGGTCGTCAACATGAGCCTGGCCGGTTCCGCCTACGACCCGCTCGTCGCGCGGGTCGCCTACCGCGCCGTCGAGGGAGGAATCGCTCTGGTCGCCGCCACCGGAAACGAGGGCCTCGTCGGGACCGTGCGCTTTCCGGCGGCGCTGGAGCCGGTGATCGCCGTGACGGCGATCGATCGTGAGGACCACCTCTACCAGGGCGCCAATCAAGGAAGCCGGGTCGATCTGGCGGCTCCGGGTGTGGATATCTTGAGCCTCGCGGCGCCGCAGCCGCTCGGTACGACAACGGGGACTTCCCCGGCCACAGCGCACGTCTCAGGGGTCGTGGCGTTACTTCTCCAGGTCCATCCCGAACTCTCCCCCGCCGAGATGCGCCGCTTGCTCGAGGAGACGGCGCGCGATCTCGGGCCTCCTGGCCGGGACGATCAGTTCGGTTGGGGCGCGGTAGACGTGTGTCGGGCGTTGGCGAAGCTCACGGGAGACTCCGCTCCCTGCCATTGAACGAGCAGTCAGCGTTGACCCCATCCGCCTCCATTCCAGACGCGGGGCATAGAATCGCGAGAGAATCGAGGGGAGGAATGGCTATGAAACGGCTCGTCTGCCTTCTGTCGTTCCTGTCATGCCTCGGCGCTAGCACCGCGTGGGCGCACTGCCCGCACAACGCCGTTTTTCTGGCCCTCGAGGATCAGATTCGCGGGTATTCCCTGCGGGCCAACGGTCCCGTGGCGCCGTGCCAGGTCATTCAGGGGCCAAACACGACGCTGCAGACGGCGCGCGCCATCGCGATCAGCAAGAACGGATACCTGCACACCGCTCAATTCCTGACCAATGGCACGATCAGCATCTTCCGTCCCACGGCCAACGGCGATGATGCTCCCTCGCGCTCCCTCCAGCTCGAAACCAACGATCTCGTTGGGATCGCAGTCGATTCCCACGTGAACGATTTCGTGGTCAGCATTCGTCAGTTCCCGCCCTCGATCTTTGTCTTACCGCCGAGCGCGTCCGGGCAACAACAGAATCCCACGACGATTGAAGATCCGAGTTTGTTTCCCATCGGAGACGTGGCCATTGATGAAGATCGGAATCTGCTCGTGGGCGGCCACGATTCCAGCGGCGTCACGGCCGTGCAGACTTTCAAGACGTCTCGGACTCTGAAGTCCCCACCGATCATCCGCACCATCTCAGGAAGCGCCACAGGCCTCTTCCCGCACGACTCCAACCCGTTCGCGCCGAGCAATCTGAGTATCGCCTTGGACCCCTCCACAGACGAGCTGTACGTCTACAACGTCTCGGTCGATGGAACAAACATTCAAGTGAGCGTCTTCGCACCCGAAGCCAACGGCAATGTCGCGCCCATCCGTGTGATCAGCGGAGAGGCCACGGGCATCACCGGCCCGGGATTCCCGGGCGCGAACAAGATTGCGCTTTCTTCCGACGGCCGCCTGTTCGTAGCGGAGCCCAACAATCGCATTCTTGTGTTTGCGCCTGGCGCGAGCGGCAATGTGCCTCCCTCGCAGGTCATCCAGGACTCGACGATCGGCTCTAATCAGGTCGAGCAGGGCGGCATCGCGGTTCGCTCTTGCCGCTGCCGGTAGGAAGCGCCCGAGGGGTTACTTTGGTCAGCCGTTTCCCGAGAATTTCGGCATAGCGTGCGACGATGTGTCCGATAGCCCGAGATGTTGCTACACGATCCTCCCCTCGGCAGCATAGACTCTTCGCATCGGTTACTTGATGACACTCCCAGCCGGTAAGCGCCTCGGGGAATTCAATTCCCTTGATCGGAATCTCTTTGCGTAAGCTCCGCATCGGCGTCATCGATCTCGTCACCAAAGGGCCGACCCGGACTGTGTACGCGCGGGTCATGAATGCCAATCTCGCCAGCATCATGCCCCAGGTCATCGGCGTCTGGTGCGAAGCTCAGGGGCACGACGTGACCCTCATCTGCTACACCGGATTCGAGAATCTGGCAGAGGAGCTGCCGGATAAAGTCGATTTGGTCTTCATCGGCGCGTTTACCGAGGCCGCTCTCCTCGCCTACTCGCTGAGTAACCTGTTCCGATCGAAGGGAGCCGTCACGGTCCTCGGCGGTCCCCACGCGCGTTGCTACCCCGAGGACGCCCGGAAGTACTTCGACTACGTAATCGGCTTCACCGACCAGAACGTGGTCCGCGAGGTCCTGCAAGACTGCTCGCCGCACCGGCCGATCGGCCTTCACCTCGCGGCGAAGCGGCAGCCGGCCGAGCTGCCCGGGGTGCGCGAGCGCTGGAAGTTTATTGAGCAGACCCTCCGAAAGGCTCCGCTCATCAAGATCGTCCCGATGATCGGAAGCCTGGGGTGTCCCTACACGTGCAGCTTTTGCATCGATTCCGTGGTCCCGTACCAGCCACTCGACTTTGCGACGCTCACCGATGACCTCAAGTTCCTCGCGCGAACAGTGGAACGGCCGCTGGTCGGCTGGCACGATCCGAACTTCGGAGTCCGCTTCGACGATTACCTCAACGCGATCGACGCTGCCGTGCCCCCAGGCCGGATCGAGTTCATCGCCGAGAGCAGCCTGTCCCTCTTGTCGGAGCCGCATCTCAAGCGGCTCGCGCGGAGCGGCTTCAAGGCGCTCTTGCCCGGCGTTGAATCCTGGTACGACCTCGGCGACAAGTCGAGGACCGGCCAACTCAAGGGGATGGACAAGGTCCGCCAGGTCTCCGAGCATGTGAACTTGATCCTCCGGCACATTCCCTACGTTCAGACCAACTTCGTGCTGGGCCTGGACGGGGACACGGGGAACGAGCCCTTCGAGCTGACGAAGCGTTTCGTGGACTTGACTCCCGGGGCCTTTCCCGGCTACTCGCTTCTCTCGGCATTCGGGCGGGCGGCGCCGTTGAACCTCCAATACCAGCGCGCGAATCGTGTCCTGCCGTTTCCCTTCCATTTCCTGGACAACAATCGCGCCATGAACGTGAAGCCGAAGAACTACTCGTGGCCCGACTTCTACGACCAGGTGATCGGTCTGACCAGGCACACGTTCTCCCCCCGCGCAATTTTCAACCGCTTCCGAGGGACCCGGACGGTGATCCCGCGATGGATGAATGTCGTCCGGGCCGTGTCATCGGAGGGGTTCGGCAGGATCCGTTATTACCGGGAGGTGCGCCGGCGGCTCGACTTCGACCTCGACGTCCGTCGATATTTCCACCAGGACACGACGGATCTCCCGGTGTTCTACATTGAGCAAGTCCGCAAAGACCTCGGGTCGCTCTGGGAGTGGCTGCCACCCGGCGCTCTCGATCACGACCCCAACGCCTACCGCAAGGCCGAGGAGGAGCAGTCGCCAGAGTCCGCTTCGCCAATCAGTCGACAAGGCCTCGCCGCGAGCTGAGCGACCGAGTGAAAGGCCGAATTCGGGGTCGCGTCGCGCGGCCGGGACCGACGGCCGCTTTCGTTCAGGCAGCAGGTGGTGAGCCGACGCCGGCCAACCGGCCGCGCGGATCCAGCGCCGCATAGAGGGCCGGCAACACGATCAAGACCAAAGGGCCGGAAAGCACGAAACCCCCGATGACGGCGATCGCGAGCGGTTGCTGGAGTTGAGAGCCTTCGCCGAGCGCCACCGCGAGGGGCGCCAAAGCGCAGGCGCCGGCGAGGATCGTCATGGCGACGGGGCGCCGCCGGCGCTGCGCCGCGAGACGCCAGGCGGCCTGGACCGGTTCGCCCCTTCGCAACAGGGCGCG
>JBGPCK010000017.1:0-36053 GCA_041481715.1 Thermoanaerobaculia bacterium | reverse complement strand
GAGAGAGTGTCCGCGGGTGGCGGAGACGGGCGTGTCCCTTCGCGATCTCCTGATCGAAGATGCGCGGCGACGCGGCTCCCTGAACCTCGAGGCGAACGAGAATTGGTTCCTGGCCCCCGCCCTGCCGGAGGGGCCCCTTCGTCCCCCGGGCGCCTGAGGCCCCTCACCTGCCGGCGCGCGCTGCTCGGCCATAAACGGCGCACTCGTAGGCGGTGCCTGTCCGGAACGTCCTCAACCGGTGGAACCCGAGCCGGTTCAGTTCCTCCATCCCGGCACGGTCCAGGTGCCGTGAATAGACGCCGACGACGTCGGCGCCGGCCGCGGCCTCGGCGAGGGCCCGGGGCCGGAGGGGGCGATTCCACTCGATCTCACGAATCTCCGGATCGTTGCCCAGGTACAGGTGCTCGCCGTAGGCCCACATCTGCTCGAACGCCAGCACGCGCGGCGGTGGGCGGATGGCGCGGATGAACCGCGCGGCGAGGATGCCCGAGCCGGACCGTTCTCGCAGAAGAGTGACCGATCGTTCCAGCCCGTAGGGGAGCGCGAGTATCAACGCGGCCGCGGCGAGAATGCGATGACCGCCCTGGCGCAGCCGCTCCCAGCCGAACGCGGCCGCGATCACGAGGAAGGGGATCGCCGATTGCAGGTAGCGCCACTCTTTGTGCGCGAAGAACGAGAGGAGCGACACGACCGAAATCCCCAGAAGAAGCGGAACCCGGGCCGGTCGCCGCTCCCACGAGGCGATGAGAAGCAACACGAGGAGCGGTCCCGCCCAGCGAAGTGCCGTTCGAAAGTAATCCGGGAAGGGGTCTTCCTGGGCCAGTCGGATGGGCGAGATCTCGAAGTACATCGTTTGAAAGAATGCCTTGAGGCTGTGGAAGAAGTCTCCGTAGGTCAAGCGGTCGACCAGGCCCGCGCACAGAAAGGCCCCGGCCGCGAAGCCTGCCAGGAGAAGAGTGGCGCTCCTCAGGGCACGCGACCTCCAGACGCTCCACAGAAGAAGCGGGACGAGGACGACTCCTTCGCTCCAGCGCACCGCGAACGCGGCCCCGATGAGAAAGCCGGATCCGAGGAAAGCCACGGCGCGTTGGCGCGCGTCGAAGGCAAGCAGAAAGGCGGCGACGACGAGCGCCGCGGAGATCGGGCGCGGAAAAGGGGCCGAGCCGTACCCCAGAGGAAGCGGATGCAGGGCGTAAAGCCACGCCGCCGCGCCGGCAGTCGATGGCCCGGCGCCGAAACGCCGGGCCAGCTCGAAGACACCGGCGATCGCGGCTGTGGAGAAAAGGGCGCTCGGAATCGCGGCGATCGCGGAGAGCGTGCCGGGTTCGCGCGCGCCGCAGAGGACCGCGACCTTCATGACGGGCCAGACGAAGAAGAGGGGCTCGAAGAGACAGCGGATATCCCAGGGCTGGTACGTCACACCGGCCGCGCAGCGGGCGGCGGTTTGCACGATCTCCAGGTCATCACCGGTCAGGAAGCCTTCGTACTTCCAGATCAGGAAGAGCTTCACGGCGAGTGTCGCGGCCATGAGAGCCGACAAGAAAATGAGAATCGAGAGCCGGAATCCGTCGGGTCCGACTCGCCGCGCGGAGCTCATCGGACGAAAGAATCGCGGTTTAGGCCGTGCGGTTGCGAAGAAAGGCGACGTTGGCGGAGTTTCGAGCCTTCCCGAGAGCCTGCAGTCGGGCGGCGGACACGCTCGCCGCGAGCGTCTCGATCAGACGGTCGAGCTCGAGCGCCAGCGTCACGGCTCCACGGCTCTCGGCCTGCCGGCGTTCGCGAGCGAGGCGCTTGCGAAAGCGCCGCACGTCGTTCCACCGGTCAAAAGCCTCGCAAATCCGCGCATCCCGTTCATCGGCCGGCCGCCGGGGCGAGAGGCCAGACTCGACCAGGGTCTCCGTGAGGTCGCGCATCTTCTGGATCGCAAGCCGATAGTGGCGGAGGTCGCGGTCGCTCGCCTTCTCGGCGGGCGGCGCGAGCGTCTCCCAGATCTGTTCCCGGGCGGCGACGAGGCGTTCCCGGACACGGTCGTCGCGCAAGCGGCGACGTGAGCGGCTCCTGCGCGAAAGCGCCCGGCGCAGCCGTCGCTTCGGCCGGCCGCGAATCTTGCGGACGGCACCCTTGCCGCCGACCCGGGCGAGCTCCTCCCAGTGCACGTCGAGACCCGCCGTCGCTTCGGGAGAGAGCAAGCCCAGGCGGCGGACGCGGGCGAGCAAATGGCGGTCCGCTTCGAGCGCGCACAATTCCGAAAGACGGCGTCGGATCCGTCGCGCGCGACGAGAGAGGTTGCGGCGGCCCGCCGCCCGCGCGCCGACCGTGATATGGGCGAGGACTTCGCTCAGGTCGTGCGGGCCCTCGGGATCGCCCTTTCGAAATGCCTTCCAGGCCTGCTCGAACGAGCGCCTCTGCCGCTCCCAAAATGAGGCGCGATCGCGCATGAGGCGCTATTATAGAAAGATAGACAAGCCGCTGCGCTTCAAGCCGTTTTCACATCGCCTTCAGGGCGGTCACGGGTCGCCGCCGGACAATGTCGCCGCCGTGAAACAGCTCGCCGCGATCGACATCGGCACCAATACCATCAAGCTGCTCGTCGCCTCCGTCGAGGAGGACGGCTCGCTCCAGGTCCTGTCGCGTGAGAAGTCCCTCGTGCGCCTGGGCAGCGATACGCTGGCTACCGGTCGCCTGTCTGAGGAGGCCATCGAGGCGGGGGTCGAGGCCGTCGAGCAATTCCTCCGGTCGATCCGGTCGGCCGGCGCGGAGCTCGTGCGTGCGGTTGCGACCTGCGCCGTTCGGGAAGCCGGAAATTCGGGCGAGTTCATCGAGGCCGTGCGCCGGCGCACCGGCGTGACCATCGACGTCGTCTCGGGCGAGGAAGAGGCCCGGCTCATCAACCTCGGCGTGCGGAGCGAGTTTCCCGCCCGATTCGACCCCCTCTTCCTGATCGACATCGGAGGAGGTTCGACCGAGTTCGTGATCTCCGAAGGCTCGCGGGTTCGCCTGACCGAGAGCCTTCCGCTCGGCGTCGTTCGCCTCTCGGACCGCTACGCCCGCAGCGATCCGCCGAGTGCCCGCGACCGCAAGGCGATCAAGAAGGTGGTCCGCGCCGCCGCCAAGAAGGCCGTCGAGGCCGTGCGCAAGACCGGATTCAAGACCTGCGTGGGCTCCTCCGGAACGATTCAGTCGCTCTCGCTGGTTTACGAGGCGGCGATCCTCGGCCGCGAGGCGACCCCCACGGGTCACCGGACGCTCACCCGCCAGGGACTGAAGAAGGTGAACCGACTGCTCTCGCGCACGACGGCCCGGGAAAAGCTGCGCATCCCGGGGCTCGACCCGCGGCGGCGGGACATCGCCGTCCCGGGCGGCATGCTGCTCGCCTGGATCCTGAAGGGCACCGGTGCGAAGGCCGTCGTCGTCGGCGAGAGGGGCCTGCGCGAGGGAATCCTGCTCGATCACGTCGCGCGCCACGGCCAGAAGCGGGTCCTCGACCGCGACGTCCGCGCGCGGAGCATCGACCGGCTCCTGCGGCGGGGCAACGCCGAGGTCCTCCACGCGGCGCACGTGGCGCGTCTGGCGCTCGAGATCTTCGACCACACACACCCGCTCCATCAGCTTTCGGCGACGGAGCGGGAATGGCTGCAGTACGGCGCCCTCCTTCACGACATCGGCTGCCACATCGGGTATGCCAAGCATCAGCGCCACTCCTACTATCTGATCACCCACGGTGACCTGACCGGGTTCTCCGCGGAGGAGGTCGAGGTCCTCGCATCGATCGCGCGGTACCACAAGGGAGGCGGTCCGAAGCCGCGGCACGAGAACTGGCGCCGGCTCGATCCGTATCTGCGTCCCGTCGTCGAGAAGCTCGCCGCGATCGTGCGATTGGCCGACGGTCTCGATCGCAGCCATCGGCAGCTCGTCACCGGAGTGGAGAGCCGGATCCGGTCGCGGCGTGTCGAACTGACGGTCGCGGCGCGCGCCGATTGCGAGCCGGAGTTGACGGCGACGCGGCACAAGGCGAACCTGTTCGAGCGGGTCTTCAACCGGAGGGTCTCCATGCGCGCCGTGCCGGCCGAGCGCGAAGAGAAGGTGCATCAGAAGGACCTGGAGATCCTGTCGACCGAGGCTCTGTGGGGATGAGGAAGCGAAAAGGGGACGTATCGTGAAGGAACACTTTTCCGAACAACTCGAGGATCTGCGCCGCAACCTGATTCTCCTGGGCGGTGAGGTCGAGCGGCAGATCCAGAAGGCCATTGAAGCCCTGATCGAGTCCGACGAGAAGAAGGCAGCGGAGGTGATCGCCTCCGACGAAGACGTCGACCGCATGGAGATGATGGTGGAGGAGCAGGCCGTGCAGCTGCTCGCCTTGCAGCAGCCGGTCGCCGTGGACCTGCGCTTCCTGGTCGCGGCGCTCAAGATCAACAACGATCTCGAGCGCATCGGTGACCACGCGGTCAACATCGCGGAGGGAGCGCAGCGGCTCTCGGGCCAGAAGCCCTTCCGGCCGTTCATCGACGTTCCCTACATGGCCGAGGTCGCCATGTCGATGCTGAAGCAATCCCTCGACGCCTTCGTCAACCGCGATGCCGAGCTCGCGAAAAAGGTCATCAAGAAGGACGACATCCTGGACGAGAAGAATGTCTCGATCATCCGGGAGCTCTTGACCTACATGGCCGAGCACCCGTCGTTGATTACCTACTGCCTGGAGCTGATCTCGATCTCGAAGAACCTCGAGCGGGTCGGCGATCTCGCGACGAACATCTGCGAGGACACGATCTTCATCGCCGAGGCGCGCTGGGTAAAGCACCACGCGACCGAGCTGACGTCGTAGCGACCGTCGGTCGCCGGGGACCGACGGCTTCATGAGCTTCCTCTGGGGTGTCGCCACCTCCGCCTACCAGATCGAGGGAGCGGTCGAGAACGACTGGACGGAGTGGGAGCGCGCCGGGCGGCTCAAGCCGGGCGCCGAGCCCTGCGGAAACGCGACGGGTCACCGGCAGCGGTGGGAGTCGGATCTTGCGCTGCTCCCGGAGATCGGAGCGAACGCCTACCGCTTCTCCGTCGAGTGGAGCCGGATCGAGCCCCGGCCGGGCGAATTCGAGGCGGCGGCGCTGGCGCTCGAGGCCCGGCGGGTCGCGTATCTCGAGCGGCTCGGCATCGAGCCCGTGGTCACCCTTCTCCACTACACACACCCGCTCTGGTTCTGGCGGCAGGGGGGCTGGGAGAACCCGAAGAGCCCGGGCTGGTTCGCGCGCTTCGCGGCGAGGGTGGCCGAGGCGCTCGCGCCTTCCGCACGACTCTGGGTGACGCTGAACGAGCCGATCGTGTTTCTTCTCGGAGGTTACCTCGCCGGCGTGATCCCACCCGGACACCGGAGCTTCTCCCGGTCGGCCCTGGCGCTCGAGCACCTTCTGCGCGCGCACGCTGAGGCGGCGGCGGTGCTTCGGGCGAGGGACCCGGCGGCCCGCGCCCTGATCGCCCACAACATGCTCGACTTCGCGCCGGACCGTCCCGGGCATCCCGTAGACCGCCGGCTCGTGGCCGACGGGGAGGCGCTCTACAACACGAGTCTCGTGGAGGCCCTGGCGACGGGGCGGGTCCGCTGGGCGTTTCCGGGCGAGGGACGCGTCGTCTTCCGCCTCCCGGAGCTGCCGGGCTCGACCGATTTCTTCGGCGTCAATTACTACAGCCGGGTGCACCTGCGGTTTCGCGGACTGCCCGGCCCGGTCGGGGAGTTCTTCTACCGCGATCCGCGGGGGCGCGGCCTGACGCAGACCGGATGGGAGATCCATCCGGAGGGATTCGAGCGGGTGCTTCGGGCCGCGGCGCAGTCGGGGCGGACGATTCTGGTGACGGAGAACGGGATCGCGACCGCCGACGACCGTGTTCGGAGCGACTTCCTTCGCGAGCACGCGTTGGTCCTTGCGCACGCCCGGATCGCGGGCCTGCCGGTCGAGGGCTACTTTCACTGGTCGCTGATGGACAACTTCGAGTGGCTCGAGGGGCGGCGGCCGCGGTTCGGTCTCTACGAAGTCGACTACGCGACTCATCGGCGGCGGCGGCGCCCCTCGGCGGAGCTGTTCGCTCGGCTCGGGCGGCAGTTCACCCAGGCAGCGGGTGAGGAATCTTTTCTCGCTTTTCGAACGTGACGAACTCGTTCACCCCGCAGGAGCGCGCGAGCTCCAACGTCCGCTCGTAGCCCCATCCCACCTCGGCCGGCGCGTGGGCGTCGGAGGAGAAGGTGACCGGCACGCCGGCGGCAACGATCCTTCGCAGCAAGCGTGCCTCCGGGTAGGCCTCGCGAACAGGCTTGCGCAGACCTGCCGAGGAGATCTCGACCGCGCAGCCGCCCTCGCGGGCCGCGGCGATCGCTTCCTCCTCCGCCGCCTCGAGCGCGCGCGCGGGCCGGTGCCCGTGCTTCTTGGGCAGGTCGAAGTGTGTCAGCACGTCGAAGAGGCCCGTTCGCGCCGCCTTCGCGAGGAGGCGGTAGTACTCCGCGTAGAGCGCCTGCGCCCCCTCCCGTTCGAAGCGGCGGATGGCCGTCTCGGGAGCGTCGATCCAGTCTCCGGCGACCCAATGCACGGAGCCGAGCACGAGGTCCCAGTCCGCGCGCTCGAGCCACGCGCGCAACGCCTCTTCGTGCCCCTCGGCGTAGTCCGCCTCGAGGCCCAGCCGGACCGGGATCCGGCCGCGGAACTCCTCGGCGAGGAGCGCGACCTCCGCGAGGTAGCCTTCGAGGTCCTCCTCCCGCATGGCGAGCTTCGGGTCGCGCCGCTCCGCGGGAAGGAAGTAGAGCGGAATGTGGTCGGTGAAGGCGATCTCGCCGAGGCCTCGCTCGAGGGCACGCTCGACGAAGTCGCGCGAAGCGCCCCCCGCGTGCCCGCAGCGAAACGTGTGGACGTGGTAATCGGGCAGGCCCGACGCCATGGCGGCGGATTCTACGGCCGCTGTGCTAGCTTGCGGAAGGCAACGGCCTCGAAGCAGGCGGGAAGACGCCGATGACGAACCTCGATACCACCTCCGCCGCGAAGGCGTCCCGGGACCCGACCCGCGCTCGATCGCACTCCTTCTCCGCGGTGGCGTTCGTCGAGAACCTCTCGCTCAAGGATCTCGAAGGCGCCTTCCCAGGGGCGCGGGTCTCGCTCCACGAGCTGCACCGGAAACTCGAGGCGGGCGGCGATCTCTTCGTTTATGCCTTCGGCGCGGTCGTCTTCCACGACGCTTCGGCCGCCGAGCGGGAGGCCGAGCTCGCCCGGCTCCACCGAGCTCAGCCGGGCCTGACTACCGAGACGGTCCGCGAAGACTTCGTGGTGCGCGAAGAGCCGGGCGCCCGGATCGGAATCGCGGAGGGCGCACTGGTGATCGACCGCCTGACGCCGGCTCGAATCGGCGTGGTGGCTCTCGTCATCGCCCAGAGTGCCGCGATGGAGTATTACGAGCGGATCGTCGAAGGCCTTTTCGCTCGGACCCGAGCGCTGGTCGACCGGCTCCAGTCGAGGGGAAACGTGCCTCTGCGGACGCGGCATCTCCATCGGTTCATCGGCGAGGCGATCGGCACGCGCACCGAGGTGCTCTCGGTGCTGCATCTGCTCGACAAGCCGGAGGCCACCTGGGAAGACCCGGGCATGGATCTCATCTATGGCGACTTTCGTGAGGAGTTCGACCTGACCGACCGCTACGAGGCGCTCGAGCAGAAGCTCCGAAGCGTGCAGGAAGCGCTCGAGCTCATCCTCGGCGTCGCTCGCGACCGGAGGCTCCTGCTGCTCGAACTGGCAGTCGTCCTGCTGATCCTCTTCGAGGTGGTCGTGGGTCTGGTCGGTCGGCGGTAGATCCAACCCGCCGGCCGGCGTCTGACCGCCTAGCCCCGCTCTCCGATGACCTGGCGGGCGAAGAGCTTCGGGTCGCCTTCGAAGAGCCGGGACCCGACATCCAGAATCTTGCGCGACCTCTCCGCGGCGAGATCCCGGATTCTCGCCAGGAGAGCGGGCGCCGGCGGAACCGTGCCCTCCTTCTCCCGGGCCGCGATCTCTCGGGCAAGGACGATCAAGTCGGTGACGCCGCCCAGAGTTTGTGCAAGCTCCGCGAGCGCCTTCTCTCGCTTCTTGATCTCGCCGCTGCCGGTCGAGGCCAAGAGCTCGATCTGATAGCGCAGCTCCTTGACGCGCTTGCGCCACTCGTGGAGGTCCTCATCGCTTCGGGTCTGCCGGGCGCGCTCGAGCGCGCGCCGCTCCCGTAGGCGGCTGCGGGCGAGGCCGCGCTCGAGATCGTGCGCCGAGAAGGCGGGATCGAGTGTTACCTCCAGCGCGGCGGGCAGCGGGACAAGCGACCGGAGGCCGACGGCCATCGTCTCCGACGTTTCCCGCCGGGTGCGCCCCTGCTCGAGCTCGAACGCGACTTCGATGGCGTGCCGCGCCAGGTCGTCTTCCGCGGCCGTCGGGACCGAGCGCAGCGTGGCCAGCAGGACATCGGCATCGCGCAGCGCGTTCGTGGCGCGAAATGCGGTTTGCACGTGCCGCTTGAGACCTCGGGCCCCGGCCTTGCCGAGGCGGGGAGAGAGCAGGGCGACGAGGGCGCGGGCGCGTCGGAGGCACTTTCGGTATTCGTGGACCGCCGCGACGGGGTCCTCTCCGGCCGTGCGGGCGGCCCGGCGCGCCGCGGCAAGAATCCGATAGAAGGCGGTCAGGACCCCCTCGCGCAGGGGGCGCCTCCCGGGCAGGCGCAGCTTGCCGCGCGGGAAGGAGCGCCGCGGTCGAGCGAGAGCGGGTTCGCGCCCGGCGGGCGCCGCTTCGGAAGCGAGGATCGATTCGGGCCGGGTCGGCCGCTCGGTCGCCATGGAAGCCCGATCTTATCGCTCGGTCCGGGTATCGCGTCGTCTGTCCTGCGAGGAATTTCACACGGCCTACGTCCCCGTCTAACGCTCGCCTGGTGAGATCCGGCGAGGAAGTGCACCACTGCATGCTGTGGAATGGCGTCGGCGCTCCCCGGGAGGGGTTCGCGACCGGCAGTTCCCGGAGCCGGCCGCTCGCGATCTGCCTCGCCGTGCTAAGTCTCTGCTCGAACCGGCCCCTGCGCGGGCCGGCCCGGCTTTGACCGGCCGGCAGGAGCGTTAGGACGCAGGGACGCCGCGGGATTGGAGCGCTCGCTTCGTCCGATAGACTCCGGCCCGAAGAACTCGCGCTGTGGAACCGAATTCTTTCGATCTGGTCGTCATCGGCTCAGGCCCGGCGGGCCAGAAGGGCGCCATCGCGGGGGCGAAACTCGGCAAGCGCGTGGCGATCATCGACCGAAAGGAGATGGTGGGGGGTGTCTGCCTGCACACCGGCACCATTCCCTCCAAGACGCTTCGCGAGGCGATTCTCTACCTTTCGGGGATTCAGCAACGGTCCTTCTACGGACGCGACTACTCGGTGAAGGACTCGATCGCCGTGTCGGACCTCGCGTTCCGCATTCAGACGGTCATGGCGCGCGAGATGGAAGTCGTCCGCGCGCAATTGAAACGCAATGGAGTGATCACATTCAACGGCTCGGCTTGCTTTGCCGACCCGCACACGATTGAAGTGGATTCTGCCGATGGCAAGACGATTCTCCGCGGCGACCACGTCCTGATCGCCTGCGGGACGCGTCCCGCCCACAGCGCGGCCGTCCCGCTCGACGGCCGTCGAATCATCGATACCGACCAGCTGATTCGCGCGGAGCGCCTGCCGCGAGATCTCATCGTCGTCGGCGCCGGCGTCATCGGCCTCGAGTACGCCTCGATGCTCTCGGCGTTGAACATCAAAGTCACGATCATCGAGCAGCGCCCGACGGTTCTCGACTTCGTCGACCGCGAGATGATCGAGGCGCTCTTCTATTTCATGCGTCAGCGCGGCGCGACGTTCCGCCTGGGCGAAAGGGTCACCTCGGTCGGCTACGACGAGAAACAGCGCGTCGTGGCGTGCCTCGAGAGCGGCAAGGAGGTCCACGGCGATGCCTTGCTGTACTCGGTCGGCCGCCAGACGAACGCCGACCTGTTGAATCTGCCGGCTGCGGGCCTGGCCGCCGACGAGCGGGGCCGTATCGCCGTCGACAAGAGCTTCCGGACGGCAGCGCCGCACATCTACGCGGCCGGCGACGTGATCGGGTTCCCGGCCCTGGCTTCGACGTCGATGGAACAGGGGAGACTGGCGACCTGCAGCATGTTCGGCGTCGCCTGCCGAAGTTTCCCGGAGTTTCTCCCGTACGGCATTTACACGATTCCGGAGATCTCGATGGTGGGTGCCAATGAGCAGGAGCTGACGGAGAAGAAGGTGCCGTACGAGGTGGGTCAGGCGAAATACGCGGAGCTCGCCAAGGGACAGATGGTCGGGGCGGAGGTCGGGCAGTTGAAGGTCCTCTTCCATCCGAAGACGCTTCGGGTTCTGGGCGTGCATGCGATCGGGGACGGCGCGACGGAGATCATCCACATCGGACAGGCGGTTCTCTCCTTCGGGGGCACAATCGAGTACTTCCGGGACACGGTCTTCAATTACCCGACCTTCGCGGAGGCCTACAAGGTCGCCGGGCTGGACGGGTTGAACAAGCTGTAGCCGCCCCCCAACGGGTCGGTGCCGGCTCGCAGCGCCGGCGGGACCGTCTTCACCCCCTCCTCAGGCGGTTTTCTCGCCGGTTTTGCCGCGATCTCCCGTCAACTTAGCGTCCCGAGCCGAGAATTCGGGCGGGTTGGCCAGTATGTTGCTTTGTGACTTTCACGTCCACACCACGTTCTCGGACGGGGTGTTGACACTGCCGCAGGTCGTGGACCTCTTCGGACGCTCGGGCCACGACGTCATCGCGATCACCGACCACGTCGTCAACCGCGACAATGGCCTCGGAAGGATCGCCCACGCGATCCGGCGATCGCTCGATCCGGAGAGTTGGAAGCGGTACCTCGAGGTCATCCGGAGCGAGGCAGAGCGAGCCTGGAAGACCTACGGAATGCTCGTGCTGCCGGGGGCGGAGATGACGCGCAACACCATCAACCGCGACACGTCCGTGCACATTCTCGCGCTGGGGCTCACCGAGTTTCTCTCCGCCGACGGCGATCCGCTCGATTTGCTGCGCGAGATCCGGGGGCGGGGCGCCGTCTCCGTCGCGTGTCACCCCCATGAGATGAGCGAGTTCTATGCCAATACCTGGTATCTCTGGAACCGGCGCAAGATGGTCGAGGGGCTGGTCGACCTCTGGGAGGTCGGCTGCCGCTGGGACCTCTTTCCGGTCGTCTCGCGCGAGATGCTCCCGCACATCGCCAACAGCGATTTTCACCGCCCCGAGCACCTCTATGCCTGGAAGACCTTGTTGCCCGCCGACAAGACCGTGCGGGGCGTCCTGGAGGCGCTGCGGCGGGCGACGGGGATCGGGGTCCTGCGCCTGGCTCCCGGCGCGGCCTCCGCCACCGCATGACCCTGGCGCTGCTGTTTCTCGCCGGCCTCTTTCTCTGCGCGGCCGTGCACGCCGCCTCGGTCGTCGCGCTCGAGGTTCACCGCCGCAGATCCCGCGCGACGGTGCGGCCGGGCTTCCTGCCGCCCGTCTCGATCGTGAAGCCCCTCTCGGGCCTGGACGCCGAGCTCGAGAAGAACCTCGAGTCCTTCTTCCAGCTGGACTACCCGGCCTTCGAGATCATTTTCTCGTTCACCTCGGAAACCGATCCGGCATTCGCGGTGGCCCGCAGCGTCGCGGACCGCCACCAAGGTGTGCCCGCGGTGTTCGTCGTGGACGCCCGCGAGCCGGGCCGCAATGCGAAGGTCAATCGGCTCGCGGCGGGAGTGCGCCGCTCGCGGAGCCCCTACTTCCTCTTCTCCGACGGCGACGTGCGGGTGCCTCGCGATTTCCTGTCCAAGGCGGTCTCCTGGTTCTCCGACTCGTCGGTGGGTCTGGTTTCGCACTTGTTCCTCGCCACGGGCGCGTCTTCCACCGGAGCGCGGCTCGAATCGTTGTATCTCGACGGCGTTCTCCGGGCGGCCACGGCCGCCATCGTCAGGATCGTCAAGATGCCCTGCGTCGTCGGAAAGTCGATCCTCGTCTCCCGCTCCGCCTTGAACGCAATCGGTGGCCTTCTGCCTCTTCGCGACTATCTGGCCGAAGACTTCCTGCTCGGGAGACTCGTCGCGCGGGCCGGGTACCGCATCGTGCTCTCCGGCGATCCGATTGAGACTGTGTCGGGCTCGAAGAGCCTGAGATCGGTCTGGCAACGCCACCGCCGCTGGGCCATTCTGAGGCGGCGGCTCGGGGGAATCTCCTACGCCTCTGAGGCCCTGACGAGCCCGGTTCTCTTCGTGGCGGGAGCGGCGGTCGCCTCCGGCGGGGCCCCGGCGGTTCTTGCCGCTGCCCTTTGCCTTTGGGTCGTGCGGATGGCAATCGAAGCTCACTCCCTTGCCCGCGCGCGGCCAACCCTTGAACCCAGAGACATTCTTCTGCTGCCGCTGCGCGACGCGGCACTGGCGCTGTTGTTCTGGGCGGGACTGTTCGGTTCGCGGACCCGCTGGCGAGGCCGCCGGCTCCGGGTGGGTCCAGGGACGCTCCTGCGGCTCGAGGCGGAGAACGCCACCCCGCTGGCCCGACACATCCTTATGGAATTAGGGAGCGAGCCGCCTAGGCTTTTTTCCCGTCATCCTCGCCGACCGCCCGGAGTCCGCGTCGCGCGAGACGGTCGATCAGGGCCTGCTGGGCATCGAACGGCGCTTCGGAAGAAGGTGTGCGTCGAACGTAATTTCCGTCGGAGCGTAGGTCCCGGGCCCTCGAGTCATCGCCGGCGAGCGGCTCGAAGACTTCCTGGCGGATCTTCTCCTTCGCCTTTTCGTCGAGGATCGGAACCATCAGTTCGACGCGCCGGAAGAAGTTGCGCGGCATCCAGTCGGCGCTCGAGATGTAGATCTCTTCCTCGTCCCCGACGCCGAAGGAAAAGGCCCGGCTGTGCTCGAGGAACCGGCCCACGACACTGGCGACCGAGATGGTGTCGGATACCCCTGGAACTTCCGGGCGCAAGCAGCAGATTCCGCGAATCGCGAGGGTGATGGGAACCCCGGCCTGCGAGGCGCGGTAGAGCGCGCGGATCGCGCTCGGGTCGACGAGCGAGTTCATTTTCGCAACGATCGCGGCTGGCCGCCCCTCGCGAGCCTTCTCGGCCTCGCGATCGATCAGCGCCAGGATCTTTTCGTGGAGCGAGAACGGGGCAGCGGTCAGGCGCTTGTAACGCGTGCGTTTGGAAAACCCGGTCAGAAAATTGAAGAGCTGCGAGGCATCGTGCCCAAATTCCGCCCGCGCCGTGAAGAGGCCGAGGTCCGTATAGATCTTCGCGGTCGCCCCGTTGTAGTTGCCGGTACCGATGTGCACGTAACGGCGCATCGAGCCGCCTTCTCTTCGGACGACCAGCGCGATCTTCGCGTGCGTCTTCAGTCCCTCGACACCGTAGGCCACGTGAACACCGGCGCGTTCGAGCGAGCGGGCCCACTGGATGTTCTTCTCCTCGTCGAAGCGCGCCTGGAGCTCGACCAGGACGGCGACCTGCTTGCCGTTTTCGGCCGCGCGCGCCAGCGCGGCGACGATGGGGGAGTCCGATCCGGTGCGATAAAGAGTCATCTTGATCGCGAGGACGTCCGGATCGGTGGCCGCGTCCTCTAGGAACCGCAGGACCGGGTCGAACGAGTCGTACGGATGGTGGAGAAGCACGTCTCGTTGCCGAATGGTCTCGAAAGAGTCTCCCGGCCGAGCGAACAGCGAGACCGCCGCCGGAAGGAACGGCGTGTCCTTCAGGTCCGGCCGATCGAGGCGCTGCACGGCAAGGCAGTCCGAGACGGCGAGAGGACCGGCGCTCTCGTAGACGTCCTCCGCGTCGAGCTCGAGCTGGGCCCGAAGCAGGTCCCGGACGGTCTCCGGACACCGATCATTCACCTCCAGCCGGATCGCGGCGCCGAACCGCCGCCGCCGGACGTTCTCGGCGACCGAGCGCAGCAGATCTCCGGCTTCTTCCTCGCGGATCTCGATATCGGCATCCCGAGTGACCCTGAAAGAAGACGCTCCGCGGATCTTCATGCCCGGAAAGAGCTGGGAGAGATGCGCTTCCACGAGATCCTCGAGCAGGAGGAACTGGCAGGCGCGCGGAGTGTTGCCGGGCACGGGAACGAAGCGCGGCAGCGACGGCGGCACCTTGACGCGCGCGAAGAAGACGCGTCCGTCGTCCTTCTCCGTCAGCTCGACGGCGAGCGAGAGGGAAAGATTCGAGATGAACGGGAAGGGATGCGCCGGGTCGAAAGCGAGCGGCGTCAGGATCGGGAAGACGACGCTCTCGAAATACGCGGTCAGCTCCTTGCGCCGCTCGGCGTCGATGTCCTCCCAGCCGACCACTCGAATTCCCGCCTCGGCGAGGCGGGGGAGGATGTCGTCCTTGAGTGTCGACGCCGCCAGAGCAAGATCCCTTCGGGCGACTTCGCCGATCGCGCGCAGCTGTTCGTGCGGGGACAGCCCGTCTGGGCTTCTCTCCGTGACTGCGGCCTCGAGCTGCTCGTGCAGGCCGGAGACGCGGATCATGAAGAACTCGTCCAGATTCGAGTGGAAGATCGAAAGGAACTTCAGTCGCTCGAGAAGCGGCCAGCTCGTGTCGAGCGCTTCCTCGAGCACGCGATGATTGAACGCGAGCCACGAGATCTCGCGGTTGAAGTAGAGAGAGCGGTCCTGAAAAGTGTCGTCCGGAGCTGTGGACTCTCCGGCGAGCCGCGGTTCGGTCATCGAAAGGAAACGGAGGCTATCACCCCGGCCCGAAGATGGCATTAACCGCGACGGACCTCGGCCGGAGACGACCACCGAATCACCCGGGGCCCTGGGTCGGGCCAGGATAAACCCATGATTTTACTGGTACTTGCTATTCGCTCGAATCAAGCTCCCGCTCAGGGGTTTCGAGGCGTTCTCTGGCCTCGAGTTCCGAGCGGGCGCACGCCGAAAGACCCGTCGGAATTCGAGCGGTAACTCACTTCACCGCCGGCTCGCCGGCGCGTCGTCTTTTCTTGTTGGCGCCGCCGGTCAGGGCTTTGAGAACGTCGCCCTCTGGGACAGGAACCACGTTGTCTTCGTCGGGGACGCCGGCGACGGGTTGCACACACAGCGCGACGCCTTCCACTCGGCTGAGCTTTTCGGACGAGGGCCCGAGTCCCTGGCCCTCCTGCTTTACACGGCCTTAACGAGGCCTCCCGTAGAATCGCGCGCGGAAGGAAGAGAAATGAAGAAGGCGATCCCGTTTCTCATTCTCGCCGCGCTCGGCTCCGGCTGTGCGACGGCGCTCTCCAAGGAGGGCGCGCAGGTCAAGGTCTACGGCGCCGACGCTTCGGCGCCCGAGCTCGCCACGGGTATTCTCGAGGGATGCCGTCTGCTCGAAAAAACGGCACCGTTCGAACAGCAGGAAAGTGAGCGCGCCGCGGCCGATCCCTACCGCCGGCAGCGCAACGACGTCGCCGCGAAGGGCGGAAACGTCCTGCTCCTCTACTCGACGCCGATCGTAAAGCGTCCGAGCACGGACTGCTCGCCGAAGGACCAGTCGCCCGGCTGTCTCGAAGCCTCCCAGACCTGGAACCGGGTCGCCTTCGGGTACTACGCCTGCACCCCCGAGGCCCTCCGCCGACTCGACGCGCGGGCGGAATCCGCGGACGCTTCCGGCCCGGTCTTCTCCTGGAAGCTCGGCAGCTCGCGCGTTCCGGTCGCGCAGTTGAAATCGAAAATCCTCGCGATGATGCGCGAGGGCATCGGGACCGACGTCATCGTTGCCTACGTCAAGGGCGAGCGCCTGAAGCAGAAGCTCACGTCGGATGACGTCATCGACTGGAAGAAATCGGGAATCGACGAAAAGGTGATCCAGGCGGCGCTCGGAGGCTGACGGGCGCCGGCCGCGGCCCGGGCGCGGTTCTCTTACTCCGAATTGACTCCGGCCCCGCGCGAGCTTCACGCCGGCGGGGGAGCCTCGCCCGCAACAGGTACTCGTGCCCCTCCGCTTCGCCCCGAGAGATCGGGGCTCCTTTTTTCTCGGAAGCCGACGCCGGCCGCCGCAACTTCAGATCGAATTTACCTTGAGTTCCCATCGCGTTGACGGGGCGGCTTTACAACTCGCCAGCCAAACAGGAGGAACGAGAGCCATGAAGCATCGCTTTGGAACTCTTCTGACTGCGGCGGCCCTGGCCGGGCTGCTCGCGGGAGCGCGGGACGCGAGCGCGCAGATCACGCCGGCCGCGGGCTACACGCCGCCCGATGACACGCCCAAGGTCAACGTCGGCGGCACGATCTATGCGGACTACACCTACCAGGAAGATCCCCTCGTCAAGGACTCCGACGGAAACAACGTTCACTCGAGCGCTTTCAACCTCACTCGCGCCTACATCAATGTCACCGGCAGCATCTCGCACTGGGTCGCGTTTCGCATCACGCCCGACGTCGTTAGGGTCGGGCCGATCCCCATCGGCGGCGCCAACGTCAACGTCCCAGGCGTGACGGGCCAGCTCACGTATCGGCTCAAGTACGCGTACGGCCAGTTCAACCTGGACGGCTTCGAAGGGCAGCACGGGCCCTGGCTGACGCAGGGCGACTGGATCCGGTTCGGCCAGCAGCAGACGCCGATCGTCGACTACGAGGAGCAGATCTACCGATACCGTTTCCAGGGCACGATCTTCGTCGAGCGCGAGGGATTCTTGACGTCGTCGGATCTCGGAGGCTCGGTCCATTGGGTGCTTCCGGGGAATTTCGGCGACTTCCACGGCGGCGTCTACAACGGCGAGGGGTACACCGCCCCCGAAACGAACGATCAGAAGGCTTATCAGGTTCGCGGGACGATCCGCCCGGCTCCGATGATCCCGGTGCTGAAGGGCCTTCGGATCACGGGTTTCTACGACGGCGATCACTACGTGCGCAACGCCAAGAAGGAGCGGATCATCGGGCAGCTCACCTTCGAGCACCCCTACTTGAATGCCGGGTTCGACTATCTGACCGCCCGGGACCAGAACGCCTCCGCGAGCAAACCCGTCGTCACGGCCTCGGGCTACTCGATCTGGGCGACGCCGCGAACCCCCATCGGATTCGAGGCGCTGCTGCGGTACGACGTCCTGAGACCCAACACATCGGTCCCCGGACACAAGAAGCGGTACATCGGCGGGCTCTCCTACTGGTTCCCGGTTACCAAGGCCGGGATCGCGTCGGCCCTGCTGGCGGACTTCGAAGAGGTGAAATATGACGGGTTCCCGGTCGGAAACGCGAACTTCAAGCCGACGGAGAGGCGCCTGGCTCTCCATACGCTCTTCCAATTCTAATTAACGCAAATTTCGCACGGATTTAACACGCGAACTTCATGTTTGAGCACGAGGTGAGGCGATGAAAACAATCCGGTGGGCCCTCGGGGCGGCGGCGTTGATGCTCGCGATCCCGAGCCTGGGCCAGAACGTTCAGATCGACGGAGCGGGGGCGACGTTCCCTTATCCGATCTACTCGAAGTGGTTCTCCGAGTACAACAAGATGCACCCCGAGGTGCAGATCAACTACCAGTCGATCGGTTCGGGCGGAGGCATCCGCCAGCTGTCGGCGCAGACCGTCTTCTTCGGCGCCACCGACGGACCAATGACGGCGGAGCAGCAATTGGGGGCGGCGGGGCGCGTCCTGCATCTGCCGACCGTGCTGGGCGGGGTCGTTCCCGTTTACAACATCCCGGGCGTCGATGCCGAGCTCAAGTTCACGGGCAAGGCTCTGGCCGGCATAATCCTCGGCACGATCGCGAAGTGGAACGATCCGGCGATCGCGGCCAGCAACCCAGGGGTGAACCTGCCGGCTTCCGATATTACGGTCGTCCATCGCTCCGACGGCTCCGGGACGACTTACATCTTCGTCGACTACCTCGCCAAGGTCTCTCCCGATTTCAAGAAAACCGTCGGTGTTGCGACGTCCGTCAATTGGCCGGTGGGGTTGGGAGGGAAGGGAAACGAAGGCGTGTCCGGCCTGGTCAAGCAGACGCCCGGCTCGATCGGATACGTCGAGCTGATTTACGCTCTGCAGAACAAGATCGCCTACGGCTCCGTCCAGAACATGGCCGGAGAGTTCGTCCGTGCTTCCGTGGATTCCGTGACCGCCGCCGCCGCGGTGGCCGCCAAGCAGATGCCTCCCGACTTCCGGGTCTCGATCACGAACGCCCCGGGCCCGGGCGTGTACCCGATCTCCTCCTTCACGTGGCTTCTCCTTTACGAGAGCTCGAAGGACAAGACCAAGTCCAAGGTCATGGTCGACTTCGTGAAGTGGGCGCTCACCGAGGGGCAGAAGTACGCCCGGGACTTGGGCTACTCGCCCCTGCCCGAGAGCGTCGTCCAGCTCGAGATGGAGGCGGTGAAGAAGATCAAGGTCTAGGGCCCCGATTTCTTCCAGAGGAGAGCCCGCGTGAGCGAATCCCCGTCCCCGCGTCGGAGCGTCGACGATCGAGGCTTTCGCCTGGGGACGGGGTTCTTTGCACTTCTCGTGGTACTCCTGGTGGCGGGAATCGCCTTCGAGCTCTACCGCACTTCGCGGCTTTCGATCGACAAGTTCGGCTTCAATTTCTGGCGCACCAAGGTCTGGGACCCGGTCGCCGGGCAATTCGGCGCGTTGCCTTTCATCTGGGGCACGCTTTACTCCTCGTTGCTGGCCCTCCTGATCTCGACGCCGATCGCGCTCGGCATCGCGATCTTCCTCTCCGAGCTCTCGCCGCGGTTCCTGCGGACTCCGCTCGCCTTCCTGACGGAGCTACTCGCCGCGATTCCGTCGATCGTCTACGGCCTGTGGGGAGTCTTCGTGCTCGTGCCGCTGGTCCGAAAGTTCGAGCTGCTGACTCCCGAGTGGCTTCGCAGGACGCCGCTCTTCTCGGGGCCTCCGGTGGGCGTCGGAATGCTGTCAGCGGGTTTGATCCTGGCCGTCATGGTGATTCCATTCACGTCGTCGGTGGCGCGGGAAGTCCTGAAGGCCGTGCCCTCCACTCAGAGAGAGGCGGCCTACGCGCTCGGCGCCACGCGCTGGGAGGCGATTCAGGCCGCGCTCCGCTTCGGGCGGACGGGCATCATCGGAGCGGTCATGCTGGGTCTCGGGCGCGCGATCGGCGAGACGATGGCCGTGACCATGGTGATCGGCAACAACCCGCAGGTCTCCGCGTCGCTCTTCGCGCCGCAGTACACGATGGCGGCGGTCATCGCCAACGAGTTCACCGAGGCCTCGAGCGATCTCTATCTGAACGCGCTGGTGGAGATTGGGCTGGTGCTGTTTGTCATCACGCTCGTGATCAACGCGCTGTCGCGGCTGCTGATCTGGAGCGTGAATCGCAAGGTCACCGTGAAAGTGTCCAGGCCCGTGCCGTTCACGGACGCCCGGAAAGCCGCGTGAACCAGCCGGGGCGCCGCCGCCTGCTGTCGAACGTCGTGGTCTTTCTGTGCGGCGCCGCGGTCGTCCTGGCGCTCATCCCGCTCGTCTTCATTTTCATCTACGTCATCAAGCAGGGGTTCTCGTCTCTCAATTGGGACTTCTTCACGAAAATGCCCAAGCCCGTGGGAGAGGCGGGAGGGGGCATGGCCAACGCCATGTTGGGCTCCCTGATCCTGATCGGAATCGCGTCGGCGATCGCGATCCCGGTCGGGCTGATCGCGGGCATCTATCTCTCCGAATACGCGGCCAAGCCCTTCGCCTCGCTTGTGCGTTTCACCGCGGATGTCTTGAACGGGATCCCGTCGATCGTCGTCGGGATCTTCGCCTACAGCCTCGCGGTTCTTCCGGTCAAACACTTCTCTGCGCTCGCCGGAGGGCTCGCGCTCGGGTTCATGATGATCCCGATCATCACGCGGACCACGGAGGAGCTGCTCAATCTGGTACCCTCGAGTCTGAGGGAAGGCGCGCTGGCTCTTGGCGCGACGCGTGCGCGCGCCGCATTCTCCGTGATGGTCCCAGCGGCCCTTCCGGGCATCATGACCGGGATCCTCGTCTCGCTCGCACGGATCTCGGGTGAGACGGCGCCGCTTCTCTTCACGGCCTTCAACAATCGATTCTTCTCGCTGCGCCTCGATCAGCCGATATCCTCCCTGACGGTGCAGGTGTATACCTACGCGATCTCGCCCTACGAGGACTGGCACCGCCAGGCCTGGGCGGGGGCGTTGGTTCTGGTGGCGATCATCTTCGCCTTCTCCGTTCTGGCCCGGGTCGTGACGAAACGCCTCGAAAGGATGCATCGGACATGACGGATGCAGTGATGACAACCGGCACCGATGACCGCGTCTCGATGTTCAAGACCCAACTTCCGGACGGCCCGCCCGCCGAGGCCCAAGCGCCGCCGCCGACCGCGCGGACCCGAATGGAGACGCGAAGGCTAAACTTCTTCTACGGGAGGAGCCAGGCTCTCTACGAGATCTCGCTTCGCGTCCCGGAGAAGTCGGTGACCGCATTCATCGGACCCTCCGGATGCGGGAAGTCCACGTTCCTTCGGTGCTTGAACCGCATGAACGACATCATTCCCGAGACGCGCGTCGAGGGAAACGTGCTCCTCGACGGGAAGGACATCTACGGCCCCGGGACCGACGTCGTGGACCTGCGCCGGCGTGTCGGAATGGTCTTCCAGAAGTCGAATCCCTTCCCGAAGTCGATCTTCGACAACGTCGCCTACGGCCTCAAGATCAACGGCCTCGCTAAGCACTCCGAGATGCCGGAGCGGGTCGAGAAGGCGTTGAAGGGAGCGGCGCTCTGGGATGAGGTCAAGGACCGCCTCCACACATCCGCGCTCGGGCTCTCGGGGGGGCAGCAACAGCGTCTTTGCATCGCCCGGGCCCTGGCGGTCGAGCCCGAGGTGGTGCTCATGGACGAGCCCGCGTCGGCGCTCGACCCGATCGCCACGCAGAAGATCGAGGAGCTCATCTACGAGTTGAAGCGCGACTACACGATCGTGATCGTCACCCACAATATGCAGCAAGCGGCCCGCGTGTCCGAATCCACCGCGTTTTTCATGATGGGCCGCCTGGTGGAGCATGACCGCACGGACAAGATCTTCACCAACCCCGGGCAGAAGATAACGGAGGACTACATCACCGGCCGGTTCGGCTAGCCGATGAACAAGCCCATGAAGACCTCAGCGACACGAGGCAAGGCCCCCCTTCCTTCCACCAGCCGAGAAGCGACGGGCTTGAAGCGCATCGCCTTGATCGAAGACGACGCGGATATCGCGTACACGATTCGCCTGAACCTGCGAAAGGAGAAGCGCTATCAGGTCGAGCACTACATCTCGGGAATCGCGGCGCTGGCGGCGCTTCAGGAGAAACCCTTCGACCTGGTCATCCTGGACCTCAACCTTCCGGACATCGACGGCCTCGCGCTCTGCCGGGAGCTTCGGAGGGCGGACGAGACGCGCAAGGTGCCGATCATCATGCTGACGGCTCGCGTCGAGGAGCGAGACAAGCTGCTTGGCTTCGAGATCGGCGCGGACGACTACATCACCAAACCCTTCTCCATGCGGGAGTTGCTCGCCCGGGTCAATGCCCACCTGCGGCGGGTCGCGGCCTTCGAGACGTCCGAGGAGGAAGTCTTCGACGACGGCAACCTGCACGTGGACCGGGCCCGATTCGAAGTGCGGTTGAAGGGAGAGCGCGTCCATTTGACCAAGAAGGAGTTCGACCTGCTCTGGCTTCTCATCCGCAACCGTTCGCGCGTGGTCACGCGCGACGCGATCCTGGCGCGCCTCTGGGATTACGATGCGGACGTCGAGACGCGAACGGTGGACGTCCACATCCGGGCGCTGCGGCGCAAGCTCGGCGAGGACCGGATCGAAACGGTCGTCGGCCTCGGCTACCGCTACCGCGAGCCAGCGCCGAAGTAGGCTCTTCTCATGCGTTCCTTCCGGCCGGACCGCTGGCGGCCGAATGTCGGCGGTCGATTTCCGTGAGGCTTGGCTCGCGCTTCACGACCCTCTTCGGCGTCCTGTCGGTCGCCGCGGCGGTGCTGCTCATCCTCGTGTTCGACGAGACGCTGCGCCGGGCGGTGGAGGATCGGGTCGTCGAGCGGGTGGAACGGGAGCGCGATCACATCGCCGAGGATCTGGCGCGCCTGTCGGCTCGCCCGGACGGGGTGGACGCCTTCTTGCGGAAAACGGCGAAGGACCTCGACTGCCGCATCACGGTCGTGGCGCCCGACGGACGGGTGACGCACGACACGGACCTGCTGCCGGCGGACGTCGCCTCCGTCGAGAACCACGGCAACCGGCCGGAGATTCGCGAGGCGCGGGAAAGCGGGTCGGGAACGGCACGGCGTTTCTCCGCCACCGAGAGAGAGAACCGACTGTACTTCGCGCGCCGGCTGCCCGGGGGAGAGGTGTTGCGTCTCTCGGTGGCTGCGGCGCAGGTGCGTCTGCTCGAGCGTCCGTATCTCTGGTCCGCCCGGCTTGCCATCGTGCTCGCTTGCCTTGCCCTCTTTCTGATCGGGCGGTCCCTCTCCAAGAGGTTCTCCGAGCCCATCGCGGCGCTCACTCAGGCCGCCTCGGCGATCGCAGCGGGGGATGCGGCCCGGGAGTTGCCGAGCGCCGGAGGCGAGGAGGTGCAACTGCTGGGAGCGTCCCTGCGCCGCATGAAGGACTCGCTCGAGCGTTCCGCCGAGCGCGCCGACGCCGAGCGTCGCCTTGCGGCCATGGTTTTCGAGCAGCTTCCGGACGGGCTCGTCGTCGTCGATGCGCGTCTGCATGTGCTCGAGTCGAACGCCCGCTTTGCGCGGATGATCGGTGTTCCCGCCCCGGCCGGGAGGGCCCTATACGATCTGCTGCGCCATCGCGCTCTTTACGAGCTCTTCGAGAGCACTCTAAAGACGCGGGAGACGGCCGAGCGAACGGTCCGTTTGGCGGACGAGCTCGTCTGGCAGGTGACCGTCGTCGCGCTGCCCGAAGGCTCCCGCGCCGCAGCGGTCGGGGTGCTGCGGGACGTGACGCGGCTCGAGCGCACCGAATCGATGCGACGCACATTCGTGGCGGATGTCTCCCACGAGCTGCGCACGCCGATCGCCTCGATCGCCGCCGCGGCGGAGACGCTCGCCGAAGGAGAGACCGACGAGGCCGACACGGCCCAGCTTCTGGATCTCATCCGCCGGCAGTCGGACCGCATGCGCGAGCTGATCGACGACCTGATGGATCTGGCGCAGATCGAGAGCGGCGCCGTGGAGCTGCGCAAGGAGGTGCTCTCGCTTTCGACGCTCCTGCAGGAAGTCGCGCGGGACCTCGCATCCGCTGCCGCGGCCCGCTCCACCCGCATCGTCGTCGACGCCAACGGGCAGATTCCGGTCGAGGCCGATCGACGCCGCCTGGTTCAGATCATCCGGAACCTGCTCGACAACGCGATCAAGTTCTCGCGCGGCGGCGGCACGGTGCGGCTCTACGGGGGCCGCGAGGGCGGCGAGGTGTTCTTCGCGATCGTCGACGAGGGTCCCGGGATTCCGCGGGCGGAGCAGGAGAAGATCTTCCAGCGTTTCTACCAGATCGACCGGTCGCGCTCCAAGGCCGTGCCGGGCACGGGGCTGGGTCTGGCGATCGTGAAGCATCTCGTGCAGCTGCACGGCGGCCGAATCGAGGTCGAGAGCGAAGTCGGAAGCGGAAGCACCTTCCGCGTGCATTTGCCAGCGGCGTAGGGTCCCTTCCGGGCGCGTCCAGCGCCGGCCCAAAGGGCTGCGGTAGCATACCGGCCGTTTCCGGGGAGGCCGAGTGTTCAATTTTCTCCCGCGCGACGGCAAGTATTTCGACCGCTTCACCGACATGGCGCACCGGATTCACGAAAGCGCCCGGATCCTCGCCCGCTTCTTCGAGAAGGAGATGACGGTCGCCGCCGCGGCGGACCAGATCAAGCGGCTCGAGCACGAATGCGACGAGATCTCCCACGAGATCCTGCGGGGCATCGACCAGACCTTCATCACGCCGATCGACCGGGAGGACATTCATGCGCTCGCGGTGCGGCTGGACGACGTCATCGACCTGATCGACGGCACGGTGCGGCGCGTCCTGCTCTTCAACGTTTCCGAGCCGACCCCTCTGTCCCATCCGCTGGCGCAGATCATCGTGCAGGCGACCGAGGAGCTGGTCAAGGCCGTCTCCGCGTTGCGCAAGCAGAAGGGGGTCGTCGAGCACTGCATCCGGATCAAGCAACTCGAGAACGAGGGGGACGTGGCCTATCACGAGGCGGTGGCCTCGCTCTTTCGCGAGCAGATCGCGCCGATCGAAGTCATCAAGTGGAAGGACATCTACGACAACATGGAGCGCTGCATCGACCAATGCGCGGGCGTGGCGCACGTGCTGGAGAGCGTCGTCCTCAAGCATTCCTGAGCGCCGCCGCCGACAAAAATGCGTTACGTCCTCTTCATCGTCGCCGTTGCCCTGCTCTTCGACTTCATCAACGGCATGCACGACTCGGCCAACTCGATTGCCACCGTCGTCTCCACCCGTGTTCTGACTCCCCTCGTGGCCGTCTTCTGGGCGGCCTTCTTCAACTTCGTGGCGGCCTTCGTGTTCGGGACCGCAGTCGCCAAGACCATGGGCAGCGGCCTCATCGACGTCGGCATCGTCAACTCGGACGTCGTGCTGGGAGGTCTGATCGGCGCAATCACCTGGAACCTGATCACCTGGTACTTCGGGATCCCGTCTTCCTCGTCCCACGCGCTGATCGGAGGCTACGCCGGCGCGGCCGTGGCGCGAGTTGGCGTGCGGGCGATCGTGCCCGGCATGGCGTGGGTCAAGACCCTGTCTTTCATCGTGCTCTCGCCTCTGATCGGGATGACCTTCGGTTGGGTGCTGATGGTCGGGGTGTCCTGGGTCTTTCACAAGACGCCGTACGGTTCCGTCGATCGCTGGTTCCGGCGGGCCCAGCTCGGATCGGCGGCGCTCTTCTCGCTTTCCCACGGGACCAATGACGCCCAGAAGACGATGGGAATCATCGCCGGGCTCCTCGTGGCGAACCGCAGGCTGTTCGAGGATTCCGCTTCGCAGCTCCACTGGATGCACCTGCCCGACCTGAAGACCGTTCCCCTCTGGATCATTCTGTCCGCGCACGCCGCGATCGCGCTCGGCACGTTCACGGGAGGCTGGCGAATCGTTCGCACGATGGGCACGCGGATCACGAAATTGAAGCCGTTCTCCGGTTTCTGCGCCGAGACGGGGGGCGCGGCGTCGGTCCTCCTGGCCTCGGTATGGGGCATCCCGGTCTCGACGACGCACACGATCACGGGCGCGATCGTCGGTGTCGGCGCGACCCAGCGCTTTTCCGCGGTCCGCTGGGGGATCGCGGGCCGCATCGTGTACGCCTGGATCCTGACAATACCGATGGCGGGAGCGATCGGCGCGATCGGCTACGGGATCCTTTCGGCGTTCGCCTCACGGTAGCCTCGCTCGGGCGCCGCGCTATCCTCGCGCCATGTACCGAGAGGAGAGATGGGCCTGAGAAGGCCGGCTGCGGCTTGTCTGATCGGGCTCCTGCCCGCGGTTCTGCTCGGGGCAGGCCTGCCCGATCCGGCGCCCTTCGACGCGGTGCTCGAGGCGCGCGCTCGAAACGGCGGCTACGACTACCGCGGCACGACGGGGCAGGACAAGAAGCGCCTGGCGGCCTATCTGTCGAACCTCGGGGACGCCGATCCGGCGAGGATGGCGGCCGACGAGAGGAAGGCCTTCTGGATCAATGCCTACAACGCCTGGGCGATCCAGACGCTGCTCGACAATCCCGGAAAGAAGATCACCGACGTTGCCGGCGCCTTCGACAAGTCGAAGCACCGCGTCGGCGGCGAGGGGTTGACTCTCGACGAGATCGAGAACCGGCTGCGCGAGATGAAAGACGCCCGCATCCACTTCGCGATCGTGTGCGCGTCGAAGTCCTGCCCGCCGCTCGCGAGTCGGGCGTATCGAGCGGAGGGTCTTTCGGAGGCTCTCGACCGCCAGGCACGGGATTTCGTCAACGACCGGGGCCGGAACTCGATCGACCGGAACCGGGAGCGGATCGCCCTTTCGATGATCTTCAAGTGGAACCGCAAGGAGTTCGAGCGCGACGCGGCGACGCTCAAGCGGTACGTCTCGACCTACCTCCTCGATCCGGCGGCGGCGCAGTGGCTCGGTTCGGTGCCGAAGGAGCCCGAGTTCCTCGAGTACGACTGGGCGCCGAATCAGCCGTAGCGCGCCGGGCGGGCCGGTGTTCCCGCGCCACCGCCTCGAGCACGCGCCCGACGCGCGCGAGCCCCTCGCGCAGCCTCTCGAGGTCGTAGCCGAAGCCGAAGCGGATCGCGCGCCCGCCCCCGAGCATGTCGCCCGGCACGATGAGCACCGACTGCTCGCGGCGCACGCGCAACGCGAGCGCGGACGGCGAGATCGGGAGTCGATAGGGGAGGAAGGCGATCGCCCCGGCCCGGGGCGGGACCCACTCGAAGATGCCATCGCGGCCGGCGACCCAGCGCTCGAGATCGGGCAGTTGGCGGCGGAGGATCGCGCGCGTCCGCGCGAGGATCGCCTCGCGCCGCGTGGGCTCCATCGCGATGGCTCCGAGAACGTCGGAGAGCATCCCGGGCGTCAACGTCAGATAGTCGTGGCGGCGCCAGACCTCCGCGATCACTTTTTTCGGCGCGACGACCCATCCGGTGCGCAACCCCGGCAGGCCGAAGGCCTTGGACAGACCCGAGGTGATGATCGTTCGTTCGTAGCGTCCCCAGAAGGTCGGTGAGGTCTCTCCCGCGATCTCCGCGCCGCGGTAGATCTCGTCCGCCACGAGCCAGGCCCCGACGCGCCGCGCGGCCGCGACGACCTCGTCCATTTCCTTTTCGGTAAAGACGGCTCCCGTGGGGTTGTTCGGGTTCGTAACGAGGACGAGCCGGGTCTTCTTGGTCACGGCCCGCCGCAGACCCTCGACGTCCAGGGCCCAACGCCCCTCGCGCCGGTCGTGCCGCAGGTGGAACGCCGCGGCCGAAGCCCAGTGCCGCGCGAGACCCCAGGCCTGCATGTAGTTTGGCAGCAGGATCGCCGCGCGCCCCGAAGCCTCGAGCAGTGTCCAGAGCACGGCGTGGTTGGCCTCCGCGCCCCCGTTGACGACGGTCACGTTCTCGGTTGTGGCGCCGGGATACCAGGCGGCGATGTGCTCGCGCAGCTCCCGCGAGCCGTCCGAGCGCGGGTAGGCGAGGCGCGTGCCGAGAAAGTTTTCCGGCGGCTCTCCACCGAGAAGCTCGCTCACGGAGAGCGGCGTTACGCCGCTCTCGGACAGATCGAAGGCGACTTCCTTCTCGAAGACGCACTGCATCCGCTCCATCCGAAAGGTCTCGATGCGCATGGGCCCCTCGCAGCGGTGGAGCCTACAGGTGAGACCGAGGGAAAAAGAAGGCCCCCTTGCGGGGGCCCAGAGGAGGAGATCGGTTTGCGTGTGTCGACTTGTTCTTACGGACGGCCGGGCGGAAGCGTTGAGGGGGGTGGGTAAGGCTATCGGAGGACGCGACTTGCGTGTATTTTTGGCTCCGCAATGAGCCTTCCGACCCTCGAGGGGTTTTGATCCGGCTCGTTCTGAAGCCGGGCCGCGACGAATCGGTCCTGCGCCGGCATCCCTGGCTCTTTTCGGGCGCGGTCGGGTCCCGAGAGGGCGATGAAGCCGACGGCATGGCCGAGGTCATCTCCTCCGATGGCCAGGCGCTCGCCCGTGGCGCCTATTCGCCGGGCTCCCAGATTCTTGCGCGCCTCTGGACGTTCGACGGCCGCCCGATCGAGGGGGGACTCTTCCGAGAGCGCTTCGGGGCCGCACGGCGGCTGCGCGAGGCGGTGATCTCCCCCGACACGACGGGCTGGCGCGCCGTCAACTCCGAGGGAGACCTCTGTCCGGGAGTACTGATGGACGTGTATGGGGAAACAGCGGTGCTGGAGTTGTTGACGGAGGGGACCGAGAGGTGGCGTGTTGGGCTGGAAGAGGCGGCCCGCGAGGCCTTCGCTCCGAAGCGGCTGATCGTGCGCGAGAGCGGGTCGAGCAGGGACCGGGGAGGGCGTGGGCCATCACCCGGGTCGCGCACCCTCGCTCCCGCCGGGAGAGGGGGCCAGGGAGAACCCTCTCCCCCCATCGGGGGGAGAGGGGAGGGTGAGGGGGGAACTCCGGTTCCCTTTCTCGAGAACGGCCTTCGTTTCTTTGCGGACGTCTCCGCCGGTCAGAAGACCGGCTTCTATCTCGACCAGCGCGAAAACCGCGCGAGGCTGCGCGTGCTGGCGTGCGGCAAGACGGTCTTGAACCTCTTCTCCTACTCCGGCGGGTTCTCGGTCGCGGCTCTGGCGGGCGGCGCGACTCGCGCGGTGGACGTCGACTCTTCTCCCGGGGCGCTTGCGCTCGCGCGCGAGCATCGCCGGGAGAACGGGCTGCCGGCGCCGCCCGAGGACTTCGCTCAGGAAGACGTCTTCGCGGATCTGCGTCGCCGCGTCGAGGCGGCCGAGACTTGGGACATCGTCGTCTGTGACCCTCCGGCATTTGCCAGGAAGCGGGCCGACGTCGACCGTGCGGCCCGCGGCTACAAGGACATCAACCGCCTCGCGATGCGGCTCGTCTGCCCGGGAGGATGGCTACTGACCTGCTCCTGCTCGGGTCTGGTGTCGGCGGATCTCTTCCAGAAGATCGTCTTCTCCGCTTCGCTCGAGGCCGGGCGGTCCTTTGCGATCGCGGCGCGGCAAGGGGCGGGGCCGGACCATCCGGTTTCCCTGGACTGTCCGGAAGGGGAATACTTGAAGGGCCTATGGCTCGCGGCGGCCGGCTCCTGACGGTGCTCCTCGCGGCGGCGGCGTTCGCCGGCTCGATGGAGGACGCCGCTCCGGGTCCGCCGTCCCGACGGATTCTGGTCTTTTCGAAGACCTTGGGCTTTCGTCACGACTCGATTCCAAACGGCATCGCGGCGATTCGGCAGCTCGGTGCCGAGAACGGCTTCGCGGTGGACGCGACGGAGGAGTCGGATCGGTTCGACGATGCGCAGCTCTCCGCCTACGACGCGGTGGTGTTCCTCTCGACCACGGGCGACGTCTTGAACGACGTCGAGCAGGCCGCCTTCGAGCGATACATCCGCAAAGGCCGCGGCTTCGTTGGGATCCACTCCGCGACCGACACCGAGTACGGCTGGCCCTGGTATGGAGAGCTCGTCGGCGCGTACTTCGCAGGCCATCCGGCCATCCAGAGCACCGTGGTCCGCGTCACGGATCGCGTTCATCCCTCGACCCGGTCGCTTCCGGAGCGCTGGACCCGCGTGGACGAGTGGTACAACTTTTCGGCGAACCCTCGCGAAAGGGTCCACGTTCTCGCCACGGTGGACGAGTCGAGCTATTCGGGCGGACAGATGGGCCCCGACCATCCGATCGCCTGGTGCCAGTTCGTGCAGGGCGGGCGGTCCTGGTACACGGCGATGGGCCACACGGGCGAGAGCTACTCGGAGCGGCACTTTCTCGATCATCTTCTCGGCGGCATCGAGTTTGCGGCAGGCTATCCCGACTGCGAGGATGGGCGGAGGGTCCGCCTGCTTCCGCCGCGGTGACGGCGACCGCCCCCATCGCGATCCTCGGCCCGGCGCCTCCGGACCGCGGGGGTATCGCTCAGCTGACACAGCGGCTCGCCGAGGAGCTCGGCAAGACCGGGCCCGTCTCGTACTTCACGTACTCCCGTCAGTACCCGAGGTGGCTCGATCCGCGCCGGTTCGCGGAGTTCGAGCGGGCCGGCCCCTGCCCGGCCGATCCCGTCCTCGATTGGCGATCTCCGCTCTCCTGGCGGCGGACGGCGGAGTCGATCGCGGCGACAGAGGCACGCGCGCTGATCGTTCCCTGGTGGACCGCGTTCTGGGCGCTCCCGGTGCGCGCCGTCCTGCGGCGCCTCGGGCGCCTTCGACCGAATCTCACCCGGATTCTGATCGTTCACAACGTGGAAGACCACGAGGGCGGCGGGCTGCACCGCTTCTTCTCGCTCGGTGCGTTTCTCGCCGCCGACGGTTTTCTTGTCCACTCCGATTGGGCGAGACGCCGCATGTTGCGACTCCTTCCGGGCAAGCCCGTCGGCGTCGCGCCTTTGGCGGCGCACGAGCCACGGGCGATCGACCGGGAGGCGGTGCGGCGAAGGCTCGGCATCGATCGACCGCTCGTCCTCTTCGTTGGCTTGATCCGCGGCTACAAGGGGCTCGAGGTGCTCATCCGCGCGGCTCCGGAGATCGTTCGCGCGGCGGGCGCCAGGATCGCAATCGTGGGCGAGAGCTTCCGTGACGCGCAGGAGGTTGAGCGCCAGTGGAAGGACAGCTCCGTACGGGGGGACATCCTTCGCCTCGACAGGTACCTGAAGCCCGAGGAGATCGACGAGTGGCTCGCGGCGTGCGACGTCCTCGTCTTGCCGTACCGCAAGATCGCCGGAAGCGCCATCGCGGCGCGCGCGCTCGCCGTGTGTTGTCCGATTGCGGCTTCGCGAGTCGGCTCGCTCGCGGAGACCGTCGTCCCCGGCGTCACGGGAGAGTTGTTCGAGCCTGGCGACACTGCCGGCCTGGTCCGAGCGGTCGAAACGGTGCTCGCGCGCGGCCGCTCCGCCTACGAGCCGGGGCTCACCGCCGCTGCCCGAGAGGCCTCCTGGGAGGGCTACGCCGGGAAGCTGCGTGAGTTGATCGATTCATTGCCGCGATCGAGCGATCGTGAACCGTGAACCGAAAACCGTGAACCGACTGCCCAAGGCGTCGGAGCCGGAGATCGTCGATTCACGGTTAGCGGTTAACGGTTTACGACCCCCCCGTCCCGTATACTTCGCACTCCATGGATCTGGATCTCACGGAGGACCAGGCCCTTCTCCAGTCGTCGGTCCGACAGTTCGCCGAGGAGCGGGTCCGGCCGCAGGCGGCCGCGATCGATCAGAGCGGTAGGTTCCCGAGGGAGCTCTTCGCCGAAGCGGGGCAACTGGGGCTGGCCGGCGTGTGTGTGCCGAGCGAGCACGGCGGGTCGGAGATGGACACCGTCGCCTACGCGATCGTGATCGAGGAGATCTCTCGCGTCTGCGCGAACATGGGAGTCATCCTCTCGGTCAACAATTCGCTGGTCTGCGACCCGATCGAGCGATTCGGAAACGCCGATCAGAAGCGGCGCTTCTTGGCGCCGCTCGCCCGAGGCGAAAAGCTCGGTTGCTTCGCGCTGACCGAGCCCAACGCGGGCTCCGACGCCGCTAACCAGCAGACCCGCGCGGTGCGGGAGAGCGGCTGCTACCGCGTCTCGGGTCAGAAAGTCTTCATTACGTGCGGAGAGAAGGCGGACATTTGCCTTCTCTTCGCCATGACCGATCCGGAGAAGAAGGCGCGGGGCATCTCGGCGTTCCTGGTGGACGCGAACACGCGGGGCTTTGACCGCTCGCGCCACCAGATCAAGCTCGGGGTCAACGCTTCGGGCACCGTCGAGATTTTCCTGACGGACGTGAATGTCCCGGAGGAGAACCGGCTCGGCCAGGAAGGCGACGGCTTCAAGATCGCGATGTCCACCCTCGACGGCGGACGCATCGGGATCGCGGCGCAGGCCGTCGGGATTGCGACCGAGGCGTTCGAGGCGGCGGTTTCCTATGCGAAGGCGCGCAGGGCCTTCGGGAAAGCGATCTCGGACTTCCAGGTGATTCGCTTCTACCTGGCCGACATGGCCACGGAGCTCGAGGCCGCCCGGCTGCTGACGCGCCGCGCGGCCGCAGCCAAGGATGCGGCCAAGAAGAGCGGAGGTCGCTTCGGCCTAGAGGCCGCGATCGCCAAGCTCTTCGCGGCTGAGATGGCACAGCGCGTGACGACCAAGGCGCTTCAGATCCACGGCGGCTACGGTTACACCAAGGAATACCCGGTCGAGCGAAACTTTCGCGACGCCCGCATCACGGAGATCTACGAGGGCACGAGCGAGATCCACCGCCTGATCATCGCCAGGGAGATCTTCAAGGATGCCAATCTGGTGATTGGATGAGAAGGAGAACGAGGAGGCCGGGGAAATAGCAATGGGCCAGACACGAATGTTCCGGGACCGCGTGGTTTCGATGGAGCAAACCCTCGAGGGGGGGGAGAAGCACTTGGACCTCCTGAAGGCGCTCTGCCGCGAAGCGTTCCCGGATTTCCCTTATCGCGAGCACGTGCTGGACCACGAGCGAGACTGTTTCGTGATGATCCTGGAAGCGCCCGACGGCCGCCGCCGGACCGTGGGCTGGACGCGGATGACGCTCTTCGACGTTGAGCGCATCCCGGCCCTCGCCGCGGACCCCGACGGCCCGCTGCGCGCGAGGGTGGTCGGGTTCCTCCGCGAGCGTACCGCCCGCGCCGAGATCCTCGTTACTTTCCGTCACCTCGAAGACGGCTGGACGGACACGCCCGAGCCGCGGCCGTCGCGCCGCCGCCGCCGCCGCGGGGCAGGGCGTGGGGCGGGTCGCCCGGCCGACCGGCCCGCCCAGGGGCGTCCCGGCGCAGTGCGCGGCGGTGGGCCACCAGGGCCGCGCCCGGCCACTGCGGCCGGTGGCCGGCCGGCTTCGGCGGCGCCGGCCAGTCGTCCGGGCGCGACACCCGCGGCCGGCGAGGCGCGCCCCGCCGGGCCGCGCCGACGCTTCCGACGCCGGCGACGGGGTCGGGGCGGGGGCCCAGGCCCTGCGGGAGCTCCGCGCACGCCATGAACTTCGAGCTCAACGAAGAGCAGCTTCGCATTCGAGAAGCGATTCGCGGGTTTGCGGAGGCCGAGATTGCCCCGGGGGTCGCGGAGCGGGAGAAGAAGGGGGAATTCCCGAGAGAGATCCTGCGCAAGCTAGGCGCGATGGGAATTCTGGGAATGATGGTCCCGGAGGAATATGGGGGCGCCGGCGCCGACGCGCTCTCCTACATCGTGGCCATCGAGGAGCTCGCCCGCGTCTGCCCCTCGACGGCGGTCATCGTTTCCGTCAACAACTCCGTGGTGTGTTATCCGATCTGGAAGTTCGGGTCGCCGGAGCAGAAGAAAACGATCCTCACGGAGCTCGCCTCCGGGCAGGTGCTGGGCGCTTATGCGCTGACCGAACCGCAATCCGGCTCCGACGCCGCGAACCAGAAGACGCGCGCCGTGCGCGACGGGGATCAGTACGTGCTCGAGGGCACCAAGGCCTGGATCACCAACGCGGGCGAGGCGAAGTGGTATGTGGTGATGGCGATGACGGAGCCCGCGCTCGGCACCCGCGGCATCACGGCGTTTCTCGTGTCGTCCGAGGACAAGGGCATGCGGACCGGCGCACCCGAGGACAAGATGGGATTGCGGGCTTCCAAGACCGCCGCTCTGTTCCTCGAGGACGTGCGGGTGCCGGTCTCGCGGCGCCTGGGGGAGGAGGGGCAAGGCTTCACGATCGCGATGACGACGCTCGACCACTCGCGCATTGGTATTGCGGCTCAGGGGCTCGGGATCGCGCGTGCGTGCTACGAGGCGTCGGTGGATTACGCGGAGAAGCGTGAGAGCTTCGGTCGGAAACTCGCGGAGCACGAGGCGATCGCCTTCCAGATTGCCGACATGAAGTTGAAGATCGAGGCGGCGAGGTGGTTGACTTACCGCGCGGCGCTCCACTCGGAGAAGCCGGAGCTGCGGCACTCGAAGGAGAGCTCCATGGCGAAGGTCTACGCGACGGAAGCGGCCAACGCGATCGCGGCGCAGGCGGTCCAGATCTTCGGCGGCTACGGATACTCGCGGGAGTACCCGGTCGAGCGGTACTACCGGGACGCGCGCGTGACGACGATCTATGAAGGGACGAGCGAGATCCAGCGCATCGTCATCTCGAAGAACCTGCTGGCGGGCCGATGAGCGAAGAGACGAAGCCACCCGAGCTCGGTTTTTCGCCAGGTTCCGACGACGCGCCGATCGAGGAGCCGGGGCCGCTGGGCGTGCCCGAGGACGAACCGGCGCCGAGCCGGGAGCCGCTGGCGGAGGCGGCAGAGGGGCTTCCCCCGCCGGCGGAACCCGAACGGCCCGCCGCCGCGCAGCCCCACTCGCGGGCCGCCAAGGCGTACCGCCCGACGCTTGCCGAGAGTCGTGAGCCGCTGTATCACGAAGCCGGAGGGTTCCGGTTGCGACTCGAACCGGCCGACCTCGCGAGGCTGCGGGAGCTGCCCGGGTCCAAGGGCCGGACGGACCGTGAGCTCGGCCAGGAGTTCTTCGAGAAACAGGCCGGCCGGTTCGCGCAGTCCCTCGCCGAGGACGTGACTCCGCCGGCCGAAGTGCGCGTGGTCGTGGATCCGTACTCGCGGCAGGCCTTTCTGGCGATCGAGCGGACGATCCGGTCGATCTTGAGCTTCTGAGGCCCTAACCCAGGAGCCCCCGCAGCCTGCTAGCAGGCTGCTGAAGAAGGGTGTGGGATGGCGTTGCGAGCGCCGGTGGGTCAGATGCCAGGAGCCGCGACGACGGCGATGCGAGAGCATCGGCGAGGAGCGCCGACGCCGCAGATGACCTGCCGCCGCCGCAACCGCTTGCGGTGGCTGGCGTTTTGCCCGCGGCGTCCGCGAGCGGGGAAGCGGCTTGAATGGAGAGGCGCAAGCGCCGCGGACTGGCAAAACGCCAGCCACGACGCCCGCATCCATTTTTCAGCAGCCTGCTAGATCTCGGCGGCAAAAAGCAGGGAGCCGGCCCGCTGCAACCGCGCCTTGCGCTGGTGGGCATCGATGCGCACCTCGACCGCGCCCGGCGCCACTCCCGCGTCGGCCAGGTTCTCAGCCCAACGCTCGGCGCGGAAACGGAGGAATTCGTCGGCAACTGCCGGCTCCTCCTCGAGCTCGAAGTCCGGCAGTCGGCGCAGAAGCGCGACCTCGGCCGCGGGAAGCTCGAAGGCGTAACCTGCCTGCTCGACCCGATAGGAAGCCGTCGGGCCCCTGGAGTCTGTGCTCATGGTGGAATATTACCGGTCGTCACGTGTTTTTGCGCGTTCGATGAAACGACCAAGCTCTCTGGTCCTCGCCGTCCTGGCGTCGAGCATGCTGTTGGCCGCCGGAGCCGCCTTCGCCGAAAGGTGGCGCAACCACTTCGACGCGGACGGCGTTTCCGGGCCGCCCGCCTTCTTCGACCTCCAGGTGCTCGCCGCGCCCGGCAAGGCGCGCTGGATGGTGCTGGCGGACCACAACAATCCCTCCCCGCCCAACCAGCTCACGCAGACGGTCGCGACGCGCCCCGAAGGCTCCATCGCCGCCGCAGTGCGGCGAGACGTTGTTTTTCAGGATGCGAAGCTCACGGTCGCGCTGAAGAAGCTGTCGGCGCAGGAGGGTCTGATCTTCCGGATGGCCGGCGAGGGGGACTTCCTCGTGCTGCTCATCAACTGCCAGTCGGGAGAGGCTCGGCTCACCGCCTACCGCGGCGGGAAGCCGACGGAGCTCGCCCGCGGCAAGGCGGTGATCGACAGGGACTGGGGCAACCTCGCCGTGTCGCTCGCCGGCAAGGCCATTTCGGCGACCTGGAACGAGAAGGATCTGCTTCAGGCGACAGACCTCACGCCCGCCCCGGGCCGCACCGGGCTCGCAACCGAGGGGCCGGGTTTCGCGTCGTTCGACGAGTTTGTGATTGACACGGGGGACGAAAACCGAAAACCGTAACCGAAAACCGAAGACGGATTACGGTTTACGGCCCCACCGACGCCTTGAAGCGGAACCTTCCCTTTTCGATTCGCAGGATCACGGCGGGCTTGACGGGATTGCGCTCCGCGTCGAAGGAAATGGTGCCGGTCACGCCGCGAAAACCAGTCGTGGACGCGAGCGCGTCGCGCACGCGCCTTCCCTCGGTCGAGCCGGCGCGGCGGATCGCGTCGGCAACCAGCCGAACCGCATCGTAGGTAAGGGCCGCGATCGAGTCGGGCGTGCTGCCGTAGGCCTTCGCGTAGGCGGCGACGAATTGGGCCACGGCCGGCGAGGGATCGTCCACCGAGTAGTGATTGGAAAGGTAGGCTCCCTCCGTGGCCTCCCCGCCGATCTCCGTCAGCTTGGGCGAGTCCCAACCGTCGGCGCCGAGCAAAACCGATGCGAGCCCCAGACCCCTTGCCTGCCGCGCGATGAGCCCCGCGTCGGTGTAGTAGCCGGGAACGAAGAGGACGTCCGGTTTG
>JBGPCK010000016.1:0-36287 GCA_041481715.1 Thermoanaerobaculia bacterium | reverse complement strand
GTTTACTCGTGACAGGGCCTAAACGAGAAGGCGTCGCATGCCTGCCGAGACCCCGACGAGGTGCGAGAAAAAGGCAGGAGAGCCGCGCAGCGCTCCGAGGATTCTCTCGGCAAGCCGCGGATGGCTCGAAAGCCACAAGACGGAAGCGGTCAACATGCGGTAATCACGCAGCATGCGGCGGCGCGCTCGGTCGAACTCCCAGAGCCACGAATCGTCTCCTCCCAGGTGCGCGGCCGTTCTCTCGGCGAGCAGTTCCGCGGTGAGCAGGGCCTGTGTCATGCCGCCGCCGGTGATGGGGTCGAGGAAGCCTGCGGCATCGCCCAGGAGCACCACACCCGGAGCCACACCCGCCCGCGCCCGTGCGGCCAGCGGACAGGCGCCGATCAGATCGCTCGTGGCCTCGGCGCCGTCGAGTCGCGCCGCGAGTGCCGATTCTCCTCGCCACCAGGAATCGAAAGTGCGCTCGGCCTGCCCGTGCAGAGCGTTGGCCGAAGCGAGCCCCGCGACGAGCAACTCTCGGTCGGGGAGCGGCGTGACGTAGAGCTCGTAGCCGGGGCGCAGGTAGACGTCCACCCAGGGCGGCTGCTCGATTCCGGGATCGAGGCGGAAGTGGCGTCGCAGCCCGATCCGGCGGCGCCGGACGGGAGCGTCGAGCCCGAGACGACCTCGCAGGATCGAGCGCACTCCGTCGGCCGCGACGACCAGTCGGCCATGCCGAGGCTGCCCATCCACTACGAGCCCGACGACACGGCCGTTCTGCGAGATGGGCGCCTCGACGCGCGCGCTCGTGTGTGCCGTGACCCCCGGGGTTGCGGCGGCGGCCTCGAAGAGCACCCGGTCGATCCAGCGCCGGCGTTGGCCGGTCCCCGCGGCGGGGAGGCCGGCGCTTGCCGGAAAGCGGCCCACCGCAACGCGCCGGCCGAAGTGATACCGCACGCCGTTGAACCGCACCCCCCCCACCGCTTCGGCGAGCCCGAGCCGCTCGAGCACGGCGACCCCCGCGGGCATCACCCCTTCGCCGCACGGCTTCTCCCGTGGGAACTCCGCGCGCTCGAAGAGCTCGACCTCGAGTCCGCGACGGCCGAGCAGCATCGCGAGCGTCGAGCCCGCGATCCCTCCGCCGGCGATCAGCACGTCTTTCATCGCGCGCTCAGGCCTTCTCGGCCGCGGCCCGGCGGCGCCCCGGGGCGAGGTCGCCGGGCCTCGGGAGGAAGCGCGGCTTGGCGCTCATCGTGGCCCGGTATCGAGGATCCGCGAGAAGGACAGCCTCTTCGATCGCGAGGCGCCGTCGGATCAGGAACGCGTGCACCGGAGCGCTCACGAGCGCGGTCAGCCACGCCGTGTGGATCAAGGGGAGCGCGGTCATCTCGACGAACACGGCCGCGTAGTTCGGGTGGCGGGCGAAGCGGTAGGGGCCGCTCGAGACGACACCGAGCGCCGATGAGGCCATCACCCCCACGTTCCAGTGATCGGCGAGCGTGCGGATGACCCACCAACGCAGGCCGTGGGCGAGGAGGAGAAGAATGCCCATCGGGACGGCCAGCGCGGGAAGAAACGGCCGGCGTAGGAGCACGACCTCGAAGGCAGCCGCGACCGGAACGGCCACGTGAAAAGCGACCATGAGCGGGAACCCCGACTCGGGCACCTTGGCGACGCCCCGCGCAAGGAGGCGCCGCCGGTTGCGCGCCGAGACGCGGAGCTCGATGAGCCGCGCGAGGCCCATCGCGGCCAGAAGCACGAGATACAAGACGACGCTCACGCCCACTGCAGCAGCACCTGCTCCGCCGCGAAGCCGGGTCCGAAGGCGGCCATCAGGCCGTAGCTTCCCGGCGCGACGCTGCGACTCGACAGCCATTCGTGCAACACGAAGAGAACGGAGGCGCTCGAGAGGTTGCCGTACTCTCGGAGGACATCCCAGGACGGTTGCGTGCGCGCCCGAGGCAGACCGAGCTCCTCCTCGATCGAGGCAAGCAGCTTCCGGCCGCCGGGATGGAGCACGAAAGCGTCGACCCGCTCCGCGTCGAGGCCGTTTCTCTCGAGAAAGCACCCAACGAGCTCCCGGATTCGGGCGCGGATCATCTCCGGCACGTCCCTCGAAAGCACGATGTGGAAACCCGAGTCTTTCAGGTCAAAGCCCATGGCATCGATCGAATCCGGGAAGAGGAAACTCTCGGAATCGAGAACCCGCGGCCCGGCGCTCGCGCGGCCCGTCACGATGGCCGCGGCGGCGCCATCGCCGAAGAGGATGGTCGAGATGAGGTTGGCCTGAGAGAGGCTCTCGCGCTGGAACGTGAGGCTCGGGAGCTCGACCGCGACGATCAGGACGCTGCGGCCCGGAAAGGCCCGGAGAAACTCCCGGGCGCGGGAGACGGCGCAAGCGCCCGCGGAGCAGCCGAGCTCGGTGATGGGAAGGCGCTGGACGTTCGCGCGGAAGCCCATGTCGTTGATCAGGTGCGCGTCGAGGGAGGGAATCATCACGCCGGTGCAGGAGACCGTGATGATCAGGTCGATCTCCTCCGGGCGCATCCGCGCGCGGCCGAGGCAGTCGGTCGCCACGGCGCGGCCGAGCCGAATCGCGTGCTCTCGATACTGCTCGCTGATCCGCTCGAGCGACCGCGGCCGGATGAGCTCGTCCACGGGAAGGATGCAGAAACGCTGCCGGATCTCGGAGTGGTCGACGATCGCCATCATCGCTTCGAGTCTCGCCCCTTTCAGAGGGAAGACCTGCCCGAAGTAAGCCTTCACGTCCTCCCGCGTCACGGCGTGCTCCGGCACAGCCGTGGCCGTGGCCGCGATGGCGGCGTCGGGCCGCCTCTCCGGGCCTTGCGGGGAGCGGCCCGGCAGATTCCCATTCACGATCCGGCCACCGCGATCTCGAAGTCGACTCGGACCTCGTCCCGGACTCGCACGGCGCCGCCGGCGAAACGCACGGGCGTCATGCCGAAGTCCGTCTGCTTGAACGCAACCGATCCGCGGTAGCGGCCGCCTTGGAGCGCAACCTCGATGCGGAGGGGTTTCGTCTGACCGTGCAGGGTCAGCGTCCCCGCGATCGACCACAGGCCAGCGCTCTTTGGCTCCACCGCCGTCGATCGGAAGCGGATCTCCGGGTAACGCTCGGCGTCGAGGACCTTGGGGCCCTCCATGGTCTTCTGCACGTCAGCCCGTTCGGCGGACGAGAGGTCGGGATCGACGACCTTCAGCGCTCGTGGGTCGAAGCGCAGATCGACTTCTGGGCTGTCGGAGACCAGAAGACGCCCTTGGGCGAGCGGGGCCACGATGAGGTGATCGTGCGCAAAGGCCGAAAGCAGCCCGGCCTTGAAAACTGTGAGTTTCACGACCGACTGCCGGACGTCGATGGCGCGTTCCTGCGCTCGTGCCACGGCGTCCCGCAGCAGTGCTGCGAGGACCAGCAGCGCCACTAAGACCGCTGTGGATCTGGCCGACACGGGACGCGGTCTGGTTTTCACGGCTCAATTCTCCCCGGATTCGAGCCGCGCGATCTCACGGGCGAAGAGGGGATTCTCTGGAAATTCCCGGCAGAGTTGCTCGAGCATCTGCCGTGCGCGAGGGACCTCACCCTCCCGCAGGTAGGCGATCGCGAGCAGCAGTCTCGCGAACGGTGCGAGGTAGTGGCCGTGCTCCGCCGTGACCTCGAGCTCCCGGATTCCCTCCTGCTTGTCTCCCGCGAAGCCGCCCAGGCGCAGCAGCCACCGCACGGGAGCCGGCGTGCTCCCGATGAGGTACTTCCCGAGGCCGGTCGCGAGATAGGCGTCGCCATAGTCCGGAGCCACGGAGAGAAGCTTCTCGGCCCACTGCGACGCGCGACGGGTCGGCCCGAGCGCGGCGAGGTTCCGGTTTTCGACGAGGGAAGCGTAGTCGGCCTGGAGCCCGGAGACGAGCGTCAACGCGAAGAGGGCATCGGCGTCTCGGGGATTTGAGGCATAGCGTTTGCGCGCGCGGGTGTCGGCCCGCTCGAGCGCCGCATCGAAGCGCTTGCGGACCTCCGGATCGGGACGCAGATTCTGGCGGCGCAGGAAGCTCGAGTCCTCGACGAAGAACTGGGCCTCCAGGATCCCGAGGCGGTTGAGCTCCGAAAAGAGCAGGCTCGCGGCCTCCGAGACCGGCCCCAGCGGATCCTCGGGGCGACCCTCCTGCCAGGCGACGAAGACCCGCTGCGCGGCCTCGAAGTCGAGGCTGTACATCCGCCGGTAGCCGAGACTGAGGGAAAGGGGCTCCTCCCGGATCGCCGCAAACGCGGGCGCGCAGAGGGCCACGCCGCCGCAAAGAAGAAGCGGCAGGAATCGAAGTCGCAGGCCCGTTCGGCACCCGTTCATGCTCTCGTCGAGACCCTTGCGCCGCGCAGGGTGCGATCCATCGGACCCCGACACAACGGATGGTAATCGTTGCGGCATGGGTGGGACCGGGTTCTTCATTCTTTGCTTATTGCTTTTTCAGCCGGCGGCGGATACGGTCTCCCCGCTCGCGCCGCATGTCGGATCCGCTGGTCGAAACCGTCGCCTCCGCGCTCGCCGAAGTGAAGCACGTTCCTCGGGAGCGTATCGCGCTCGATAGCACGTTTGCCGAGCTCGGTGTCGATTCTCTGGACGCCATCACCCTGCTCTTCGAGCTGGAGACCCGGCTCGAGATCGCCATTCCCGACGATGCGGCGAAGTCGGCCCGCACCGTACGCGACGTGGTCGAGGGAATTCGCGCCCTGGGCGCCGCGGCCGCCCGCTCCGAGCCCGCACCGATACCGGAGTGAGCCCGTCCGGCCGTCGCGTCGCGGTCACGGGCCTCGGAGCGATCTGCGCGCTGGGACACGACACGGCCGCGACGTGGGACGCGCTCGTGAATGGCCGGTCGGGGATCGGCCGCATCGAGTCGGTCGACATCTCCGGACTACGCTTTAAGAACGGAGCCGAGGTCCGGGGCCTCGATCCCGCGGCGCACTTCGATGCCGCGCGTTTGGACCTGCTGGACCGCTTCGCGCAGTTCGCCGTCATCGCGGCCCGCGAGGCGCTGCGCGACTCCGGTGTGACGCTCACTCCCGCGCTCGGCGAACGGACGGCTGTGTTCACCGGCTCGTGTCTCGGCGGACAGGGGACGCAGGACGCCGGATTCGTAGAGTTGTATCGAGAGAATTCCGGCCGCATGCACCCGCTGTCCATTCCGCGGGTCATGGCCAACGCCGGCGCGAGCCAGATCTCGATGGAGCTCGGCGTCACGGGACCCTGCTGCACGATCTCGACGGCCTGCTCCTCGGCCAACCACGCGATCGGCCAGGCCTTCTGGATGGTGAGGAGCGGGGCCGTGGATCTGGCGTTCGCCGGCGGCAGCGAGGCGCCGTTTTCCCCGGGTCACCTGAAGGCCTGGGAGGCGCTGCGGGTCATCGCCCCGGACACCTGCCGGCCGTTCTCGCGGGACCGGCGCGGGCTGATTCTCGGAGAGGGCGGCGCCATGCTCGTACTCGAGCCGCTCGAGGCGGCCGCGGCTCGGGGCGCGCGGGTCTATGCCGAGATCTCGGGCTTCGGGATGTCCGCCGACGCGCATCACGTCACTCAGCCCACAGTCGCGGGCCCCGCTCGGGCGATGAGGGCGGCGCTCTCAGACGCGGGGGTCGCCGCCGATGCGATCGGCTACATCAACGCGCACGGCACCGGGACCCGCGGCAACGACCCGGCCGAGGTGCGAGCGATCCGGGAGGTCTTCGGTGCCCAGGCGGACCGGCTCGCAGTGAGCTCGACCAAGTCGATGCATGGCCACGCCCTCGGCGCTGCGGGGGCCCTCGAGGCGGTCGCGACGGTGATGGCCCTCCACACGGGGATGCTGCCCCCGACCGCGAACTTCACCGCAACCGACCCCGAGTGCGACCTCGACGTCGTGCCCAACCGGGCGCGGGCGGCGAGCGTCGAAGCCGCGCTCTCGAACTCGTTCGCGTTCGGGGGACTCAACGCAGTGCTCGCGTTCCGGGCGCTCTCCCGCCGGTAGAGCACCGGAGCTCGAGCGGGCCACTTCTGCGAAGGCGTACGATATCGATCGCCCTTCCGAGGAGAGCGCAGATGCTGAAGGCCCTCAAGTCGCGCACCACGACCCTGTTGAATCGGTACGTTTCTCGCGTCTGCGAACAGGAATTCGCGCGCCAAACCTTCACGCGTTTCAACGAGAGGCCCGTCGAATTCGGGTTCGTCTTCCGAAAAATGACTGAGATCTACCCGCGCACGATCCTCGACATCGGGACCGGCACGACGGCGCTTCCCCATCTGATGCGTAACTGTGGCTCCCTCGTGACGGCCACGGACAACGTGAAGGACTACTGGCCCGCCGGCATGGTCAATCGTCACTACCACATCATCGATGACGACATCAGGGCCTCCCGCATCGAGGCGAGGTTCGACTTGATCACTTGTATCAGTGTTCTGGAGCACATCGGAGACTCCGACGGGGCGGTGCGGAACATGTTCACTCTGCTCAAACCGGGCGGCCACCTCCTCCTGACGTTTCCGTACAACGAGAGAGGCTACGTGCGAAACGTCTATGAGCTGCCGGGCTCGAGCTATGGACAGAGGGCGCCGTACATCACCCAGTCCTATTCGCGGGCGGAGCTGAACCGCTGGCGGGACGAGAATCAAGCGACAATCGTCGAGCAGGAGTACTGGCGGTTCTGGGAGGGGGAGTATTGGACCGTAGGCACTCAGATCATTCCCCCAGTGAGGGTCAGTGCAGCCGAGCGGCACCAACTGTCGTGCGTGCATCTGAAGCGGGAGAAGGGCCGCTGACGTCCGACGAGGGCCGTTGACCGTCGGAATCAGGGTGGACCGGAGTTTGGATCAGCCGCGCCCTCGTGCATTGCGGGCTGTCCCTGAGGCAAGATTCTTCGCGGAAAATACCACAATACAAGACTGACCCTGATTCGGAGGAAGGACCGAGTCAGTGGGAGGCGAGCCGACGGAGGCGCCGCTTGGCCTCGACCACGTAGGGCATCCGCGTCTTCACGAACGGTTTCAGCCGGGTGTGATACGCCTTAGACAGGTGGCACCGGACCTGGCTCCTGGAGAAGACGCAAACGTTCGAGCGAAAGCACAGCGCGGTCGCGATCTCCGACTTCCACCGCGCCTCCTCTCGGAGGCTGTCGAAGTCGCAGATGCTCGCCGGCATCGCGCCGACGAACACCTGAAGCCCCTGGCTGCACGCGTCGCGCAGCACGTGACTGAAGAGGATGGCGCCGGGGGAGAGGTTTCGATAGGTGTCGTCGAACGACGTGTGAAATGCGTAGTACTCGTTTCGGAAGACGAAGCCGTACACGAAGGCCGCCGGCTTCGAATTCAGATACAGGATGTACATGCGCAGCCAGCCCTTCGCGGCGCTGCGTTGCGCCAAATCCCGATAGAAGCGTTCATTGTCGGGCTCGAGGTCGAGAGAGTGGCCGATGGAGTGCTTCCAGCTGTTCTTCTCGATGGAGATCACGTCCTCGATCACCCGCGCGCACTCCTCGGGCGTAGAGGCCGCGACGAAGACGACCGTCCCCGACGCCTCGATTCTTCGGTTCTTCCGCCGGAGCTCCGACCGAACATGGCCGGAACGCGACCGCAGATACGATTGCCAGCCATCGGGGAAGCGCACGACGGGGGACGACCAGCCGGCTCGTGAAAAACTCGAGAGGTGGTGGCGCCGTGCCACGGCGGGCAGTTGCGCGAGGAGCGGCGAGTCGGTCTGAACGTTCATCAGCGCCAGGCGAACGTGTCCTCGGGTCTCGCGCAAATGACCAACCACGGAGTCCAGGATGTCACCGCCCAGGAACTCGGCCCGAAGCGAGTACTCATTGGAGGCGAGCACGAGAGAGCCAGGGCAGGAGAATCGACCCTCCTCGTCTGCGAGTAGCGGCGCCAGGCCGATCAGGCGCTGGTCGTTGCGGACAAACAGGAACGCGAGGGGACGGTCCTTCCAGAAGCGATCGATCCAACTGGTCATCCACTCGTAGGTTTGGAAGAAGAGCGCGCCGTCGGTGCGCCCTACCAGGTCCTGCCACTCTTCGCGGTGGCCTTCGAGATCCGCGGCGCGAGTGACCTCCTCGACCTTCAGCATGCGCCGGAAACTCCACCCGGAAAACGGAGCCGAGGTGCGCACAACCTGAACAAAGCTGGAGGAAACTCGCCCACCCAAGAAACTCGCCCGTCCATGGTACCCCCCCCCTACAGCCGGGCCCGGAACGACGCTACGATGTCCGAGGCCGGTCATTCTAGCATCGGGATTACCGGGGGAAGAGCGCCGCAAGCCGCACTTCAAGTGCCCCAATTCCTGGGGACATTGGCATGCCGAGCCCTCTGCGGGTGCCCCGCATGACCGGTGCCGGTCTTGTATTGAGGAATTTTCCGCCGTGCCCTGCGGCACCCTGAACGAAGTGGTGGGCCGTGTGGGACTCGAACCCACGACCACCGGCTTAAAAGGCCGATGCTCTAACCGACTGAGCTAACGGCCCACCGAGGAACCGGAAGTATACGGTGCGGGTTGCCCCTCACCCCTGCCGGCCGCTCGCTCAGCGAGACGCGGCCCTTGGCCGCGGCCGGCGCTGAAGTGAGGCGAGGGAGACCCCTCGCCCACCCCCGCTCCCGCCGGGAGAGGGGGACGAGAGCGCGAGAAGAGGACTGCGCCCCTCACCCCCGCCCTCTCCCGTGGGGAGAGGGGGACGAGGCGGGCGCCTCAGGGAGTTGGGGGCGGGAGGGCGGAGAGGAACTTCGACTCGGGGCGCCAGATCGTCTCTTCGCGGCGCGGGCCGGTCGAGAGGAAGACGGCGGGGGCGCCGACGCGCTCTTCGAGGAAGCGCACGTACTCTCGCGCGGCGGCGGGGAGGTCCTCGTACCGCGTGACGGCGGTCGTCTTCGTTTTCCAGCCGGGGCGGTTTTCGTAGCGGGGCTCGAGGCGGGCCGTGTCCTCGACGAGGGCAGGCAGATCGTCGAGATCCTTGCCGTCGAGACGGTAGCCGACGCAGACGGGGATGTTCTCGAGGTCGTCCAGAACGTCGAGCTTGGTGATCGCGACGGCGTCGGCGCCGGACAGCTCGACCGCGGTGCGCGCGACGACCGCGTCGAACCAACCCGTCCGGCGCGGGCGGCCGGTCGAGGTTCCGTATTCGTTTCCGCGCGCGCGCAGGTGCTCGCCCGTTGCGTCGGAGAGCTCGGTTGGGAACGGGCCGGACCCGACCCGCGTCGTGTAGGCCTTGAGCACCACGAGCGTGCCCTCGAGCGCGCGGGGAGATATCTGAAGGCCAGCCGCGACGGCGGCCGAGGTGCAGTGCGAGGAGGTGACGAACGGGTACGTCCCGGCCGAGACGTCGAGCATCGCGCCGTGAGCGCCCTCGGCAAGCAGAGTCCCGCCCCCAGCGACGTGGCTCCTTAGGTAGCGGCCGGTGTCGGCCACGTGCGGCCGCAGCTTCTCGGCGGCACGCTCGAGAGCATCGACGACGTCGGCGACGGCCGGCACGCCGGTCGCCCCGAGCGCCCTCGCCAGGGCGCCGGTTTCCGTCGCGAGGCTCGCGACCCGATCGCGCAGCGTCGCACCTCGGTAGAGCTCGGCGACCCGGATGCCCTTGCGTGCGGCGGCGGATTCGTAGGCCGGACCGATGCCGCGCAGCGTCGTGCCGATCTTGGATGGGCCCGCGGCGGCCTCTCGGGCCGCGTCGAGGAACCGATGATAGGGAAGGATGACTTGTGCCCGGTCGGAGAGCAGCAGATTCGACCCGATCTGGATTCCCTGGTCGCGCAGAGCGCCGATCTCGGTCAGAAGCGCTTCGGGGTCCACGACCACGCCGGGCCCGATGACGCCGATGCGCCCCCGGACGATCCCGGCTGGGAGCAGGTGCAAGGCGAAGTGGCGGTTCTCGAACTTGACGGTGTGCCCGGCGTTGTGGCCACCGTGGTAGCGCGCGACGATCTGGAAACGGTCGGCCAGAAGATCGACGATCTTCCCCTTGCCTTCGTCTCCCCATTGACCGCCGAGAACGGCTGCTACTCTCACGGCGTTTCGGTCCCCCAAAAAAACGCCGCAGCGTATCAGATTCGGCCGCTCAATTCAGCGGCGGCGCGCCGTGCAGATCCGGGCCCGGCAGGGGGCTAGAATCGCGCGATGCGAACCCTCCGCCTGACGGGACGGGATCTCACCCTCGAGGACCTGCGCTCGGTCTCGCAGCGGCAGGTTCGCGTGGTCCTCGCGCCGGCGGCGCGTCGATCGATCGCTGCCTCCCGCCGCGTGGTCGAGCGAGCCGTCCGCCGCAAGGATCGGGTATACGGACTCACGACCGGCTTCGGCAAGTTTGCCGACGTCGCGATCTCGGCCGAGGAGATCGAGACTCTGCAGCGCAACCTGATCCGCAGCCACACGGCGGGAGTGGGCGAGCCGCTCTCGGACCCTGCCGTGCGGGCCATGATGGCCCTGCGCGTCAACGCGCTCGCCTGCGGGTTCTCGGGCGTGCGGGTGGCGACCGTGGAGGCTCTTCTCGACATGCTCGCTGCGGACCTGCTTGCCGTGGTCCCGCAGCAGGGGAGTGTCGGCGCCTCAGGCGATCTCGCGCCTCTTGCCCACCTGGCGCTCGCGCTGATCGGCGAGGGAGAGGTTCGCCGTCGCGGTCGCCGCCTGCCGGCCCGGCGCGCGCTCGCGGCGGCTCGATTGCGCCCGGTCGTCCTCGGCGCCAAGGAGGGGCTCGCGCTCATCAACGGCGTCCAGATGAGTGTCGCGGTCGGTGGCCTGGCGCTTGACCGCGCGATCTTCCTGGCCCGCACCGCGGACCTTACCGGAGCGGCGACGCTCGATGCCTCGCGGGGATCGGACGCGGCGTTCGACTCTCGGGTCATAGGAGCGCGCCCCCATCCGGGAGCCATCGCCTCCGCCCGCAACCTCCGGCGGCTGGTCGGGGGAAGCGCGATCCGCGAGTCGCACCGCGGCTGCGGACGCGTTCAGGACAACTACGCCCTGCGCTGCATGCCCCAGGTGCACGGGGCGGCGCGTGACGCCTTCCGGCATGCGCGGGAAGTCCTCGAACGCGAGATGAACAGCGCTACGGACAACCCCCTGGTGTTCGCGGGTCGCGGCGACATCGTTTCCGGCGGCAACTTCCACGGCGCCCCGGTCGGATTGGTGCTCGACTACGCCGCGATCGCGGCTGCCGATCTGGCCTCGATCTCCGAGCGGCGTATCGAGAAGCTCATGAACCCGGCGGCCTCGGAGCTGCCCGCATTCCTCGTCGAGAAGGGCGGGCTGAACTCCGGTCTGATGATGGCGCAGGTCACGGCGGCGGCCCTCGTCTCGGAATGTAAGGTGCTGGCGCATCCGGCCTCCGTGGACTCGATCCCGACGTCGGCCGACAAGGAGGATCACGTCTCCATGTCGCCGATCGCCGCGCGGAAGTTCGCCAGCGTCGTGGAGAACCTGGAGTGGGTCCTGGCGATCGAGCTTCTGGCCGCATTTCAGGCGATGGAATTCCTTCGGCCGCTTCGCTCGTCGGCGCCGCTCGAGCGTGTGCGGCGGGCGTTCCGGCGCATCGTGCCCGCCTGGCGGGAGGACCGCCGTCTGGCGCCGGACCTCGAGGCGGCCCGGCATTTTCTTTCGAGCGCCGTTTTCGCCGACGTGGTCGGTTCGCTCGACTAGAGCGCGGGGCTTCGAAGAATCGAGCCGAGTCTATATACTCTTCGCGTGGCGACGACGGCCTTGCCCGCAAACCGCTCCGTGCGCGCGGCGCGGGGCCACGAGTTGCGCTGTCTCGGCTGGCCGCAGGAAGCGGCCCTCCGGATGCTCGAGAACAACCTCGATGCCGAGGTGGCCGAGAAGCCGGAGGAGTTGATCGTCTACGGCGGCACGGGCAAGGCCGCGCGCAACTGGGAATGCTTCGATGCGATCGTTGCCGCCTTGAAACGCCTGCGTTCCGACGAGACCCTCCTCGTCCAGTCGGGAAAGGCCGTGGGGGTCTTCAAGACTCACCCGGATGCGCCTCGGGTGCTGATCGCCAACTCCCTCCTCGTGCCGGCCTGGGCGACGGGGCGAGAGTTTCGGCGCCTGGAGGCGATGGGCCTGACGATGTTCGGGCAGATGACGGCCGGCTCTTGGATTTACATCGGCACGCAGGGGATCGTTCAGGGGACCTTCGAGACCTTTGCGGCGGCCGCCAAGAAGGAATTCGGCCAGGACCACCTGGAGGGACGCCTGGTCGTGACGGCGGGCCTGGGGGGGATGGGCGGCGCTCAGCCGCTCGCCGCCACGATGAACGGCGCGACGGCCCTGATCGCCGAAGTGGACTCGGAACGCATCGACCGGCGCATTCAGACCCGATACCTCGATCGGCGCGAGGACGTCCTCGATCGTGCAATCGATCGGGCCCTCGAGGCGCGCGACGCCCGCCAGGCGGTCTCCATCGGAGTGCGCGTCAACGCCGTCGATCTGCTCGAGCGGCTGCTCGCCCGGGGAATCGTGCCGGACCTGATCACCGACCAGACGTCCGCGCACGACGAGCTGAACGGATACGTGCCGCGCGGCGCTCCCGACGAGGATCTCTCGCTCTTGCGGCGGCGGGACCCCGAGAGCTATTTGAAGCGTTCTTACGCGACGATGGCGGCCCACGTGCGGGCGCTGCTCGAGCTTCAGCGTCGGGGTGCTGTCGTCTTCGACTACGGCAACAATCTGCGCGGGCAGGCCCTGAAGGCCGGTGTGGACGACGCGTTCAAGATCGGCGGATTCGTCCCTCTCTACATTCGCCCTCTCTTCTGCGAAGGGAAGGGGCCCTTTCGCTGGGCGGCGCTTTCCGGAGACCCCGAGGATATTCGCGCGACGGACAAGGCGCTGATGGAGCTCTTCCCGGCGGACCGGCAGCTGGCGCGCTGGCTGACGCTCGCCCATGAGCGCGTGGCCTTTCAGGGCCTGCCGGCCAGGATCTGCTGGCTCGGCTATGGCGAGCGAGACCGGGCCGGGCTGCTCTTCAACCGCATGGTGCGCGAAGGCAAGATCCGCGCCCCGATCGTGATCGGCCGCGATCACCTCGACGCCGGTTCGGTCGCCTCTCCCAATCGCGAGACGGAGGGAATGCGCGACGGCTCGGATGCGATCGCGGATTGGCCGATCTTGAATGCGCTTCTCAACACCGCTTGCGGAGCCACGTGGGTTTCGGTTCACCATGGCGGAGGCGTCGGAATCGGGTATTCGATTCACGCGGGCATGGTCGTCGTGGCCGACGGCACGCCCGAGGCGGACCGGCGGCTCGCCCGGGTGCTGAGCGCCGATCCAGGCACGGGGGTCATGCGTCACGCGGACGCGGGCTACCCGGAGGCGATCGCCGCCGCACGGGAGCGCGGGGTGGACCTGCCCTTCCTGCGGTGATCTCGAGCCGGGGCGGGATCGAGCACCGTCCGTGAAGGCGTCGACGCGGGCAGCGTCGGTTCTCGGCTGCTTGCTTCTTCTCCTCTGGCTGGACGGGTGGCTCATCGGCGTGGGAACGCCGAGCCCCGCGACCCGTCTATCGCCTCCGCTGAAAGACGCTTTCTCACGGGCGGCCGACGATCTCGCCGCTCGCGCGAGATCCTTCTCCGGCAAGTCGGAGGTCTCGCGCTCCCTGCACGGAGGTGGCATTGCGGTGGACCGGGCCGCGCTCTTTGCCGCGGCGCGCCAGGCGATGGAAGGCGCGCCTCCCGGGTGCTGGATCGCCTTGACGGACCGCGCCGGCAGCGTGCACGCGTGGTGGGGCGAGGCGCCGTCTCCGGTACCGAAGCTTTCCGCCGCCGACGGTTTCTCGGCGATCTGGTCGGCGACCACTTTGACGCTGGTCTACCGGCGTTCGCTCGGCGGCGGCTCACAGGAGGGCATCGTCTCCGCGGCGCGCTCATTCCCCGTGCGCGCTCCCGACTTCGGAGCCGCGCTCGGCCTGAGCGGCAAGGCCGCGGCCTGGAGGGCAGTCGGGAAGCCCAACTCGATCGCGCTCTTCCGCGACGGGGAAGCCTTCGTCGGAGCCGCTCCGGCCGCTGCCGCAGGAGACACACACGCGGGGAGGGGGCCGGTCCTGGTGCTGCTCGTCCTGGCCGCTCTGGCGGGATTCGCGCGATCACGCAATCCCGCCGGCGCCGGTCTCGGCCTGGCGCTTCTGTATCTCGCGCTCACGGTGTCGGCAAGCGATGAGCCGCGGGTACTCGCATCTGCTTCAATCTGGCCGTCGGCGGTCGGAGTCGCCTGCGCGCCCATCGCACTGGCCGGACTGCGCCGCCCCGCGATTCCGACACGGGCGGCGCCGCGAACGGCCGCCGGGTACGGCCTGCTGGTTCTGTCTCTGGTCACGGCCACGCGCATCGACGTCCCGGAGCTGACTTCGGTCGGGCAGGGAGGATGGGCGGAGCTCGTCGGGTTGGCCGGCCTGATCGCCCTCGTCGTATCGGCCCTCGCCTTTCGGGCCGCGGGACGGCGGCCGGCGCTGGCTCCTCACAGATGGCCGACCGCGGCCGTGCTGTTCACGACAGCGGCCATCGTGGGCAGCCTCGCCTGGGTCTCCATTGGGGCGGGTGAGCCGGCCGCCGTGCTCCTGCTCGCCGTAGCGGCTTTCGAGCTCTGGGCCGGCGCCGTCGGGCAGCGGCGTGAGGAACCCTTTGCATTGCCGCGTCTGCTCGCGGGAGCCGCACTCCTGGTCGTCCTCGTCGTCTCGCCGCTACGCGAGCACGCCCGCGCGGTAGAAGCCTTTCGGGTCGCCTCCGCCATCCGGCTCCCGGATCCGAGCCGGCCCTCCACCAACGCCGTCGTCGCCGCGCAGCAGGCAACGGACCGAATCGCGCGGTTCGATCTGGAAAGGGACCTTCCGGCGCCTCCTGAGGAGACCGACCTGTCCGACCTCGCCTACCGGATCTGGCGCGACGGGGCGGAGGGACCCGAAGCGGGCGCGCTGATTTCCTACGAGATTTTCGACGCGTTCGGGCGGTCGCGCAGCCGCTTTTCCCTTCTTCCAGAGGCAGAAACTCCGGAGGAGGCGCAGGCCGCCTCCGTTCGCATCGACCGATTTCGCGTGGCTTTGGTCAAGCGCAGCGTCCCTCTCCGGTCGGGAGACGCCGCGTGGGGCTCGGTTCGCATCGAAGTCGCGGATTGGCCGAGCTGGGATCCGCTGCCTCCCCGGATCGGCGTCTACGAGCGCCTCGTATTGGGCCCGCGCGCCGAACGCGCCGATGTGCCCCGGCCGCTGCTCGCCCGATATGGCCTGGACGGCGAGGGGCGGGACGAAGGGCCGCTCCTGTCGCCTGCGCTCCTGGCACGGCTGCGGCGGGCGGAGCGCCCGGTGCAGTCGCGTTTCTCCGTGCGCGGCGAGGAGATCTGTGGGGAGGTACGTCCGTCGCCCGACGGTTACCGGCTGGTTGCCGTGCCCGTTCCCGATTTTTTCGGCCGCCTGCTCACCGCGGCGCTCCTGATACCGGTCATCATGCTCGTATACGCGGCGGGCACCTCGCTCCTTCTCGGCCGGGCGCTCGCTCTCGAAGAGAGGTCCGGGTTGCTTCCCCGGTGGGCGCGGACCTTCCGCGGGCGGCTAGTGGCCCTCTTCGTCCTGGGCGTTCTCGTGCCCCTTTTCGCGGTGACGTTCTTCCTCCGCGCGCAGATCGAGACACGCTCGCAGCGGGAGACCCTCGACCACGCGCGCACGGCTCTCGGGACTGCGCGTCGTGTCCTCGACGACTACCTTCCCTCTGCCGGGGCGGGGCGTGGGAGGCTCGGCCTGCTCGACGACACGCTGATCGCGTGGCTCGCCAACGCCGTGGGCTACGACCTCTCCGTCTACGGACCCGACGGGGGGCTCGTGGCCACCTCCCGCCGCGACCTGTACGCCTCGGGGCTCGTACCCGATCGCTCGCCCGCCACCGTCTATGTTTCGGTGGGCCTGGGAGGCGCGAGGCAGCAGGAGGGCTCGCGGCGTGTGGCCGGCAGCCGCTTCGAAGAGGTGACGACCGCCCTCTCGGCGGTCCCGGGAGTGCCGGGGCTGAGCAGCCCGGGTCTGCTCTCTCTGCTCCTGTTGCCCCAGCAGCAGGTCGCGGCGGCCGAGGCATCGCAGCTGACGGCTGCCGTATGGGCCTTCAGTGTGCTCGTCTTCCTGCTCTCCGCCGCGATCGCGGGGCGGCTTGCGGTGCGGGTGGCCCGGCCCGTTGCGGACCTCGTCGAAGGAACGCGCGCCGTAGCGCGCGGGGATTTCTCCCCCCGGTTGGCCGAGCCGCCCGACGAGGAGTTGAAGGAGCTCGTCCGCGCGTTCCTCTCGATGTCGCGCAGCCTCGAGGCGCAAACCGAGGCCGTCTTGCGGGAGAAGGAGCGGCTGGCGACGCTGCTCTCGCATCTGACCGCCGGGGTCGTGGCCTTCAGCGAGGGGGGCCGCGTCCTGTTGGCCAACCCCGCCGCGGTCGCTCTGGGTGGCGGAAGCCGTGAGGCGTCGTCAGTGGATGAACTCTTTCCGGGCAACGCGATGCGGGCGGTGCGCACGGTCCTCCACGAGGCCTCCCGGCGACCCATCACGGCCGAGGTGCAGCCGCATCCCGGGAAGCAATGGCGCATCGTATCCGTGCCGCTGCCACTCGGGGGCGAGGGGGACCGGATGGCGGTGATCGAGGACGTCTCGGACGTCGTCCGCTCCAACCGGCTGGCCGCGTGGGCGGAGATGGCGCAGATCATCGCGCACGAGATCAAGAACCCGCTAACGCCGATTCGTCTCTCGGTCGAGCACCTCCGCGAGGTGTGGCGGCGCGGATCTCCGGATTTCGACCGCGTGCTCGAAGAGTGCGTCTCGAACGTCTTGCAGCAGACCGAGGAGCTGCGACGGTCGGCGGCCGAGTTCTCCGACTACTCGCGCCTGCCGGGACCGGAGAAGCGCTCGGTGGACGTGGCCCGAGTGGCGCGCGAGGTGACGGCCTCCTTCGCCGGCGCCCCCCGGGTCCGATGGAGCCTGCGTGCCGACCCGGAGATGACGGCCGAGGCGGACCCGCGTCTGATCGCCCGTGTCCTCTCCAACCTGGTCGGAAACGCGATCGAGGCTCTCGGGCCCTCGGGCGGAGAAATTGCGTTGCGCGTCGTCCGGGAGGGGGGGCGGGTGCGGGTCACGGTCGAGGACGACGGGCCTGGCGTCGCGGAGGAGATCCTGCCCCGGCTTTTCGAGCCTTATTTTTCGGCCCGCAGCGGCGGCACCGGCCTGGGGCTTGCGATCGCAAAAAAGATCGTCGAGGAGCACAGCGGATCGATTTCGGCGGAGAATCGCCGGGAGGGAGGGTTTCGCGTGACATTTGATCTGCCCTTCTCCGCGTCGGCGGAACCGGCCGGGAGCCGGAGCGCGACCCCATGACGCGCCGTCTCCGGGGGGTCATCCTGGCGATGACGCTGGCCGCAATTGCGTGCACGCGCGGGAAGTCCGTGGGGCCGCGCGCGATTGCGCCCGGCGACGCCGTCTGGTTCTCGGCGGGGCTTCCTGCGGATCCGACAGAGGCCGAGGAGATTCTGGCTCGGGGCGGCTTCAACCACGTCTTTCTTCCGGCCCTCCGTGTCGCCCGAGAGGGCGGAGCCTGGAGGGTCGCACAGGCGCCGCCTCCGGCCCGGCCTCTAGCGGCGACTCCAGTCGTGCTCATCGTCGAAGGCGACGCGACATTGACGGGCAGCCTCGAGCCCGTCGCCGGGGATCGGCTCGCCGCGTCGATCGGCGAGGAGCTCAAACGCTTGCTGGCGGCGCACGGCACCGCGTTCGGCAGGGTCGAGGGCGTGCACCTGGATCTGCCCCTCTCGCAGGCCGCGTCAGAGACCTTCGGCACGTTCGCGGCGCAGCTGCGCTCGCGGGTGCCGGCCAACCTATTCCTGACGTGCTCGCTGCGCTTTGCCCCGACGGAGAAGGAACGAGAGGACTTCGTGAAGCGGACATCCGGGGTGGACGGCTTCGTGGCCTTCGTCTTTGGCGAAGGGGCGGGGGCCGACCCGGTCACGGCGGACGCCCTCGGAAAGGCCTGGTGGTCGGGGTACTCGCCGAGCGCGCGAGGGGAGTGGACGAGCGCTTCCGGAAGCGGCAGCGGAACGCTGACCGAGAAGCACCTGCGAGCGCTGACCGATGACGCACGCGTGACGCTCGGGCACGACCTGTCGCTCCGCCAGGAGGGGGTTTCGGGCTTCATCTTCCGCCCCTCGGCGCCCGTCGAGATTGCCGGCTCGACGTTTGGCGTCGGCGACCAGATTTCCTTCCGGCAGCCGCTGCTCTCGGAGCTGCTCTATCGGTTCGGCTCGGATCTGGCCGGCCGACGTTTCGTGCGAGGCCGCCTGGTCGTCCTGGACGGGGCATCGGACTCCGAGCGAATCTTCACTCTGGAAGCTCTTTCCGACGTACTGCTCGGGCGCCCCCTCCAGCCTGACCTGCACGTCACCGTGACGGCCGAAGCGTCTGGTGTGCGAATCGCGGCGGAGAATCGGTCTTTCCACGTTTCGGTCGTCTCGCGGACGTCGAACTGGGTAGAGGTGGACGTGCCCTCCGGCCACATCCGAGACGTTCAGCTCGGAGGCTTCGATCGCTATGAAGTCTTCGACGCGGAAGGGCACGCGGTGACGCCGGGCCGAGCGACCCGAGTGCGCTTCTACGAGACGCTCGTCGGGCCGAAGGAACGGATCGAGGACGCGACCATCTTGGTGCGCGGTCGCCCGCCGGCGGATTGCTGCCGGTTTCGCCAGCACCTGCTCGCCGCTGCCGGGACGGAGCTCGCCGGCGACTGGATCGCGCCCCCGCCTCCACCACCGACGCCGACTCCTATTTCAAGATCGAAGCCGGGCTCGAAGCCGAAGCACCGCGGCCATTGACCCTCGGGGCGGACGCGACTCGGGACCGACGCGCCGATGGCGACGTGAGGTACTGACGAGGGAACTCTCCGGGCGTGTAGCCGAAGTCTTGCCGCATGCCGACTCCGTAGGGGCGGCCCTTGTGGCCGCCCGCGGGCGGGGACAAGCCCCACCCCTACGACCAACACCGCTGCCGGGATTCTCGAAACGCGATTCTAGTGAGGAGGCGCTTGCGCTTCGCTCGGCTTGCGCCGTAAGAACGACGCGAGCTTTGCGACCGGTCCCGAGGCCGCGAAGGTCAACGCGAGGGTGAGCAGCGCGATCTTCGGCTCGAAGCCGACGACCACGAAGACGGCTGCGATCAAGGGAAGGATCCAGGCAGGCCGGCGCCGCCGCAGGTCGAGATCCTTGAACGAGCGGTATCGGATCGTCGAGATCATGAGATAGGAGACGACCACCGTGAGCACCAGCAGGCCGCTCATCCAGACCCGGGAGACGAGCCCGTCGGGGGTTGCGAGCACGAGGGTTACGATGGTCGCGGCCGCCGCCGGGATGGGCAGTCCTACGAAAAAACGCTTGTCCACGACCTTGGTCTGGATATTGAAGCGGGCCAGACGCATCGAGCCACACACAACGAACAGGAAGGATGCCATCCAGCCGACACGGTGGAAATCGGCGAGCCCCCAAGAGTAGGCGAGGACGGCCGGCGCGACGCCGAAGGACACGAGGTCTGCCAGCGAGTCGTACTCCTCGCCGAATTGGGACGTCGAGTTTGTCAGCCGCGCGATGCGGCCGTCCAACGCGTCGAGCACCGCGGCCACGATGACCAGAGCCGCCGCGCTCTCGAACGTGCCCCGGATCGAGGCCCAGATGGAGAGGTATCCACAGAAGAGGTTTCCGACGGTGAAGAGCGTCGGCAGGACGAAGACCCCACGGGAGAGGCGTTCGCGCGACGAAGGCTTCATCGTAGGTTTGGGGGGCAAGGGGCGAGGCGGGAAGGGGGCCGGTGAGCCGGGTCGCAAGCCGGACGGCCTCGTCTCATTTCCACCGTGCCAGCGCCGTTGCCCCGGCTCGGACCTTGGCGCCCTTTTGCACCAGAATTTCGGCATCGTCGGGCACGAAGAGATCCACGCGTGAGCCGAACTTGATCATGCCGATCCGCTGCGCTCGAAGCAGGTCCGACCCGACCGTCGGGTAGAAGACGATCCGCCGGGCGAGAGCTCCGGCGATCTGCTTGAACGTGACGCTGCCGCGCGGGCCGGCCACTGTGATGCGATTCTGTTCGTTTTCCGTGGAGGCCTTGTCGTCGAAGGCGGCCATTCTCCGGCCGGCGGTGTGGGCATGGTGCGTCAGGCGCCCGGTGATGGGCGAGCGATTGACGTGACAGTTGAAGACCGACATGAACACCGAAATGCGCCGCGCCGCGCCGGCGGGCGCCTCCGGAGCGGGGTCCAACGAGAGGACCGTGCCGTCGGCCGGCGAGACGATCGTTTCCTCGCCTCCTTCGGGAACCCGCTCCGGGTCCCGAAAAAACTGGAGCAGGAAAACCAGGATTACCAGGCAAGCGCCGGCAAGCGCCGGCTGCCCGGCCAGGAGGGCGGCGGCCGCGGCCACGAGCGCCACGGCAAGGAAGGGCCAACCCTCCCGCGCAATCGGGATCTTCAGTGGGTGACCCCGCCGCGGTGACTTCGGGCGATGACCTCCATACGGTCCTTCAGAAGGAGCTTCTCCTTCTTCAGGCGCTTTTCCTCGATCTCCTCCTCTTCGGAAAGGCGGGGCTTGCCGGCGAGGGCCTGGAGCCGCTGCTCATGATCGCGGTGCGCTTCGACCAGGCGGCGGTATTCCGAATCCAACTCCGTCAAGTCCTCCGAATGGATTTGGCTCATCGCTCTTTCCTCCTTTGTTTCTTGTTGGGTTCGGGGCGGGGAAGAAACGGGCGGGTCACGGCGGAAGTCTAGCAGCATGTGGAAAAAGGGAAGCGGCGTTTCCATGGCCCATGGGCCGCCAGGGGGCCACGCCGACGAGACCGGGTCGTGCGGTGGCTTTTGTTTCAAAACACTAGCGGCGGTTGGGGATCGTTTCATCCGTTGGCAGGGGGTCGATCGGCAGGACCATGGCGAAGGCATCTTCGCCATCCTGGTAATACGCTCTTCGCCGATAGGCTTCGCGAAATCCGTAGGAACGGTAGAACTCCCGGGCCGTGGTGTTCGAAACGCGGACCTCCAGGGTCACGGCCGCCGCTCGGACGGCGCGGGCCCGCGCCAGAGCGTCCTCGAGCAGCATCCGTCCATAGCCGAGCTGGCGCAGCCGCGCGTCCGTGGCTATCTTGTTGATGTGGAACTCGTCGTAAAGCGAGATGGCGAAGAGATATCCCCCCACGATCGGGGGCGGCCCCTCCGGACGGACGAGCACGCGCGCGTATCGGAAGGATTCCGAAAGCTCGGTTTCGAAAAACTCGCGCTTCCAGGGCACTGGAAAGGAGTCCCGCTCGATCCGAGCGATCTCGTCCAGGTGCCCTGGCTCGACGGTCGCGAGATGGTAGTCGTGCGTATCCGGTTTACGCAGCGCCATGCTTTTCCTCCGCGGCACTGGCTCGCGAGTACATTGGCTCCGGCGAACCGGATGCGGTCGGCCGCGGCGCGCGCGAAACCGCCAGCGCCAGGGCGTGGGCGAGCGAGATGGACAGCGCCGGGCCGTCAGGAGCGACGAGGTTCGCGGGTAGCGCCACAAGATCCGAGCCGCGTGCGGCCGATGCCGCCTCCGCGCGACTTGCCCGCAGGGGAGCGCTTCGGGCGAGCGCCCGCGGTCCCTCCAGGCTGAAATGCTGGTAAATGACCTCGCCCCTTCCCGCGTCCAGGGCCGTCCACACGGGCCCCGGGCCGTTGCCGCGCCACGCCTCCGCCATCGCTTCGAGCGTGGACAGCGTTTCGAGCGGGATTCCCGTCGCTCGAGAGAGGCCCCAGGCGGTCGAAAGGCCGACGCGCAGCCCCGTGAAGGAGCCGGGCCCGGCGCACGCGGCGAGGCGCGACAAGCCGTCGAGCCTCGCGCCGGCGCGGGTCAGGCAGCGCCGCACCGCTGGCAGCAACTCTTCCGAAGCCCGGCGGTCCGCCGGAAGGCGCTCTTCAAACACCCTCCCGCGGGCGAGCAGAACGACCGCGGGAAAGGGGCTCGCGGTGTCGATCGCGAGCAGCTCGGCCTCGTCCGCCAATCCCCTTCTCCTGTTTTATGCTAGCAGACGCGTGAGCTCCCTGCCGGCCCGAGCCACTCCGATGCTGCGGCAATACTTCGAGATGAAGAGCCGCGTGCCGGACGCGATCCTTTTCTATCGCATGGGCGACTTCTACGAGATGTTTTTCGAGGACGCCCGCGAGGCGGCTCCGCTGCTGGGCATTGCCTTGACGGCACGCCACAAAGACTCCGACATCGAGGCGCCGATGTGCGGCGTGCCGTACCACAGCGCGGACCACCACATCGCCCGGCTCGTCGCGGCGGGCCGCAAGGTCGCCGTCTGCGACCAGGTCGAGGATGCCCGTGCGGCCAAGGGACTCGTCCGGCGGGACATCACGCGGATCGTGACGCCCGGCACGGTGCTCGACCCCGATTCGCTCCAGCCTGGGCAGGCCTCGTACCTGGCGGTCCTGGTTCCGCGCGACGGTGACTGGGAGGCAGCCTTCCTGGACCTCTCGACGGGTCTCTTCCAGGCGGGTTGCGTGCCCGCCGATCGCATCGCCGACCTGTTCGCGCTTTATCGTCCGCGGGAAGTCCTGCTGCCGGAGGGAGCCGCGCTTCCCGCGTCGCGGGGGGCGGCGGAAACCCGCCGTTCTCCGCAGTGGTTCTCGGCGGCGCCGCGGCAGGAGCCGGGAGCGGCGGCAGGCCTCGAAGGGCCGGGCGGTGCAGCGGCCAGCGCGGCTCTTGCGTACGCTCGGGAGCTGCGCCCGAACGCGCTCGTGCATGTCCGCCCCGCGGCGCCGCTGCGCTTTGGCGAGCGGATGAGCCTCGACGCTTCGGCGCTTGGCACACTCGAGGTCTTCGAGTCTTCCGAGGGGGAGCCCTCCCGCAGCCTCTGCGCCATTCTCGACCGGACACGCACTCCGCTCGGGGCCAGGGCGCTGCGCGACACGCTGGCCCGCCCCTCGACCGACCCCATGGAGCTCGAAGCGCGCTGGGACGCGGTCGAGGAGCTCGTCCGTGCGGAGGGCGTGCGGGAGGCCATGCAGGCAGCGCTCGACAGGGTGGGGGACCTCGAGCGGCGTTTCGGGAGAATCTCGATGGGCACGGCCGGGCCGCGCGATGTGGAGGCGTGGGCAGCCGGTCTGAAGGCGGTCCCGGCGGTTCTCGCCTCCGCCGCGCCGCTGCGGTCCCTTCGGTTGCGGGATCTTGCGGATGGGATCCCCGACACGCACGACCTCGTGGCCCTCGTCGAAAAGACCCTGATGCCCGAACCGCCCGCGTTGGCCTCGGCGGGCGGCGTGATTCGCGACGAGGCGGACCCGGAGCTGGCGCAGCTGAGGCGGTTGCGGCGGGACGCACAGGGGGCGCTGCTCGCGATCGAGGCCGAGGAGAAGAAGCGCTCCGGCATTTCGAGCCTGCGCGTGCGCTACAACCGCGTCTTCGGCTATTCGCTCGAGGTCGGCCGCGCGCATCGGGACCGCGTGCCGCCGGAGTGGATCCGCCGGCAATCGCTCGCCAACGCGGAGCGATTCGTTACACCCGCCTTGAAGGATCTCGAGGAGAGGATCCTCGGTGCCGAGGATCGCTTGAGCGTTATCGAGGAGCGGCTTTACCGGGAGCTGCTCGGCCAACTCGCCCAAGGCGCCGAGCGGGTCGCGCGGACCGCCACGGCGGTGGCGGAGCTCGACCGAACCGCGTCGCTTGCCCAGGCGGCCGCGACCGGCGGCTGGGTGAGGCCGCGCCTCTGCCCGACACCGCGACTGCGGATCGTCGACGGCCGTCATCCGCTGGTCGAAGCCCTGCGGCGGGAGGAGCCGTTCATCCCGAACGACTGTGACCTCTCCCCCGAAAAGCGCCTGCTCATCGTGACCGGACCGAACATGGGAGGCAAGTCGACCTACCTGAGGCAGGTGGCGACCGCCGTGCTCCTCGCGCAAGCCGGCTCCTTCGTGCCGGCCGCGTCGATCGAGATGTCGATCGTCGATCGGATCTTCACTCGGGTGGGCGCTTCCGATCACCTCTCGCGGGGCGAATCGACGTTCATGGTCGAAATGCTCGAATCGGCCGCGATCCTGCGGGAGGCCACGTCCCGGTCTCTCGTCATTCTGGATGAGGTGGGGCGCGGAACGTCCACCTTCGACGGCCTTTCGATCGCCTGGGCGCTGGTTGAGTACCTGCACGACACGCCGGAGAAGAGCGGGTTCGTCCTCTTCGCGACGCACTACCACGAGCTGACGGAGATCGCGCTGGTCAAGCCGGCGGTCGTCAACGCGACGATGGCGGTCAAGGAGATCGACGGGAAGGTCCTCTTTCTGCGAAAGGTCGTCCCGGGCTCGGCCGATCGCAGCTACGGGATCCACGTCGCGGAGCTCGCGGGCCTGCCAATCGCGGTGACGGGGCGCGCGCGGGAGATTCTCGGGAATCTCGAGAAGCAGGAACTCGACGTCAAGGGAGCGCCCGTCCTGGCGCGGCGGCAGGGGGAGAGCGCGGGGGAGGGGCAGATGCTGCTCTTCACGGCGCAGGAGGAGCTGGCCTTAGAGAAGCTCCGTGAGGCCGACGTCAACCGGCTCACGCCGATCGCCGCGCTCTCGTTGCTCGCGGCGCTGCAGGAGCGGATCAAGGGCTCGGGGTGACCGGGCACCTCTTCGGCGTCGGTCTGTCGGGCGCCTCGATCACCGCTCGAGAGCGGGGGATTCTCGACCGCCATCCGCCGCGGGGCGTCATCCTGTTTCGCCGCAACATCGAAACGGTCACGCAGACGGAAGCGCTCGTCGGGGAGATCCGCGGCCGGGGCCTCCTCGTCTTTCTCGATCAGGAGGGAGGTCCCGTGGATCGCCTGCGCGGACTCTTCGGCCCCTCGATCTCGTTTCGCGAGGCGGCGGAGCGGGGCGCGGCGCGCGAGGCGGGAGAGCTCGCGGGAGAAGCCTGCGCGCGTCTCTCCATCTCTGTGGATCTTGCCCCGGTTGTGGACCGGAGACTGGCGGGAGCCTCCGCCGAGGTGTTGCGCGACCGCTGCGTATCCGGGGACCCGGCAAGAATTGCTCGGGCGGGCAATGCCTTTCTCGCGGGCCTCCACTCGCGAGGCGTGGGGGGATGCGTCAAGCACTTCCCGGGGCTCGGGCGAGCCACACTCGACACGCACAAAGAGCTTCCTCGGATTCCGGACAACCGCAAGGAGCGCGAGCTCGACCTCGCTCCGTTTCGGCGGACGCACCGGCGCGCGCGAGCAGTCATGGTCTCGCACGCGGCGGGCCCCGACGGCACGCCCGCGTCCCTTTCACGCGCGGTCGCGCATCGCCTCTTGCGGGGGAGCCTCAGCTTCGGCGGGGCAGCGTTCTCGGACGATCTCGAGATGGGCGCGCTCTCGGCCTTCGGGGACCTGCCGCGGCGCTGCGTGCTGGCCTGCCGGGCGGGGTGCGACCTGCTCTTCGTGTGCAGCCGGGTCGAGGAGTACCCGGAGTGCGTTGCGGCTGTCGAGGAGAACGTGCCCGCGCGGCGGCGGACGGAAGCGGGTTCACGCCTCGACGCGTACGAGCGCCACCTTCTTCGGGTTCGGCGAGCGGCAGGGCTCCCTCGGCCGCTGCCGCGGCTCGTTGCCGCGATCGCCGAACTCTACGCCGGGCGGCCCCCCAAGCAGGCCGGCGGAGCGTCTAGAACGGAACGTCGTCGTCGTAGCTCGGCGTCTCGGCGACCTCGCTGACCTCTCTCGGGCCCGCGCTCACTGCGGCGCCGGGCGCCCGCGAGGCGTCGCGGGGCGAAAGCATCACGACGTTGGAAGCCTTGATCTCCGTCTTGTAGCGTTTCTGCCCGGCCTGGTCCTCCCAGCTGCGCGTCTGCAGGCTTCCCTCGACGTAGACCATTTTCCCCTTGTGCAGGTACTCGCCGCAGATCTGGGCCAGACGCTCCCAGGCGACGACGTCGTGCCATTCGGTCCGCTCCTGCTTCGCTCCCGAGCTGTCCTTCCACGTCGTCGTCGTGGCGACGGAAAAACGCGCGAGCGAGGTTCCCTGCGGGGTGGTGCGGATCTCGGGGTCCTTGCCCAGATTTCCGATCAAGATCACTTTGTTGACGCTGGCCATGTGTTCGCCCTCCTTTCAGGTGCTCAAGAGACTAATACCGATCCGGCCGGACAGATGAGGTCCGATCGAAGGGCGTGAACCGTGAACGGAGCGAACCGGCGAATCCCTTTCGGTTTTCGGTCCCCGGATTGCGACCCCGGTACAATTCGCGCACTCCATGTCCTCCAGCCAGACCGACGAGACGCATGGCCGACTGGTGCGATCGGCTTCCGCAATCACTCCGCTCACGCTCCTGTCGCGTCTGACCGGGTACCTGCGGGAGAAGATCGTGGCGCTCTTCTTCGGAGCCAGCGCCCGCACGGACGCCTTCATCGTGGCATGGCGTATCCCCAACATGCTGCGGGACATCGTCGGCGAAGGCGCGATGTCTTCGGCCTTGATCCCGGTCTACGCGCAGATCGAAGCCTCCCGCAGCCAGAGGGAGGCGCGCGCCTTCGTCGGCCGGGCGCTCGGGACCTTTGCGTTCCTGCTCGCCGGGCTCATGGTGGCCGGAATTGTCTTCTCGCCCGTGCTCGTCGATCTGCTCGCCCACGACTTCCGGAACAATCCCTGGCAGTTTGCGCTCGCCGTGTCCTTGAACCGCTGGATCTTCCCCTACATTTTTCTCGTCTCGATCGCCGCGCTCTTTCAGGGAGTCCTGAACGCCCACGGCCGTTTCGCCGTTTCTGCGGCCGCCCCCATCTTCATGAACGTGGGCTTCATCCTAACGACTCTCTTCCTCGCCCCGCGGCTGCGCGAGCCCTCCTACGCGCTCGCGGCCGGTGTTCTGGCCGGAGGCGTATTGCAAATGGCCGTGCAGTGGCCTCAGTTGAAGAGGCTCGGCGCCGTGGGGCGGCCCGCCCTGGGCTGGCGGGACCCGGATGTGCGGTCGGTGCTCCTGCTCATGACGCCGCGGCTCTTTGCTTATGGAATCAACACGATCAATTTGACCTTCGCGACGCGTTTCGCCACAGAGCTTGGGACCTCCAATGTCTCCCGTCTCTATTTCGCCAACCGCCTCAAGGAGCTCGTCCTGGGAGGCTTCGCAGTGGCCCTCGCGACAGCGATCCTACCGCTTCTCGCGCGACAGGCCCTGGCGAAGGACCGGGAGGAGTTCAAGACGACGCTCGCCTTCGCCCTGCGCTTGATTGCCTTCGTTACGCTTCCGGCAGCCGTCGGCCTGATCGTGCTGCGCGTTCCGATCCTGCGCGTCCTGCTGCAGGGGGGTGAGTTTCGCTCGGCCGACACGCGCGCAACGGCGGACGTCCTTGCCACGCTTTCGGTGGGGCTTTTCTTCTTCGCCACGGTGCGTGTGGTCGTGCCGGCCTTCTATGCGCTCAAGGAGACGCGCCTGCCGGTGCTGGCTGCTCTGGCGGACTGCCTGGTCTTTCTTCTCGGGTGCTTCCTTCTCGTCCCCGCGATGGGCCTGCCGGGGATCGGGCTTTCGGCTTCGGTCGCCGCCGGCGTCAATGTCGCGATCCTGATCGGCGCGCTGCGGCGCCGGGAAGGCCGCCTCCGCGGCCGCGAGATGGCTCGCTCCCTCGCCCGCATCAGTGTCGCGTCGGTTCTCATGGGGGCGGGGCTCACGCTCGCGGAGCGGGCCATCGACCCGGCATCTCTGCGAGGGTTACCCGCCGCCCTGACGCTCGCGGGCCTGATCCTCGCCGGCACCGCGGTCTATTGGGCCTGCGCGCAGCTGCTGGGCGCCCCTGAGCCGGCGGAGTTGAAGCGGGTCGCCTGGCGGAGGCCGCGATGAAGCTCGTGGTCCAGCGTGTCTCACGTGCCGAGGTTCTCGTCGAGGGAAAAACGGTGGGAAGCATCGGCAAGGGCCTTCTCGTTCTGCTCGGCCTCGAGAAGGGAGACGACGGGGTTCTTGCGGAGGAGGCGGCGCGCAAGGTCGCGGGGCTACGGATCTTCGAGGACGAGGCCGGGAAGATGAATCGCGCCGTTGCGGAAGTCGAAGGCTCGGTTCTGGTCGTTTCGCAGTTCACGCTCGCCGCGGATCTGTCGCGCGGGCGCCGCCCGGGGTTCGAGCGGGCACTGCCGCCGGCAGAGGCCGAGCCACTCTACGAGTACTTCGCGGGCGTCGTTGCGATGCTCGGCCTACCCGTCCAGAAAGGCGTCTTCGGAGCGATGATGGACGTCTCCCTCGTCAACGCGGGCCCGGCAACCTTCTGGATCGATCTGCCCCCGGGACGCCGGGAACCGTGAACCGGGTGCCGTAAGACGGGCTTCGGCGGTTCAGGTAAATTCGATCGGTACGAGGGCGAAGCAGAGCAGGAAAACGGCGAGGCAGAGGAGCGCCAGCACGATCCGTCGCAAGTCGAGCGGCTCGTCTTCGTTCTCGACCGGCGGGTGCTTGACGCCGATGAAGAGGGCCGCGAACAGGCCGAAGAAGGCCCAGGTCGGCCCAACGAAGGCGGTCGCTGCGGCTCCGATAAGAACGGCATAGGAGATCCAAGGCTGTCGGCGGCCCACGGCGGCGCGCAGCACGTGTCCGCCGTCGAGTTGTCCGATCGGCAGCAAGTTGAGGGCCGTGACGAGCAGCCCGAACCAGGCCGCCATGAACATGGGGTGCTCGCGCACGGCGGCGCTCGTGTACTGCCCCGTGCCGGTCCACTTCTGCGCGAGGCGGACGGCCAGCGGATAGTGGAAGAGAATCGTGCCCGGCGGGCTCGAGCCGGAAATGGGCACGGCGTGCGTGACCCCATAGAAGAGAAACGGAATTGCGGCGGCGAAACCGGCGAGCGGTCCGGCGGCTCCGATGTCGATCAAGGCGCGCTTGTCGCGGATGGGCTCCTTGATGCGTATGAGGGCGCCGAAGGTTCCAATGAGGGTCGGGATGGGCGCCGGCAAGAAATAGGGAAGCGTGGCGGCAAGACCATAGCGTCGGCACGTCACGTAGTGGCCCATTTCATGAACGCCCAGGATGAACAGGAGGGGAAGGGAGAAGGCGAGGCCGTCCCAGAAGCCGCCGCGGGGATCCGACCGAAAAATCCGGCCGCCGAAATAGGTCGTTGTGAAGAAGGTCGCGATCAGCAGCGCCAGATGAACCAGAGGATGCTCGAGGAGACGGCGGGGAGGCGGGAGGGCGAAGGGATCCGGCGGCAGCAGACCTTCCATCGACCCCCTTTATCTCACGCCGGCGGGGCGTCCGCGCAGACTTCGACCGGTCAATGCGCGCGTCTGCGCGGCACACGCGCAAGCAGAGCGGCGATGTCGGCGGCTGCGCGGGCGAGCAGCGCCGTATCCTCGAATTTCATCGGGGCGCCGCGGCGGTCCGCGTACAACAGGGCGACGACGTGGCTCCCCGATTGCACCGGGAAGACTGCGCAGGGTGGGGATCCGTCGAGGAGTATGAAGAGCGGTTCCGGCCAGAGCTCCGGATCGACGCGTCCGAAGTGCGGTGCTCCCGATTGCGCGACCGAGGCGAAGACGGACGGTGGCGTGAGTGGAATCCGGATCGCCTCTAACGCTCTGGCATTCAGTCCCCTCGCACGCCAGGCGGCGAGAACGCCGTCGCGGTCCGCCAGGAGAATCGCGCGCGGGAAACGCAGGGGCACGGCTGCGAGCGCCTGGTCTCCAACGTCGTTTGTGGGTACCGGCGCAACGGCGGCGTGGGACCACATCCCCTCAACGGCCTCGCTCTGCGGCGGGATGACCGGGGTGACGAGCCACATTGCGGAGGCGTTCTTCTCCGCGTCGGTCACGCGCGCAGGCGCGGGTGCGGCGGGAGACTCCGCCTTCCGCGTGGGAGCCGGCGTTGCGGTCTCGGCTCCCGGCGCGGGCGTTTCCCGCCGGCCCGCCGAAGGAGCCGGGGGGATTGGAAGGTCCGGGATCGTGATCGCGAGTGGCTCGGCGGGCGACGCGCTTGCGGCGGACCTGCCGGTCATGGAGGTCGCCGTTGGACGAAAGGTGGCGGGAGGTTCCGGGACCGCCGTGCCCGTTGGCCTGGCCGGCTCCATTCGGGGCATGACGGGGCGCAGTTCGAGCGGGATCGCTCGCCCATAGAAGCGCCGGTGCGCTTGCAGCAGCCGTAGCTCCGTGACCACGCCGGGAACGCAGACGTGTCCGGTGAATGCGGAGACCTCGTCGATCGAGCCGATGTCCGAAGGATTCACGAAGGCGACTCGGATCCGGGACTTGTCGAGCGCGTACGGCACTGCGTTCAAGCGGATCGCTTGCGCCGCGGGGAGCATCTGGACCACCTCGACGGGCGCGGAGGCCAGCATGTCGCCGGTCACGGCCTCGCAGCGGTGGAGCGCCGCGAGGGCCTTGAGCAGGTTGCCCTCGTCGATCAAGTCCCAGGTGAGAAGGATGCTGCCGAGCTTGACGCGCGGCGCGGCGGACCTCTGGAAACCGAGAGCTCGGTTCACCGCCGCCGCAGTCAGCAAGCCTTCGGCGACGAGCAGCTCCCCAATCCGAGGCGGAGGCACGCCGGTCGCCTACTGGAGGTCGCGCAGGTCTTTGCCCGGCTTGAAGCGAATGGTGTTGCCGGGTGGAATCGTCACTTCGACGCCGGTTTTCGGGTTTCGGCCGATGCCTCTCTTGCGGCGCTTGACCTGAAAGACCCCGAAACCGCGCAGCTCGATGCGGTCGCCGGCGCCGAGCGCGGAACGCATCGACTCGATGACGGTCTCGACCGCGGTGGCGGCCTTGGCCCGCGGGATGGCCGCGCGATCGACCACGAGATCGACGATGTCCGCCTTGATCATTGTTCCTCCGGAGTGCTCGCGGATTATATTACGGTCCCCTCTTGGAGCGGATGGAAGCGGCCAGGGCCGTGGCCGCAGCCTGGGCGAGGCCCCGCAAGTAGGCGAGGTCCATCGGTGTCGCGCCCCGGTCCGGGTCGAATTCGGCGTACAGGAACGCGACCGGTTTGTCCTTGATCCAGACGGGCTGGACGACGCACTCTTCCGTCCACTTCCCCATCGCCTCGGCGATCAGCCGATGACGGGGGAGCGGTGGCAGCGCTCCCAGATAGAAGGCGTGCGAGAGGCGCACGTTCAGGAAAACGGAAGGCTCGCTCCACGGGATCTCGATCGCGGCGAGCTTGGACGAATCGACGGCCGTTCCGGCGCCCGCCAGCCCCAGAATGCGATCGGGCTTCGAGCCGAAGAGGGCGGCTCTCCGGAAGCGTCGCGACAGAGCGCCGAGGGTCTCGGCTACCGCGATGGAGCGATCCGTTGCCGCCAGCACCTCGGGGAAATCGAAGATCTCGGAGGCCAGCCTCGTGGCCCCGGCCGGCGCCGGGAGCGGTGTGCGCGGCACGGCGGGAACGGGTGGAGGGGCCGGGGGAAGCGGCCTCGGAGCCTTCGCGGCCGGAATCGGTGCGGGCGGAGCGATCTCGGCGATCACCTCGATGGGCGCCTCGGGCGGCGAAGGTGGAGGCACCAGCCGCTCAGGGACCCTCGTCTCTGCGACTGGAACGGGCGCCGGCACCTCGATCGGCGCGGCTGCAACGGGCGCGACTTTCTCGGACGGCGCCTGCGGCGGGGCGACGGGCTCCGGTTTCGGCGCCGGGATCGGCGATGGAATCCAGAGCGACGGCGGAGACAGCTCCTCCCAGTGGATCACCTCTTCCTCGTCCTCGGCAACCGAGGTTCCGGGCGCCGGGACGATCGGAGCCCAGGGCGTCAGGGGGGCATCGGGCATCTTCACCACGGGGAGCCCGGCGTTGCCCCCTTCCGCGCCCCCGAGCGAACGGGAGGCGCTGGCGGGGCGCGAGGGCGAGTCCGGAAAGAAGTCGGGAGGAGGCGGCGGACCGGCGGCCCGGCCCGTGGGCCGGCTCGACAGGCGCGAGAGCTTTTCGGCCAGGATCGCGTAGCGGGGCGTGCGCCGCTCGCCGTAGTACTTTTCGAGCGCCTGGAATATGCGCACCTCGGGCGCGGCGCCGGCGATGATCTTGCGGCCGGTGACGAAGAAGAGCTCGTCCAAGATCCGGAGATCCGAGGGATCGCGCAGCGCGATCCGCAAGAATCCTTCGCCGCGGTCGTAGGGCACCGCGCAGTGGCGGATCGCAAACTTCGCCGGAAGGGCGGCGATGGCCGCCGGAGCCACGTTGCTCAGGGTCGGCCAGGGCACGTACTCGCAGCCGTGCTGCTCGGCCAGGGTGCGGCCGAGGTCGTCTTCGTGCAGGGCTCCCCGCTCGAGGAGCAACGTTCCGATCCGGCCCCCGGCGAAATGCTGTACTCCGAGCGCTCGGGCCAGGTGGTTCTCCGTGACGAAATCCGCCCGGACCAGGAGTTGTCCCACTCGTGTCATGCCTTCCCTTTATCGCTCAGGCGACCCGCCAGCCAGGCTGTGTTGCCGCCGGCGGCGCGAGTCAATGAGTCAATGAGCGTCAGAGTCCTCCCTTCAAAGGGCGCTGCGAAGCGCGTCGAGAATCGTAATCTTCTCATCCGGCGTCCGTTTCAAAACGAGGGGTCGCAGCTTCAGGGGGAACTCATCTCCGGAGAGCCAAGAGCGGCCGTGGAAAACCGAGCCTCGGCACCGGGTTCCAAGAGACGACGTCCGAGGCACCCGGAAGAGTGGCGACGGCCGCGGTGGTAGGCAGGCAACGCGAATTCATCGGGTCTCCTCGAGCCAGGGCAGCATATCCCGGGAGCCGCACGGCGACTCCGGCGTCCGGGCGCCCGCGGGCCGAGGATGCTACATTGTGCCGGTGAAGAAGCTCTTCGCCGCGATCGCGGCGTGCGCGATCCTCGGCGTCGCCGTCGGCGCCGAACAGCCCGACCCTGCCGTCGAGAGTCGTCGTCTCTTTCTGCGCGCCCGGGCCGCGCTGGGCGACGGCCGGTTCCAGGAGGCGCTCGAGCTGTATCGCAAGGTCATCCAGAAGCTGCCCGACGACGCCGTCGTCCGCTTCGAGTATGCGCAGCTGCTGCGCGATCTGAACGTGTCCGACGAGGCCCTGCGGCAGGCGAAGGAGGCCGTGCGTCTGGATTCGCAGCTCCCCGAGGGGCACCGGCTCCTGGGGTCGCTCGAGCTCGCCGCCGCGGAGCGGGATCCCTCGCAGCTCGACGCCGCGATCACAGAGCTGAAGGCGGCCAACGACCTTGCTCCGGGCGATCCCGCGACGGCTGCGGCGTTGGCTCGGGCGCTTCTCGTCAAGGGCAACCCGGCGCAGGCCGCCCGGATTCTGGACGAGGTTCCCCAGTCGCGCCGGCAGCCCGCCCTGATGCGCCTCTCCGCCGAGGCGAAGGCGAGGAGTGGAAGGCCGCGAGAAGCCGAAGAGTTGTATCGCGATCTCTACGAAGCCAACCCGGGCGATCGAGAGATCGCCTCCGCCCTGATCGATCTGTACGAGGACCAGGACCGGCTCGACGACGCGCTGACCCTCCTGCGGACGCTGCAGAAGACCGATCCGGATAACGGAGCGATCGACGAGCGAGTCGCCCTGGATCTGGCGCGCGCGGGGCGGTTCGCAGAGGCGGAGAAGCTCGCGCGCCAGCTCGCGGCTCGCCGACCCGAGAATCGCGCCATCCGGCGGCTGCTCGCACAGGTGCTGTTCGAGAAGGGCGACGTGCCCGAAGGGGAGAAGATCCTGCGCGGACTGCGGGACGCCGACCCGGAGGACGACACGACGGCGCGCGCCCTGGCCTCGGAGCTCATCCGCGAGCGGCGGTTCGACGAGGCCTCGGCGATCCTCGACGACCTGCTCAAGCGAGCCGGAGACGATCCGAAGAAATCGCAATCGAAGCGGACCACCCTGACCGAGCTCGGGTTCCTGGCTTTCGCGCGAAAGGACTATGCCGCGGCCCGCAAGATTCTCGAGCCTCTGGCGGTGGCCGGGTCCGACGTCGAGCCGCGGGCGTTACGGATTCTGCTCGGTGTCTACCGGGAGACGGAGGACTTCGCCGCCGGCCTCGGGAAGTCGCAGGCGGCGTCCGCTCTGCAGCCGCGCGACCCGGACTGGACCGCGGACGTGGCGGAGTTCACGGTCAAGGCGGGCGACGCGAAAAAGGGAGAGGAGATGCTCTCGGGGCTCGCGGCGTCGGAGGATCCCGAGCGCGTTCTGGCGGCGGCGGATGCGTACGCGCGCCTGAAGCAATTCGCCTCGGCGGCCCGGGTGGCGCGCGAAGGCTCAACCCGCTTTCCGGAGAGCGAGGAGATGCTCTTCCGGCTCGGGTCGAGCCTCGAGCGCGCGGGCGACTTCTCCGGAGCGGAGGACGCGTTTCGCAAGCTTCTGATCGAGCGGCCCAATGACGCGGCGGCCCAGAACTACCTGGGCTACATGTGGGCGGACAAGGGCACGCACCTGGAGGAGGCCTACGCGCTGATCCAGAAGGCGGTGGCGCGCGAGCCGCGCAACGGCGCCTTCCTCGACTCGCTCGGCTGGGCGTGCTTCCGATTGGGCAAGCTCGAGGCGGCGCAGCGCAACCTTCTGGAGGCGCACCGGCGCGAGCCGGACGACCCCACCATCGAGGAACACCTGGGCGACCTCCAGGCTCGAGAGGGAAACATGGAAAAGGCCATCGCCCATTGGGAGCGGGCCCTGACCCTGAAGCCCGAAGAGCCTGAAAAGATCCGCCAGAAGCTCTCGCAGTCGCGAGCCCGACTCACGGGCCGCTGATCGCGGATCGACTCGGTGAACGCGGGCGTCGCCCTCGTGCGGGAGCCACGGGCGGCCCGGTGCCGATACGGTCACGGGCTCGGCGTCACCTCAGCCCTCGTCGCCCTTTTCTTCAGCGGCGCCTGCGCTTCTTCCGGCGCGCGCGCGTTCGCGCCGATGCCGGCAGCGCGGGCCGCTCGCGCGCTCGAAGCCTGGAACGCCGCGGCCTCTCGACCCGAGAGTCGAGGGGACGCAAATCTGCTCTATGACGCGGCGCTCTCGCAAGGCCTCCTGAGCAACCACGGGACGCTCGCGGTGCGTCTGCGCGGCGAGCTCGTCGAGGGCACTCTGGCGGGGCCCTTCGGATCGCCGATCGCGACGTATGTCAACGGGGAGCTTCGGGGAGAGAAGCTCCAGCCCGTTCGGCTGCCGCCGCAGGAGTTGCGGGCCGTCCTGGCCGGGACCTGGTCGGGCGAGGCTCCCGCGGTGGTGGGAGAGAGCGGTGCGCAAGTCCTGCTGCGCTGGGCCGGAGAGGAGCCCGTCGACGGAGTCTTCGACGTCGGCCGGGGCGAGCTGATATCTCTACGAATCCAGCGGCCGGAAGGGGAGCTCGAGGCGCGGTTTTCCGGGTCCCGGAGTCCCTGGCCCGATCGGATCGACATCGAGGAGAAGCGGACGGGGAGCAAGCTCCGGCTGAGGCTTCTGTCCCGCGAGGCCGCTCCTTGACCCGGCCCCGGATTGCGCGCGCGGAAGCGCTGGCCAAGATCAACCGGGAGCTGCGCGTCGGCCCGCGTCGGTCCGACGGATACCACGAGATCCGGTCCCGATTGGTGACGATCGATCTCTCCGACACGATCGAAGCGGAGGAGGCCTCGGAGTTTTCGCTCGCCTGCGAGCCCCCCGAGGTCCCGGCCGACCGATCGAATCTGGTGGCGAAGGCAGCGCTCGCGCTTGCGGAAAGGCTCGGCGTCGAGCCGCGGGCGCGGTTGCTCCTCCAGAAGCGTATTCCGGTCGGGGCCGGCCTCGGAGGCGCGAGCGCGGATGCCGCGGTAACGCTCCGCCTGCTCTCCCGGTTGTGGCGGCTCCCCGTTGCCGACGCGGATCTCGCCGCCGTGGCTGCCTCGCTCGGCAGCGATGTTCCCTTCTTCCTCTTTGGCGGAGAGTGCGACGTCGGTGGCCGGGGCGAGCGCGTGGCGCCCCGGGACTCCGGACCTCCAGAGGAGCTGACGCTGCTGGTCCCGCCATTTTCGATGTCGACGCCCGAGGTGTACGCGGCGTTCGACCGCCTCGGCGGAGCCGCTACTCCTCCGGAACGGCTCGAGATCGCGGAAAGCGGGCGCTTCCTGGGCCCAAACGACCTCGAGCGTGCCGTCGTCGCGGTGCGGCCGGAGATGGCCGATTACCTGGCGCTCGGACGCCGTATCGCGCGGGAGTGCGGGGTCACCGGATCCGGCTCGACGATCGTGCTCGTGGGCGCCCGAACAGACGCGCTGGCAGAATTCCTGACGGCGCACGCCGGGGCGCGCGCTCTCCAGTCCCGAACCATCGGCCGAGAGGAGTACGTTCGGCGAACCGCCTTTTCTGGCGACGCGACACCGCGAGCGTAGAATCGAAGGCACTGGGGCGTCGCCAAATTGGTAAGGCACCGGCCTTTGGAGCCGGCATTTCTAGGTTCGAGTCCTAGCGCCCCAGCCATTCCGTCGCTGCCGTTCGCTCCG
>JBGPCK010000015.1:0-37029 GCA_041481715.1 Thermoanaerobaculia bacterium | reverse complement strand
TGCCCGGAAGTGAAGCCGGGATTATGCCCGATTTCGGCTACCGCGCCCGCTCGACGACGACGGCCGTCCCGTAGGCCAGGACCTCCGCCACTCCCGCGGCAAGCTCCGTGGCGTCGTAACGCATGGCGACGACGGCGTTGGCCCCGAGCTCCGCGGCGTGGCGGGTCATCAGGTCGAGCGCCTCCTGGCGGGCGTGGTCGCACAGCTCGCTCCAGAGCGTGATGTTGCCTCCGAAAAGGCTCTGGATCGACGCGCCCACGGTTCCGACGATGCTGCGGGAGCGGACCGTGACTCCCCGCACGAGACCCAGGTTGCGCGTGATCCGGTAGTCGGGCAGCTCGTTGGTGGTGGTGACGAACTGGTGTGGGATCAATTGAGCGCTCCTTTATCTGTCGTGAACGGTGGACTTCTCGGTTCACGCTCCCAGCATCTTGCGCGACTTCAATTCCGCGAGCAGCCGGTCGATCTCCTTCTCCTTCTCCAGGGCTGCGAAGCGATCTTCGACATCGTCGGCTGCGACCTCCGCCCAGGCCTGGCTGACCGCCTCCGCCCGCGTGACCTTCTGCTTCATCCGGTCGAACGTTCCCGTACTCGAGTTGTCCATCCTTGCCTCACTCGCCTTCTTGGAGGCCCGCGCCCGGCGGTGCCGCGCAATCAGCAGGTCGCTTTTCGCCTGCGCCTCAACCAGCTTGCCCTCCAGCTTCTGAAGGCTCCCCTTCAGGCTCTCGACTTCCGACTTCTGATCCCCGACCTGCTGGTGAAAGTTATCGGCGAGGTCCTTGTATCCCATCGCCCGCTCGAGCGCCGCGCGCGCGAGCGCGTCGTCCTTCTTGTCGACCGCGAGCTCCGCCTTGCGCATCCACTCCGCCTGCTTCTCCTCGTTCTCCGACGCCTTTTTCGCGAGCAGATGCTGGTCGGCGATCGCGATCGCGACCTGCGTCTTCAACTGCAGGAGCTGGTTCTGCATGTCGATGATGACCTGTTTGATCATCTTTTCGGGTTCTTCCGCCTTGTCGACGAGGTCGTTCAGGTTCGCCCGTACGAGCGCGCCGACCCGTTCCAGCAATGCCATGACTTGACTCCTTTCCGTGAATTGAGCACCCATCCGAAGAGGGCGGCCCCGATGGCCGCTTCCTCTATGCCGCGTCCTTTTCGTCCCCCTTCTCGCCGATTTTCCGGACCTTCTTCAAGAGCTCCGACATCGGCATGCCGGAGAGGGCTTCGAAGAGCGCCGGAACCTGCGCCGCCATTTTCGTCATGTCGCCGGTTATCTTGTGGACTCCGGCCGAGTCGCCGTCGCCGGTCGAGACGATCGTGATCCGGTCGACCTTGGAGAGCGGCTCCGCCATCGCGCGGACGACCTCCGGCATGCTCGAGAGAAGCTTGTCGAAGACCGCGGCCTGGTTGTACTCCTGGTACGCCTCGGCCTTGACGTTCATCGCCCTGGCCTCGGCATCGCCCTTCTTGAAGATGATCTCGGCTTCCGCTTCACCCTGCGTCCGCGTCGCCGCCGCGTGCCCTTCCGCCTCGAGGGAGAGGCGCTGCCGCTCGGCGCCGGCCAGTGTTTCGATGCGCTGGCGCTCGACCTCGGCCGGCTTCAGGACGGTCGCGATCAGCTCCTTCTCGCGGCGCTGAATCTCGGCTTCCTGAACCTTGATCTGCTCCTGCTTCTCGACCTGCTGAACACGGACGGACTCGGCGATGACCTGCTGCTGCATGACGTTGGTCTGGATTTCGTAAGCCTTGTCCGCCTGCGCCTGCTGCTTCTTGATCGTCTCGAGGTACTGCGCCTTCTTGACTTCCATTTCGCGCTGCGATTCCGCCTGTTTGGCGAGCGACTGCGTCTGGGCAAGCACACGCTCCTGATCCGCCTGGGCCGTCGCGACGGCCGCCTCGCGGGTCAGGGCCGCCCGCTTGATCGCCGTGTCCCGCTCCGCCTCCGCGGCCGCGACGTCGGCGTCCCGCTTGATGCGGGCGATGTCGGGCCGGCCCATGTTGACGATGTACTCGTTCTTGTCGCGGACTTCCTTGATCGTGAAGGAGACGACCTCGAGTCCCATCTTGTTCATGTCGTCGGCGCAGGTGGAACGCATGCGGTCGGCGACCATCTCGGGCTGTTTGACGATCTCTTCGACCGTGAGCTGTCCGATGATTCCCCGCAGGTGCCCCTCCATCACGAGGCGGATCAGGCCTTCCCGCTGCGGCGGCGCCTTGGTCAAAAACTGTTCCGCCGCGGTCTCGATCGATTCCCGGTCCGACTTGATCTTGATCTGAGCCACGGCCTCGACGAGAACGGCGACACCCTGCTTCGTGTAGAGGTCCTGCTGCGGCGCGACGTCGAAGGACATGAGCTCGAGCGACAGCTCGCGGCAGTTCTCGAGCATCGGAAAAATGATCGTGCCGTGCCCCTTGATGACGCGCGTGCCCCGGAAGCCGTAGACGATCAGGGCTTCGTTGGGACCCGCCTTGCGAAACATCCTGGCGAGCACCGTCAGGATCAGCAGGATTGACAGAACCATCAACCCCACGACGACCCAGGTTCCGGGCGCGATTCCGAACATGAGAGCCTCCCTGTCCGCGGCGGCGGGCCGATCGGCACGCCTGGGCGGACTTACTTCACGAAATAGCCCGCCACCCTCCAAACACCGTCTCGGTCCTTCATCGGCGTCACCACCTCGACGCCCGCCTTCTTGTTCTCGAAGCTCGTGTCGTACGTGATCACGACGTACTCGCCGTCGGGAGCGCCGGGAAGGGTCTTCGCGTACTCCGCGCTCTTCGGCCGGCGGGAAAGGACCTTTCCCAACGGATCGCGGGCGTTACCCGCGGCGGTCTGCCACTGCTCGGCGGTCACCTGCTTCTTGAAAAGGGAAGCCGCCTGACTCCAGCTCTCGGCGTAGTTCCCGGCATCGACCAGGCCGAGCCAGCTCCTCGCCGCTTCCTCTGCCGCCTTCTCCGGCCCCTCGTCGGCGCGCAGCGCCGCGACCGCCAGAAGCAAGGCGCCGATCGCCGCCAGAATCCAAAGAATCTTCTTCATGACGTCCTCCTTCATCTCTCCTTACTCCTCTCGATGTTGCGTGCTCGACGGCACCGGCCTGGCCATTTCATCGCGAGCGAAGTCTTCCCAGAGCCGCACGTAAGCGAGCCCTCCTTCGTAGCGGGTCACGACCACTTCCGATCCGCGTGCGATGGCCTCCCCCGCCTCACTCCGCGCCCCCGCGCTGCGGCGCGTCCTTTCCTGCGAGTACACGATCTCGCCGGTGCCGCCCTTGCGGATCGGCACGGTGACCCGGCCGAGCACGCCGACCATGTCGAAGTCCGACCCTTGCAGCACACGCTCGTGCCGGAGAAGGACCCTCGTCAGAAAGACGAGGACGATCAGGGCTCCCGCGATTCCCACGACGGCGGAGAGCGCCAGAACGACCAGGTGCGAAAGATGCCCGCCGCCCGTCAGGAGATACCCCGTGCCGCCGAACCAGGCCAGAAAGGCCATGAGGCTGGCGAAATTGAAGGGGGAGATCACGGAACCACTCGGTGCGTGACCGCCTGCCGAAGGAAGAGCGCCGGCGGGAGGATGCATGCCGTGCGTCAAGACGTGCGGCGCGTGCAACCCCTGTAAGTGCGGCCAATGGAGCACGCCCGAGAGGAACGCGAGCACCGAAAGCACGAAACCGACGACGAAACAGACCAGATAGAAGCCCTCCCAGGTCATGACTTCCTCCGTTCCTGCCGGCGCGCGCGAGCCGCTTCCCCCGGCTTCGGATCGTCGGGACGCAGCACCTGAAGGAGCCGATCCGCGAGGTCCGGGGTTTCGAGGACCGCGCGCATGAGAACGAGGCAACGTCGCGTGTCGTGGTGCTTGGCAAGCGCAAGCAAGGCCCGGCTGACCTCGACGTCCCGCCGGAACCGCTCCGCGCCATGGATGAGCCAGAGATCGAGCTTGTCCTCGAGCGTGCGAACGTGCGATGTCAGCTCCTCGTGGTAGCCCTCCGGGTCCGTCACGAGATAGCCCGGATGCACGCGGAAGAACCGCGCGAGCAGCATCCGCGTCGTGTTGGTCAGGTGCGGCCGAACGCCCTTCTCCAGCTGCGAAAGGTAGGCCTGGCTGACCGACTGGCCGAGCTCTTTTTTCATGGCGCGCGAGATCTCGGCCTGCGTCATTTCGCGCTCGAGCCCGCGCAGAGTTCCCTCGACCAGCCGGAGGTACCGGAGCTTCTCGCCGAGTGTCATAACGAATTGCTATTATCTAATAGCAATCAGCTATTCTGTCAAGAACTCTCGTCGCCCTGTTTTCAGTGGTTTGGGGTTGTGATTGCGGCGCCGTCGCCGGTCGAGCCGGGCGAGGACTACTTCCCCGCCTCCGGATGCTCGGCCTTCCACCGCATCGCCGTCATCGGCTCACCCTCAGTCTTCGACCTTCGGCGCCGGCACGACCGGAGGCAGCTTCATCGCTTCGACCGCTTTGTTGTAATCCGCCACGTCGCGGTCGAGCACCGTCCGGTACTCCGCTTCGACCGACGCCAGCCTGTCCTGGAGTACGGCGTAATACTTCATGGAAGCCGGGGTCGGCCGCGCGTCGGCGCTCGAGACGATACCGGCCAGATTCGTGAATTCGTGGTCGAGCTTCGGCTCGTAGTTCAGATCGTCCTCGTTCGCCTTGATCTGCGGGTTGGTCAGCTTCTCCTCGATCGCCGTGAGCTTCTCGCCGATGGCCTTCGCCTTCGTCTTCAAGTCGCTTCCCTTGCCGAGCCGCTCCGCCCGCCGCCCGACCTCGGTCGCCTGCGCGCGGACGTCTCGGATCTCGAGCACGGTCGTGTGCGTCCGCGTGAGGCTGTCGCGGATGGAGGCCAACAGATCGTATTGCGCCTTGAGGTCGGCCGCCGTGGCGAACCCCGCCGGATGCGGCTTGACTTCGAACTTCTGCGTGAGGGACTGCCCCCCGACTGTCAGCTTCGCCGTGTACGCGCCCGGCGCGACCTTGGGCGGCGCCTTGGTCCCCTCGTTGAAAACGGCCTTCGGCACGAGCACCGGCCGGAGCACGCGCATGTCCCAAACGTATCGGTTGAGGCCCGCGAGCGGCTCGAGCGGCTTGTCCTTGTCGTTCTCGAGCTCCGCGCGCGCCGCCTGCTCCCGGAGGTCCCCTTCTTTCGGCTTCTTCTCGTTCGAGAGGGAGCGCAGCAGCCTGTCCCCGTCGAAGATCTCGAGCGTGACCGTCTCGTTGGCCTTCGGTTTCTCCTTCAGCCAGTAGTAGAGGACGACGCCGTACGGCATGTTTTCGCCGACGGGCCGCTTCGAACTCTCCTCATCGGGCTTCTCGACCTGGATCCGAACGGTCGGCCGCGGAGGGAAGAGATAGGCCGTCTGCTGCGCCACGTCGTCCTTCCAGAGGCGCAGGGGCGTTAGGTCGTCCAGGATCCAAAACGCCCGCCCCTGGGTCGCGACGACGAGGTCGCCGTCTTTCACCGCGAGGTCGGTGACCGGCGTGACGGGAAGGTTCCTCTGGAACGGCTGCCAGTTGGCCCCGTCATCGAAGGAAACGTACAGGCCCGTCTCCGTCCCCGCGTAGAGCAGCCCTTTGCGGGCCGGGTCCTCGCGAACCACGCGCGTGAATGCGTCCTCCGGGATCCCATTGACGATCTTCGTCCAGGTTTTCCCGAAGTCGTTGGTCTTGTAGAGGAAGGGCCGAAAATCGTCGAGCTTGTACAACGTGGCGGCGACGTACGCCGTGGCCTTGTCGTGCGGAGACGCCTCGATCGCGTTGATCTGGATCCACTCGGGAATCCCCTTGGGGGTCACGTTTTGCCAGGTCTTCGCGTCGTCTCGCGTGACGTGCACCAGGCCGTCGTCCGAGCCGACCCAAAGGATCCCGGCTTCGACCGGCGACTCGGCGATCGCGAAGATCGTGTCGTACACCTCGACGCCCGTGATGTCGCGCGCGATGGGCCCGCCCGAGTACCCCTGTTTGGCCGCGTCGTTGCGCGTCAGATCCGGCGACACTTCCTCCCAGTTCTCTCCTTCGTCGCGCGTCCGCATCAGAATCTGTGAGGCGTGGTACAGGACCTTCGGGTCATGGCGCGAGACCAGGATCGGCGCGTTCCACTGAAAGCGGTACCTCAGGTCCCGGGTCGCGTGGCCGTCGGCAAGCTGCGGCCACGACATGATCTCCCGCACCTGCCGCGTGCGGTGGTCGTAGCGCGTAATCTGGCCGCCATACTCGCCGGCGTAGACCACGTCCGGGTCCTTCCAGTTGGGCGCTATCCAGCCGCTCTCGCCACCGCCCGCTGCGTGCCATTCGCACTGGTCGATCCCGTCGCCGGGCGTCCCGGACGGGATCGCGACGTTCGAGTTGTCCTGCTGCGACCCATAGACCCAGTACGGAAACCGGTCATCGGTGATGACGCGGTAGAACTGCGCGGTCGGCTGGTTGTCCTCGGTCGACCAGGTGCGGCCGCCGTTGAAGCTGATCGTCGCGCCGCCGTCGTTGCCGAGGATCATGCGCTTCGGATCATCGGGATCGATCCAGAAGTCGTGATTGTCGCCATGCGGCGCATCGACATCGGCGAACGTCTTTCCGCCGTCGATCGACTTGTGCATGTTGACGTTGGGCAGGTAGAGCGTGTCGGCGTTTTTCGAATCCGGGTAGACCCAGGCGTAGTACCAGGCGCGCTGCCGGATCTTGTGCTCGTCATTGACGTGGGTCCACTTCTCGCCGTAGTCGTCGCTGCGGTAGAGGCCGCCCTTCTGCTTCGCCTCCACGAAGGCGTACACGAGGCCGGGCCTGGCGGCCGATGCCGCGATCCCGGTCCGTCCCCAGGTCTCCTCGGGCAGCCCCTCGGTCAGCTTCTTCCAGTTGTCGCCGCCGTCGTTCGACCGGTAGAAAGAGCTGCCGGGGCCGCCGTCGACGAGCTCCCACGGGCGCCGCACGACCTGCCAGAACGCGGCGTAGAGGATGCGCGGATTGTTCGGGTCCATCGAGAGGTCGCAGGCGCCGGTCTGGTCATCGACCGAGAAGACTTTCTTCCAGCTTTTCCCGCCGTCCTCCGAGCGGTAGATGCCGCGCTCCGGGTTCGGCCCCCAGGCATGTCCCTGCGCCGCTACGTAGAGCAGGTCGGGGTTGCCTGGATGGATCCGGATGCGCGAGATCTGGTGCGTCTTCTCCAGACCCATGTTCTTCCAACTCCGGCCGCCGTCGGTCGACTTGTAGACGCCGTCGCCGTGCGACAGGTTGCCGCGGATCGGCGACTCTCCCATCCCGACGTAGACGACGTTGGGGTCGGATTCGGAAACCGCGACCGCGCCCACGGAGCCTGTCTTGAAGTCCTTGTCGGACACGACTTCCCAGTTGGAGCCGCCGTCGGTCGTCTTCCAGACGCCGCCGCCCGTCCCGCCGAAGTAGAACGTGTAGGGCTGGTGGCGGACTCCGGTCACCGCCGCCGAGCGGCCGCCGCGAAACGGGCCGAGGTTGCGGAACCTCATTCCGCGGAGCCGGTCGGAGAGGGTCTGCGGCTTCTTCGCGTCGGTCGACGCCTGCGGCTCCTTCGAGACGGGCTGCCCCGAGGCGAGGCTCGCAAGCAGTGTCAGAACACAAACCGCCACCGTGGAGAACGGGACTCGCTGAAACCTCACGGCTCCCCCTCTTCTTCGAGCGATGCGAGGCGAGAGTCTATCGCGGGGAATCAGGCCTCCAAGACGTTGTCGGGCGTGTAGTTCATGCGCGGATTCCGGATTCGCGTCCCGACCGAGCAGTGGACGGCCTCGAACGTCGGACCCCCTTCCTGCCCGTTCCCCGACGAAGGGCCTGTCGACCCGCGAGGCATCGGCCGAATCGCGGCGGCGATCGGGCGCACGTAGGGGAGAACGAGACGGTAGAGCCCGCGCCGGGAGTCGCGAAGTGCTCCGAGCGGGTCGGGGTGAAAGGAGGCTCCGATGGCCCCGGGGTCGACGGCGAGGCCGGACGCGGCAGCCCTCTCGAGCATCCATTGGAGAGCGAGATCGGACAGGCCCGTATCCTCGTACCCGCCTCCCACATTGGTATGAACGCCGGCACACCAGACCTGCTCGATCACCTGCCCCGTGGCATGGGGTTGCTGCTCCCAAAGGGTGGGCTCGAAAGAGCGGCGTTTTTCATCGATCGCGAGGACCTGATAGGCCCGGTCGACGAAGCTCGAAAGATTGACATCGTGGAACTGGCGGAAAAGGCGCGCGGGTATCAGCAGAAGTTGCGAGGGAATTCCGAGAGCACCGACCGTGTCCCAGACGCCGATGAAACGAATCCTCACATCTGGCTGATGGGAATAGGTCTTTCGGAAGAGCACCGACTCCTGGGCCGCGGGCTTGGAGTCCTTGTCTCGCCGCCGATAGAGCCTGTAGGCGGCTGTGATCTTGTCCCGGTGCCGCGGCAGAAGGACGCCGCAGCTGCGGATCAGTCCCGCGAGGCTTCGAGCCGTGTAAGCGCCGCGGCTGAAGCCGAAGAGGAAGAGCTCGTCCCCCGGCTCGAATTCCCGGAGGAGAAAATCATATCCATCCTGGATGTTGCGGGAGATTCCGTAACCGAAGGCGCCTCCGAGGATGCGGTCGAGACCGCGGCCCGTGCCCAATCCCGTGTGGTAGTACGCTCGCTGGGGAATTTTCCAGGCGTCCGCCAGCCGAATCGCCAGCGCGAGCTTCGTCACGTTGGAGGCCGTCGGCACGGTTCCGCGATCGCGTTGATCCGGAGTGTTCCAAGTGCCGTCGAAGCAGAGAACGAGGCGTTTCATTCCGTTCTCACGCGAGCGCCACGATCCGCGCGACTAGACCCACCACGGTCGCGAAGAGCTGCGCTCCCTCGGCAAAGTCCCTGACCTTTCCCAGTGCCTGTTTCATGGCCTTGGCTCCCGCCGACAACGGTTCCGACAACTCTCTCAGCCGCTTGTCGACGTCCTCGAGCTGCCCCTCCTCGAGCTCGTTGATCAGCTCGTCGAGGTGAACGCGGTCAAGTTGGAATCGCTCGATCGCCTTGGCGTCGTGGTTGAGGTCCCGGACGATCGCCCTGGCGTTCCTCTCGATGGGCGCGCGGACCTGCTTTCGCAGGAAGTCGACCAATCCGTCGCTCGTCATTTGCTCGCTTTCTCGAGGGTCTCCGCAAGCGCCACGGCCTCGTCCATCTCCTTCAAAGCGTCGCGTTGCGCGGCGGCGTCGAACTTGCCCTCCACGTAGGCCTTCCAGGCTGAGCGCAAGCGGCTGGAGGCGCGGCTCGCCTTCTCCAGCGCCTCGAGGTCCTTGTCCATCAGCAGGTAGCCTCGGCGTTGCTCGATCCAGGCTCTGGCGTCGCCGACTTGCCCTTCTTCGAAGGGCTCCTTCACGTCCCGCGCGTAGCCGAGGTCGAAAACACTCTGCTGATCCGCCCGCAGCTTGCCGCGGAGCGCGTCGAGCAGATCCTTGTGGATCCGAAGCTGAAGATCGATGACGTCGGCCCGCGCCGCGAGCTCGCGCCCGATCGCCCGCTCCCGCACGCCGGCAACGACGAGGTTGGCCGCTTGGCCCAGGGCGTCCTTCTCCGCCTTGGTGAGAGGGTCCGAAACGGCGAGCTCCTTGCCCACTTCCGCCAGGGCTTGCGCGGAGCCGACCACGGCCTTGGAGGCGCTCTCGTCGGCGGCGTTTTCGGCCAGGTTTCCCAGAGCCTCGAAGTAACGGCCAAGCAGGCGTGCGTGGCGCCGCAGCTTCTCGAGCTCACCGACCATCGATCCAGCGATCTGGTCCTGACTGTCCAGGATTCGGACTCGGGCCGCCGCGTCCTTGACTCCGATTGCCTCGCTCAACGCGCGGGCGGAGGTGGCATCCACGGCCGACTCCTCCGTCCACTTCATCAGGGTGTCGAGCGCCGTCGCGTAGGCGGCGCCCGAGTTCGCCAGCTCCCGGACGTGACTCGTCGAAACGCACGACGCGGCGAAGGCAAGACACGCCACCGGCAGGAGAAGGCCCCTTCGCGGCCGGCCTTCCACCGATCGATCCCGAACCGGGATCAAGAACGCGCTCTCCGCGGTTCCACTTCTAGGGACGAATCGCCTCGAAAGGGGAAAAAGGCTAGCAGGGTGCTCAAAAAGGCAGCGGGCTCGCCCCGGTTTTTTGAAGTTCTCGGCCGCCGTTCGCAGAGCGAACGCCCGCGGCCGACAGCCGCGGGCTCAGGGGCCGGCCGCCCGGGCCATCCGCAAATCCTCGTCCGGATGGATCTCGAGAAAGTTCGCGTCGCCATCGATGACGACGGCGCCGCCGAAGAACAGCGTGTCCCCCTCTCGGACCGGCGCCGCCGAACAAAGCGCGTGTGCCCGCGTTCCGGGCTCGACTTCCAGGCGCAGATAACGCGAGGGCGAGACCTTGGCCCGGTCGGAGCCGATCGCGAAGGAGGCGAGCTCGAGGTCGATGGTCCAGAAGCCGTCCGTCGAATGCTGAGCGTCGCGCACAGGAGCGCCTCCCCCGTCGGCGTTGCAGCCGGTCTCTTTCCATCCCTCGATGCCCAACCGCTTGAAGGGAGTCGTCAGAAACGCGATCGAACGGTCCAGCCACGAGAGCCTGGGGCGCGGCGCGGTCGAGAGCATCTCAATCGTCGCCGCCGGATCGCAAACCGCCTCCGCGAGGCGGCGCGAAACCTGCCCCCGGAGACGCTTTCGCCAGTAGTGGCGCGACCGCAGCCTCATGCGGTTCGGGAGCGAGCCCTCCTGAAGACCCGGAGAGTCTTGCCCGGCCGCGGCCGGGACCGGCAGTCCCGCTCGTGAAGATGTTTGCCCGGGTACTCGCGATACTGGCTGCGATGGCCCAGGCGCTTCTCCCTGTGGAACCGCTTCCCTTTCGCTTTCGATCCGAAGATCTGGGTCTCCTTGCCGTTGCGGATGATGATCTGGTAGCCGCCCTTCAGGATCTGGAAGGGTCGATTCAGCTTCTTCAGATGATCGAACGGGATCGAGCCCGGCTTGCGGAAGCCCTCGAAGAAGGACGGATAGACGAAATCGCTCACGGCCACGCCGTCGATCGAGAAGGACTCCTCTTCGACAGGATCCGCCGACTCGTAGGCATAGAGGACCTTCGGATTCGGACCGATCGAATAGAGGTTGATTGCAGGATCGACGAGCATCTCGACGAGCTCGTGAGACGCCGCGACCGAGAGCGAGGACTGATCGTCCAGAATCGTTTTCACGAAGACCTTCGACAGCGGCAGGCCGTCGGGCGTCAGGTCGTGGTACGCGAGCGCCCCGGGAGCGTCTGCCCGGTCTAGAAAGACCATGGCCCAGGCGCCCTTGAGAAACCCGGTCGTCTTCACGAGGTTCGCCGGAGTTCCCCAGACCGGCGCCACACACGTGTCGACGTACTTCTGCAGCGCAGCCAACAACTTATCGAGATCCATTCCGAGCGGCGTGCTCGCCTGGTTGAAGCAGGCAATCGTCGGCGTCTGACCGGCGGCAAACGCTCCAAAGACGACTCGGCGGCGGCTCACCACACCTCTAAGAGTTCCTCTTCTCTAATCGCTTGACAGGCGCGAAAAGACTAGGAAAAGATCCGAGTCAGCGGTTTTCCGAAAAACAGCCAGACCGGGGAGACACCCATGGCCGATCCTCGGCGACAGGCGGAAGGGGCTTGTCCGTCCCCCTACCCGGGGGAAGGGATCCTGCAGATCTACGCCCAGGTCGTTCGCCTGTGTGTCCTGGCGGGCTTGAGCCTGCCGGAGGCGCAGGATCTGGCTCAGGACATCTGGGTGTGGCTCCTGCGAAATGGGAGCCCGGTCCTGGCGCTGACGGCGCCCTGGCTCGCATCGGTCGTCCACAACTTCGTGATGCGTTACCGGCGGCGCAAGAATCGACGCGGCTTCCGCGAGGGGCTGGCGCTCGATCGAGTGCCGGAGCCTCAGACCTCCGAGCATTCCCGCCGGATCGAGTCGAACGAGCTTCTGGATCGAGTGGCCGCCGTCCTGCCGGAGACTGAGCGCCGGCTCCTAGCGCTCGTTCGGGGCGGCTACACGCTCGCCGAGGCCGCGAGGTTGCTCAAGATTCCGCGCGGCAGCCGTTCCTACTTCGGCGGCCGGCTCATCGATTGCGCCCGGCGCGAGATGCAGCGACGAGGGCTGATCGCACCGAAGGGCTTTCACTCCCGCTAGCAGGCTGCTGAAAAAGGGTGTGGGGCGGCGTTGCGAGCGCCGTGGGGTCAGATGCCAGGAGACGCGACGACGGCGATGCGGTGGCATCGCAGAGGAGCGGCGACGAGGTCTTCGAGCGCTCGACGCGCCCGAACGAGGGCGGAGAGCAGTCTGTGGCACCTGGGCCACACCCCGGGGCTCGCTCCGGTTTGAAGTTCTCGGCCGCCGTTCGCGCGGCGAACGCCTGCGGCTGAAAGCCCACGACCCACTTCCAGGTCCCGTCCTTCTGTTTTTTCCAGACGGAACAGTACTTCCCGTATTTCGTCGTCGGCTTTCCGTCCGGGCCGGGCCCGGAGAGCTCGTACGTGCCGAGCGTGTAGCCGAGGTCTCCCGAACGCGCGACTTCCGACTTGAAGGGCTTCCAGACCAGTGTCGCGTCCTTCGGGAAGTCGGTGAACTCTTTTCTCGACCTCGACGGCGCGTTGACCGCCAATGCCAACTTCCCGCGTATGGTAGCTTCGGCATCCCTCGAGGGAATAGGCGTTGTGACCAGTGTCGGCCTCTTCGGCTTCGGGCGCATCGGGCGCAACCTCTTCCGGATCCTTTACGGCCGCGAGGACGTGCGGATCGCCGCCATCGCCGATCCGGCCGAGCCCGCAGCGCTGGAGTACCTCCTGCGGTTCGACACGGTGCTCGGCCGCTTCCCGGACCTCGTCACCATCCGGGACGCAAACCTGTACGTGGCGGGCCGCCAGATCCCGCTCCGGACGGGAGCCGACGCGAACGTCCTGTGCTGGAAGGAGCTCGGCGTCCACACCGTCTTCGAGGCGACGTCGAAGAGCCGCACGCGCGCCGAGCTCGAGAAGCATCTCGAGGCCGGTGCGCAGCGCGTTCTCTCGCTCGCTCCCCCGGCCGGCGAGCTGGATCTGCTCTCCGTACCGGGCCTGACGGACGGCCGGCTCGACAGCCGCCAGCGGATCGTCTCCAACGCCTCCTCCACGGTTCACGCCGTCGCCCCGGCGCTGAAGATCCTCAACGAGGCGTTCGGCATCCGGCGCGCGCTCTTCACGGCGGTGCACTCCTACACGAGCCAGCACCGCCTCGCCGACGTCCCCGCCGCGGACAAGCGCCGCGGCCGGGCCGCGGCCGAGAACATCATCCCGCAGGAATCCCGCTCTCCCGCAATGCTCGCCCGGGTTCTTCCGGAGCTCGCGCAGAAGGTCACCGGCTACGCCATGAACGTGCCCGTTTCGAACGGGTCCGTGGTCGACCTGGTTTGCTGGCACGAGCGCAAGGTTTCGCCGGGAGCGATCAATGAGGTCTTTCGCACCGCCGCCGCGACGGACCACTGGAACCGATTCCTGCAATATGAGGACGATCCGATCGTCTCCTCGGACGTCGCGCACTCCGCCTATTCGAGCGTCTTCGACTCGCTCGCAACGATGACGCTCGCCGACCGCGTCTCGAAGACGCTCTCCTGGTACGACTCGGGTTACGGCTACGCGCATCGCGCCGTCGACCTGCTCGATCGGTACGCCGCGCTCGAGCGGCTCGACGCCACGGCGCCCGCATGACGATCCGCGTCGGCATCAACGGCTTCGGGCGCATCGGGCGCTCCGTTTTCCGGATCCTTTCCGATCGGCCGGACGTCGAGGTCGTCGCGATCAACGACCTCTACGAGAACGAGCAGCTCGCGTATTTGCTCAAGTACGACACCGTCATGCGCGTTTTCCCGAAGGCCGTCTCGACCGATGTCGATTCCATGACCGTGGACGGCCGGCGCATCCGCATGACGGAGGAGAAAGACCCTGCTCGGATCGGCTGGGGAGATTTCGGCGCCGACATCGTAGTCGAGGCGACCGGCGTCCTCCGCACGCGCGCGAAGCTCGAGGGACACCTCGCGGGCGGCGCGAAGAAGGTGATCCTGACGGTTCCGCCCAAGGACGAGATCGACGCAATTGTCGTCATCGGCGTCAACGACGACACGCTCCGCCCCGCGCACCGCCTCGTGTCGAACGCCTCCTGCACGACCAACTGCCTGGCGCCGATCGCCAAGATCCTCGACGAGCGATTCGGGATCGAAGAGGGCTTCATGACCACGATCCACGCCTATACCAACGACCAGCGTCTGGCCGACGTGCCGCACAAGGATCTGCGAAGGAGCCGCGCCGCCGCCGAGAACATCATCCCGACCACGACCGGCGCGGCGCGCGCGGTCGGTCAGGTGCTGCCGAGGCTCGCCGGCCGGCTCGACGGCATCGCCATGCGGGTTCCCGTGCCGGACGGCTCGGTGGTGGACCTGTCCTGCCGGCTCCGCCGGCCCGTCTCGATCCGCGACGTCAACGACGCCGTTCATGCCGCGGCGGAGGGGCCGATGAAAGGGATCCTCGAATACACCGAGGTGCCGCTCGTCTCCTCCGACATCATCGGCAACCCGTGCTCGTCGATCTTCGACGCGCTCTCGACGGCCGCCTCCGGCGACGGCTACCTCAAGGTAGTGTCCTGGTACGACAACGAGTGGGGCTACTCGAACCGCGTCGTCGATCTCATCGATCGGCTCGCGGCGCTCTAGCGGGTTGCTGAAAAAGGTGTGGGATGGCGTTGCGAGCGCATCGGCGAGTAGTGGCGAAGCCTTCGAGCGGGCGCTCGACGCGCCCAAACGAGGGCGGAGAGCGGTTCGTGCCGAGCCACGGGCTGGGGCCCGCTCCGGTCTTTGAAGTTCTCGGCCGCCGTTTGCGTAGCGAACGCCTGCGGCCGAAAGTCTTGAGACGCTGGAACGGGCTTCCGCCGATCGTCGGGGCTCTCGCGGTCTTCGCCGCGCTGTGGGCGGGAGGCTGCTCGAGTCCGAAGCCGCCGGCGGCCGCGGTGCCACTTTCCGATAGTGTGCGCCTGATGAACGAGGCCGCGCAGCGGTACGTCCGCCTCGTGCTCGCCGTCGGTCCGCACGACGTCGATTACGTCGACGCCTACTACGGCCCACCGGAATGGAAGCAGGAGGCGGAGGCCGCGCGGCGCCCGCTCCCCGAGATTCGCGCGGAGGCCGCGTCGGTCGCCGCGCAGCTCGAGGCTCTTCCCGACTCGGGCGGCGAATTGGACCGCCTGCGCCGCCGCTTCCTCTCGCGGCAGCTCGAGGCGCTCGTCGCGCGGGCGGATCTCCTCCTGGGAAAAAAGATGAGCTTCGACGACGAGTCGCGCGCCCTCTACGACGCCGTGGCGCCGGTGAACACCGAGGAGCACTTCCGGACACTGCGGGCGCGGCTCGAGATGGAGCTGCCGGGCTCGGGGCCGCTCATCGAACGCTACGACGCCTTTCGCAAGGACTTCATCGTCCCCAAGGAGAAGCTCGACGCCGTCTTCCGCGCGGCGATCGCCGCCGCCCGGGAGCGCACGCTCCGGCACATCGAGCTCCCGGCCGGTGAGAGCTTCACCGTCGAGTACGTGACCGGCAAGTCCTGGAGCGGCTACAACTGGTACAAGGGGAACTACCGGAGTCTCATTCAGGTCAACACGGACCTTCCGATCTACCTGGACCGGGCGATCGACCTCGCCTGCCACGAAGGCTACCCGGGGCATCACGTCTACAACGTGCTTCTCGAGAAGAACCTCGTGCGCGATCGGGGCTGGGTGGAGTATCAGGTCTATCCCCTCTTCTCGCCCGAGTCCTTGATCGCCGAGGGCAGCGCGAACTACGGCATCGCGGTGGCCTTCCCGGGGGACGAGCGCGTCGCGTTCGAGCGGTCGACGCTTTATCCGCTGGGAGGACTCGATCCCGCGCACGCGGACCAGTACGACCGCATCCGGTCGCTCGTCGAAGGGCTGTCCTACGCCGGCAACGAGGCGGCGCGCCGGTATTTGAACGGCGAGATCGACGCGAAGGCCGCCGCGGCGTGGCTGGTCGAGTACTCCATGATGTCGCCGGCGCGCGCCGAGCAGCGCGTGCGCTTCATCGAGCAGTACCGCAGCTACGTCATCAACTACAACCTGGGAAAGGACCTCGTGGGGAGGTGGGTCGAGGCGCAAGGCGGGACGGCGGACCATCCCGACCGGCGCTGGCGAGCGTTCGAGCGGCTGCTCTCGGCGCCCATGCTGCCGTCGGAGTTGACGGCGCGGTAGCGCCGCCATCCCGGGCGAAGCGAAGGATCTCGTGCCGCCGTCCGAAGTCTCCTCCCTGTCCGGGATCGCCCTGATCGGACTGCTCGCGGGGTCCTCGCTCGCCTCGGGCCTGCGGCTCTATGCGACGATCGCCGTGCTGGGTTTCCTCGGGCGCATGGGAACGCTCGCGCTTCCCGGCGGGCTGACGATTCTGACGAACCAATGGGTCATTCTCGTCGCCGCCTCGCTGTACGTCGTCGAGTTTGTCGCCGACAAGATCCCCTATGTCGACTCGATCTGGGATGCCGTGCAGACCTTCGTGCGGGTGCCCGCCTCGGCCCTGCTGGCCTGGGCGGCGCTTGCGCACGCTCCGGAGCCTTGGCGCGTCATCGCGGCGCTCCTGTGCGGCGGCGTGACGCTTTCGGCCCACGGCCTTAAGGCGAGCGCGCGCGCCGCCATCAACACCAGCCCCGAGCCCATCACGAACTGGGCGGCATCCTTCACAGAAGATGGGACCGTCGCGGTCATCCTGTGGCTCGCCGTGGCGCACCCGGTCGCGGCCCTCGGGGCTGCCGTCGTCGTCGTGTTCCTCGCCGTGCTCCTGCTCTCGTGGATCCGGCGGGTCCTGCGCCGGCTCGTCGGGCAAGAGCGGCACGGGTCGACGGCCTGAAGGCTCAGCGCGGTCCCGTTCCCCCGGGGGGCGTCTTTGCCACGAACTTTTCGCAGGCGCGCACCGGCTGAGGCGGGTAGCGCTTGAAGAGCGGACAGAAGAGAAACGTCGAGCCGCGGCTGGTGACGATGTATCGGGGCGGCGCCGCGCAGTCATGGCAGAGGCTGTCAGGGTAGAAGCGCTTGCGCGGATGGGACTCTCCGTCGTTCGAATTGCCGGCCGGCACGAGCGTATTATCCGCGACGCTAGCAGGTTGCTGAAAAAGGGTGTGGGATGGCGTTGCGAGCGCCGGTGGGTTAGATGCCAGGAGACGCGGCTTTCGGCTGCGGCGGTCGCCTTGCGACCGGCAGCCGAGAACTTCTAATAGGCCCCGGGGAAACCGGGCCCCGTTTAGACTCTCTCGGCCGCCGTTCGCGTAGCGAACACTTGCGGCCGAAGAACGGACTCGACGCCCGCATCCATTTTTCAGCAGCCTGCTCGTGAACCCGTCGGAGACTCGCGCCGCCCTGACTCACTTCTACGACGCTTTCGCGCGCCGCGACGGGGCCGCGATGGCCGCCCTCTACGCTCCGCAGGCGAACTTCGAGGACCCGGTGTTCCGGCTGCGCGGCCCGGACATCGGAAGGATGTGGATCGGGCTGACCGGACGCGCGAAGGGCTTCGGGATCTCCTACACGATCTCGCAAGCGGAGTCTGACCGCGGCACCGTCGAGTGGACGGCGCGATATCTTTTCGCCGGGCGGCGTCCCGTCGTCAACGTGATCCTCTCGGAGATCACGTTCGAAGGCGGCAAGATCCTCGAGCAAGTGGATCGCTTCGACTTTCCGCGCTGGGCCGCGCAGGCGCTGGGCCTTCCGGGGAGTCTCTTCGGCCGTTTTGCGTGGTTCCGGCGCGCGGTGTCGCGCCGCGCGATGCGGCAGCTCGGCCTTGCGGCCGCGCCTCCCCCCGTATAATTCCGCCGCCGCAAACCGTTACGGTCGAAGGAGACTCGATGAAACGCGACCCCCTTCTCCTCTGCCTTGCGCTGTTTCTGTCGGCCCTCACCGCTTTTCCCCAGGAGCGCAGCTCACCCGCGCCAACACCCGCGCCGGCAGACAACCCGGCGCCGTCGGACAGGTCGAAGGAGAAGAAGGAGGCCGACGAGAAAAAGAGCAAGGAAGAAAAGGCCAAGGAGGAGAAGCCCTCGGTCACGCATCACTCGATCACACTCGGCGGCAAGGCCTTCGCCTACACCTCGGCCGCCGGGTACCTGCCGATGAAAGACGAAAACGGGAAGCTCAAGGCGAACATCTTCTACGTCGCGTACACGAAGGACGGCGCCCCGGCCCGCCGACCGATTACCTTCGCCTTCAACGGCGGACCGGGATCCTCCTCCGTCTGGCTGCACCTGGGCCTGCTCGGCCCCCGGCGCGTCCTGATGACCGACGACGGATGGGCGCCCCCACCGCCCTACCGGCTGGTCGACAACGAGCAATCCTGGCTCGCCTACACCGACCTGGTCTTCATCGATCCGGTCACGACCGGCTTTTCCCGCCCGGCCGAGGGGGAAAAGCCGGAACAGTTTCACGGCGTGGAGGGGGACATCCAGTCGGTCGGAGACTTCATCCGGCTCTGGACGACCCGCAACGCCCGCTGGAGCGCCCCGAAGTTTCTTGCGGGCGAGAGCTACGGCACGACGCGCGCGGCCGGACTCTCGGGCTACCTCCAGGACCGCTACGGCATGTACCTGAACGGGATCGTTCTGATCTCCTCGATCCTGAACTTCCAGACGGCCTACTTCAACGTCGGAAACGACCTGCCCTTCGTCCTGTTTCTCCCGACCTACACGACGACCGCCTGGTACCACAAGAAGCTGCCGCCGGAGCTATTGGCCGACTTCGGCCGGGCCACCGCCGAATCGGAAGCCTTCGCTTCGAACGACTACACGTTGGCGCTGATGAAGGGCGACCGGCTGTCGGCCTCCGAGCGCGAGGCGATCGTCCAGAAGCTCGTGCGGCTGACGGGGCTCTCCGCGGCCGTGATCGAGGAAAACAACCTTCGCGTCGATCTGCCGACCTTCAATCGGGAGCTGTTGCGGGCCGAGAAGAAGGTCGTCGGGCGCCTCGACAGCCGCTTCACCGTCGTCGGCCGGCCGACCGGCGACCGGAACATCGGCTCCGATCCGAGCTACGCCGCGATCTACGGCGTCTACACCGCCATGCTGAACGACTACGTGCGCTCGGAGCTGAAGTACGAGAACGACCTCCCCTACGAGATCCTGACTTCGCGGGTCCGGCCGTGGAACTACGCCCCCTACGAGAACCAGTACGTCAACGTGGCGGAGACCCTGCGGGGCGCGATGGTTCAGAACCCCGCTCTCAAGGTGTTCTTCGCCGCGGGGTACTACGATTTCGCGACGCCCTACTTCGCCGCGCAGTACACGATCGACCACATGGGTCTCGACCCGGCCCTGCGCAAGAACATTCAGCTCGACCACTTCGAGGCCGGGCACATGATGTACATCCACAAGCCCTCGCTCGAGAAGCTTGCGAAGGACATCCCGGCGTTCTACGCCGCCGCGGCCCCGGAGAAGTAACGAGACAGCGAGTGTCGTGTAACGGGGGTCCCGATAGCGGCCTTGGTCGTAGGGGCGGGGCTTGTCCCCGCCCGCGGGCGGCCGCAAGGGCCGCCCCTACAAAGCCGACGTGCGTCAAGACTTCGGTTACACGACACTAGGAGATCAGCTTCGCGATCGTGAACGCCGCTCCGGCTGCGATGCCGCCGACCAGAGCCGTCTGCCAGGCGCTGCGGAAGGGTTTCTTCACGGTGTAGCGGCCCTTCACGTATCCAAACACGAACAGCGCCAGCAGGGTTAGCGCGACCGAGCCGATCAGCGCGGTCCGCATGGGGTGCAGGAAGAAATACGGCGAGAGCGGAATGAGGCCTCCGGCGACGTAGGAGAACGCAATCGTCAGAGCGCTCGAGCGGGCGCGCCTCGGGTCCGGCTTCTCCAGGCCCAGCTCGAAGCGCATCATGAATTCGACCCAGCGCTTGCGGTCCTTCCGGAGGGAATGCGCGGCCTCGACCGCGGTCTTGTGCTCGAGGCCGTACTCCTCGAAGACCTCGACCACCTCCTTCGTCTCCTCCGCCGGCATCTCATAGGTTTCGCGATTCTCGCGCGCGAGCTCCGAAGCGTAGTGCTCGGCGTCGGTGCGCGCCGCCAGGTACCCGCCCAGGCCCATCGCGATCGAGCCCGCCGCGATCTCGGCGAAGCCCGCCGTGATGACCACCCGCGTCGAGTCGACCGCGCCCGAGAGTCCCGCGGCGAGCGCGAACGGCACGGTCAAACCATCGGACATTCCGATGACGATGTCGCGGATTCGCTCCGAGGCGGTGAAATGCTTCTCGACGTGAGGGGTCTGGGGCATGTCGCCTCCCGCTCAGTTGACCGTTTCCTCTTCTTCCATCGCATCGGAGGGCGAGGCCGACGCATGGTGATGCACCAGGCGCCACTCGGCCTCGAGGCGGAAGAAGACGTTGGTGGCCTGCATGCGCGCGGCCGCATCCTCCTCGCCGATACCGAAGGGCCGAATCACCTCGACGCAGGTCACCCAGGCAACGTCCCTCGCGATGACGATACGAACGTCCTCGCAGGCGACCGTCCAAGCGCGGGAGTTGGCAAAGATGTTCTCCCAGGAGCGGCGCACCTCGGGCCAGCCGTCCAGCCGATGCCAGCCCGGATGCACGCACGTCACTCCCTCGTCATGCGACCAGACCATCTCCATGTGAGAGAGGTCGCGCGCCTCGAGCGCCCGATAGAACGCGAGGTTTGCGGCCTCCACGGCGGTCTCGTCCGGGGAGCTCATCGCGGGCGAATTCTATCCGGGCTCGAGGCGACGCCCTCGCGCCGGCCCTTTCCCCGAGGAAGAGAGAAGAATCCCTCAATCTCGCGGAAGCCGGGCAAGATCCACGTTGCCTCCCGAGACGATCGCGACGACCAGAGCGCCCGACGGCGCGCGGACCTTTCCGGCCAGCAGCGCGGCCGTCGCCGCCGCTCCGGAGCCCTCGACGTAGAGCTTCGCGCGTGTCAGGAGCAGCCTCATGGCCGCGACGATTTCCTCTTCGGTGACCGTCACGATCTCGTCCACGGCCTGCCGGGTGATCTCGAGCGGCAGCGCGCCCACGAAGGGCGGCGTCAGGCCGTCGGCCAGCGTGTCGTGCGGGCGCTTGACCGGCACCGGCTTTCCCGCGGCGAGCGCCGGCCCGAGGCCCGGCCCGGCCTCGAGCTCCACGGCCACGACGCGCGCGGCCGGACGCACCTGCTTGACCGCCGACGCGACGCCCCCGAGGAGACCGCCGCCCCCGACCGGCACGACGACGATCGCCGCCTCGGGCAGGTCCTCCAGGATCTCGAGACCGGTCGTGCCGGCCCCGGCCAGGACCACGGGGTCGTCGAACGGATGCACGAAGGTCAGTCCCCGCGCTTGCCGGACCTCGTTCAGCTTGTCGAACAGCGTCGGACGGTCGTCGTGCAGCACGATCTCGGCCCCGTAGCCTCTGACGGCATCCATCTTCGAGCGCGGCGCATCGCTCGGCATGACGACGGTGGCGGCGACGCCCGCGGAGCGCGCCGCCCAGGCGACCGCCTGCGCGTGGTTCCCGGCGGAGACCGTGACCAAACCCCGCTCGCGCTCGGCCGGCGAAAGCGACAGGATCTTGTTCAACGCTCCGCGCGGCTTGAAGGACCCGGTCTTCTGGAAGCTCTCGCACTTCAAGTAGAGCCGGATGCCTCCCGCGCGCTCTCCAATCGCCGCGGCCGAGAGCAGCGGCGTGCGGTGCACCCTGCCGGCGATCCGGCCGGCCGCGGCGCGAATTTCCGACAAGTCGATCACGCGCCGAGCTTATCGGATAATTCCCGCCGACAAGGGAGGCTCCATGACAGGAATCCTGCGATCGATTCACGCCCCGATGATCTTCGCCCTTCTCCTTCTCACGGCGCCGGCCGCGAGGGGTCTCGAGGCGGATGCGGGCGCGAGTCCCGGCGAGGCTGCCGCGAAGCCCATCGCGCGCCTCTGGCGCGGACGCACCCTGGCGTCGAAGGCCGACGAATACCAGGTCTATCTCTTCGCCTCGGGAATCGCGAGGATTCGCGAGACGCCCGGGAACCTGGGCGTCACGGTCATGCGCCGCGCGGACGGCAAAGAAACGGAGTTCCTTGTGATCTCGATCTGGGAGTCGATCGACGCCATCCGCCGTTTCGCGGGGAAGGACTACGAGAAGGCCGTCATCCTGGACCGCGACCGCGAATACCTGATCACCGTCGAGCCCAACGTCCGGCACTACGAGATCGAAAAAACGCTGATCGACGCGCCGCCAGTCACTTCGCCGACGCGGCCCACCTCCGGGCCTTGATCAGCACCGCGATTTCGTCCGGGCGAGCGTTGGCGAAGTCGAGCCGGATGCGCCCGTCGGGAGTCTGCGACACCGTCGCCGGAATCGCGCAGGTGGTCAGGTACCAGCCGGCAGGCAGCACGACGGCATTGCGCGGCCGGCCGAAGCTCCGATCGAAGACGAGTTCGTCGCCCTCCGGCCTGTAGCTCTTCTCATCGGTATACGTCTCGGAGATCCGAAGACGGATCGAGCGCCCCTTCGCGACGGCCGGGAAGCGAATGACGACGACCTCCGAATCCGGCTGCACCGGCTCGCCGATGTCGAGCGCGGCCCGGGTGATCTCCTCGCCGCGCAGAGTCTCGGCCGTGAGCTTCTGACCCGTGTCGAGAATGCGCGCCGAGGGATTCGACGCGCGGCTGCCCTTGCGGACGACGTTCAAGTACTTGTCGATGCCCTCCCGCGACTCGGTGTAGTCGTGGTACAGGTCGAACGCGTGCGTCTCCGGCGGCTGCAGGAAATAGACGATGTCGCGGTCCTGATGCGCCCGCTCGTCCAGGCGCTCGTCTCGCGCCGGCTGCCCGAGGGCCGCGGCGGCGAGCCCGAAACCCGCGACCAGCGTGACGAGGATCGCCCTCTTCACGACGGCAGCTTCCGCGCCTTCAAGGTCAGCGATGCGTCGTCGGGACCCGCATTCATGAAGCTGACCAGAATGCGTCCACCTTCGCTCAAGATCTGCACCGGAACGTTGCAGGAGACGAGCTCGTACCGGGCGGGGAGAAGAATGCTGTTTCGGCGAATGCTGAGAGAGCGCCGGAAGACGACCGCGTCGCCTTCGGCGTAATAGCTCTTCGGGTCCTTGTACGTCTTCTCGATCAGGAGGCGCACCTGCCCCCCGTCCGGTGCGACGGGACGCGGGAGGTGGACACGGATGTAGTCGACGTCCGTTTCCGCGTCCGATAGCCCTGTGCGCCGCGCCTCCTCCCCGGAAACCACTTCGAAGCGCAGGTTCTCCCCCGTCATTCGATCGGTGACGCGCTCGCCGCTCGCAACGCTCCCCTTTCGGATCGGATTGAAGAACACCGACGCTCCCGGCGCGATCGCCGTGACTTCGTACAGGATGTGGAACTGAGCCGTCTCCGGAGCGAGGAGCTCGTAGCGCGTGTACTCGTCCGTCTCGACCGGCGGCCCGGGCGCGCCCGGCCGGGCGGCGGGTGACATCTTCGCGGAGGAGCACCCGAGGGCAAGAGCCGCCGTGAGAAGCACGAGCCGGCGCATGGCCGCGGAGTATATCGGTCGATCCGCATAGAATGCGTCGCGCGTTGCTTCGAGGAGGTCGGTGGCAACCGTGATCCCGCAAAGGAAAGTCTCGCTCGCCGCGGGATTGCTGGCGCTTCTCTCCGCCGCCGCCGCCGCACAGGAGCCCACACAGGCAAAGCCCCGCGTCGAGACACTCCGGCCCGAGATCGTCGGCCAGCACGGCATCGTCGCCGCGGGCCGGCACTACACGGTCGAGGCGGGCATCCGTATCCTTCACGCGGGCGGCAACGCCGTGGACGCCGGCGTGGCGTCGGTTTTCGCCGCCTCGGTCGTCGAGATCTCGCACTTCGGATTTGGCGGCGAGTGCCCGACCCTGATCTACGACGCGCGGACGAAGAAGGTCGTCGTCATCAACGGCCAGGGCCCGGCGCCGAAGGCCGCGACCGTGGAGCTCTTTGCCGGCAAGGGCAAGGTGGACGCCAACGGTCCGCTCGCCGCGACGATCCCCGCCGTGGTGGACGCGATGGCGATCGCGCTGGCCGAATACGGCACGCTGCGACTCGAGCAGGTCATGGCGCCGGCGATCGAGCTCGCCGACGGCTTTCCGATGTACGGGTACCTCCACGACCTCATGGTCCGGGAACGCCAGGCCACGGAGCGCTGGGACTGGTCGAAGAGGACGTACTACCCCGCCGGGCGTACGGCCGAAACGGGCGAGATCTTCCGTCAGCCGAACCTCGCGGCAACGCTGCGCACAATCGTCGCCGCCGAGCGCGAGGCGTTCGGGAAGACCCGCGACCGCAGGGCCGCGATCCGCGCCGGGCGCGATGTCTTCTACAAGGGGGACATCGCCAGGCGCATCGCCGAGGCCGACCGCGCCGAGGGAGGCGTCTTCACGTACGAGGACCTCGCCGGCTATCACGGCCGGATCGAGGAGCCGGTCGCGACGCGCTTTCACGGCTTCGACGTCTACAAGGCGGGGCCGTGGGACCAGGGGCCCGTGCTCCTCCAGACGCTGAACCTCCTCGAAGGTTTCGACCTCGCCGCGATGGGACGCGAATCGCCCGACTACCTGCACACGGTGCACGAGGCGATCAAGCTCGCCTACGCCGACCGCAACGCCTTCTACGGCGATCCCGACTTCGTAAAGGTCCCGGTCCGCGGGCTGCTCTCGAAGGAGTACGCCGCGCTGCGGCGCAAGGAGATCGGCCGGGAAGCCTCTCTCGTCGACCGGCCGGGCGATCCCTTCGCGTTCGATCCGAGTGTAAAGGCTCCGGCGGTCCGATATGTCCCGCACGCGCAGCCGGCGGCTGCCGAGCGAAAGGAGGCAGGCGACACGACGGCGGTCGACGTCGTGGACAGGGACGGAAATCTCTTCTCGTCGACCCCGAGCTCCGGCTGGATGCTGGGTGGAGCGTTCCTTGCGGGCGACACGGGCGTTCCGCTCTCCAACCGCATGCAGGTTTTCGACCTGGACCCGGCGAGCCCCAACGTGCTCGCCGGAGGCAAGCGTCCCCGCACGACATTGACACCGACGATCGTTCTGCGCGATGGCAAGCCCTTCCTCGCCATCTCGACGCCCGGAGGAGACAGCCAGGACCAGCAGATCGCCAACGTCCTGCTGAATCTGCTTGTCTTCGGGATGGGCCTGCAGGAGGCCCTCGAGGCGCCGCGGTTCAACTCGCTCCACCCGTTCGGCTCCTTCGACGACCACCGCAATTCACCGGGCGTCCTCGAGATCGAGGGTCGGTTTCCCGAAGCCACGCTGGAGGAGCTGAGGCGCCGCGGCCACCGGCTGCACGTCCTCGGCCCGTACGCAATGGCGACCGGCGTCGTGGCCGTGGGTGTGGACCCGCAGACGGGGACGCTGCGCGGCGGGGCGGACGTGCGGCGCGAGCGATATGCGTTCGGCTGGTAATCGAAGCGGGACCTTCTGAGAGGCGTCCTAGCTCCTGGGCGAGCTCGTTCGGCAGTCGGAACGAGTCGGCGTTTGGACGCTCCAGGCCGGCATCTTCCCGGAGAACCGAGCGTCCCTGAGCCTCCATCGGTCGTGCGGATTCCGCATTGTGGGAATCCGAAAGGGACTGGGTAAGCTCGCCGGGACCTGGAGAAACGTGATGCTGCTCGAGCGCCGCAGCGATACAGTCGGCGCCTCGTAGGGAGGAAGGCATGAGCCGTCGGACTCGCAGCTCCTCGAAGATCGATCGCCGGACGTTTTTCCGGTACGGTGCGGCCGGTGGCGCCGCGCTCGCGGCGACCGGGACCGCGGCGATCTCGAAAGCGGCGGTGGCCGCTCCAGCCGAGGTGACGGCCGCCCCGCCGTTCGAGCTCGAAGAGGCGACGATCGCCGACCTTCAGAAGCGCATGGAGTCCGGGCGCGACACCGCGCGCTCGCTGACCGAGAAGTACCTCGCCCGCATCGAAGCCCTCGACCGCAAGGGGCCCGCGCTGCGCGCCGTCCTCGAGACCAACCCGGACGCCCTCGCCATCGCCGAAGGGCTCGACCGGGAGCGCAAGGCCGGAAAGACGCGTGGGCCGCTCCACGGCATACACATCCTGCTCAAGGACAACATCTCGACCGCCGATCGCATGACCACAACGGCGGGCTCGCTCGCCCTGGAGGGGTGCATCCCGGCCGCCGACTCCTTCGTCGCAAGAAGGCTGCGCGAGGCCGGGGCGATCCTGCTCGGCAAGACGAACCTTTCCGAGTGGGCGAACTTTCGCTCGACTCACTCCTCCTCCGGCTGGAGCGGACGTGGCGGCCAGTGTCGCAACCCGTATGCGCTCGACCGCAACCCTTCGGGCTCGAGCTCCGGATCGGGCGCGGCGGCGGCGGCAAGCTACGCCGCGGCGGCGGTCGGCTCCGAGACCGACGGCTCGATCGTTTCGCCTTCGAACAACTGCGGCCTCGTGGGTATCAAGCCCACTCTCGGCCTCGTCAGCCGCTCCGGCATCGTGCCGATCGCCCACAACCAGGACACCGCCGGCCCGATGTGCCGCACCGTGGCGGACGCGGCGATCCTTCTCACGGCGCTGGCCGGCATCGATCCGGCGGACGCGGCGACGAAGGACAGCGCCGGGAAAGCGGCGCCGGACTTCACGAAGTTTCTCGACCCGAAAGGCCTCGAGGGCGCGCGGATCGGGATCCCGCGCAAGGGGCTGTTCGGCCAGAGCCCGGCCGCGGACCGGATCGTCGAGGCGGCGATCGCCGAGATGAAGAAGCTGGGCGCGGTGATCGTGGACCCGGCCGACCTGGCGGCGGCGAGCGACCTGGGCGAAAGCGAGTTCGACGTCCTCCTCTACGAGTTCAAGACGGACTTGAACGCGTACCTCGCCGGGCTCGGGCCCCGCGCGAAGTGCCACACGCTCAAGGAGCTGATCGACTTCAACGAGAAGAACCGCGACCGCGAGATGCCCTTCTTCGGGCAGGAAATCTTCGAGAAGGCCGAGGCGAAAGGGTCGCTCACGGACAAGGCCTACCTCGACGCGCTCGAGAAGAACCTGCGGCTGTCCCGAAAGGAGGGCATCGACAAGACGATGGACGAGCACAAGCTCGACGCGCTCGTCGCCCCGACGAGTAGCCCCGCCTCCCTAATCGACCTCGTTAACGGCGACTACGGCGCCGGCGGCTCGTCCACGCTGCCTGCCATCGCGGGATATCCGCACGTCACCGTGCCCGCGGGTTGGGCCTGTGGGCTCCCGGTCGGAGTCTCCTTCTTCGGCCGCGCCTGGAGCGAGCCGACCTTGATTCGCCTCGCCTTTGCGTACGAGCAGTCGACCAGACAACGCAGGCCGCCGCGGTTCCTCGCGACGGCCGACCTGACGCTGCGAGGCTGAGGCGATGCTCCAGCGACCTCGCGAGGCCGGCGCCGGAGCGGGTGCCGCCGAGGAGCTTCGTCGGGCCGTCGAAGAGATCCTTCCTACGCTGCGGGCGATCTCCGAGGCGGAGAGCGCTCGGCCTCGGGCGCCGGGCAAGTGGTCGCCAAGGGAAGTCCTGGGGCATCTGATCGACTCGGCCTCGAACAACCATCAGCGTTTTGTCCGCGCGCAGTTTCAGGAGGATCTCGTCTTTCCGGGGTATGAGCAGGACGAGTGGGTCCGCGCCCAGCGCTACGCCGATGCGCCGTGGGTGGAACTCCTCGAGCTCTGGCGCCTGTATAACCGGCACCTCGCGCGAGTCATGGAGGCGATCCCCGACGAGGTGCGCCTACGGAAGACCAGCCGCCACAACTTCCATCGGATCGCCCACGAGAAGGTCCCCGAGGGACGGCCCGCGAGGCTCGACGACCTTATGCACGATTACGTCGTGCATCTCCGGCATCACCTGCGGCAGATCGCGCCGGAAACGCGCTAGCCGCTCACCCCCAATCCTCTCCCGCCGGGAGAGGGAGAAGCCCGCCAATTCCCTCTCCCCCTTGGGGGAGATGGGTAGAGTGAGGGGGTCATCAGAAATACTCCCGTTTCAGCCCCTCACCCCTGCGGGCCGCGCTTCGCGAGACGCGGCCGTCGGCCGCGGCCGCCACTGAAGTGAGGCGAGGCAGTCCCCTCACCCCTGCCGGCCGCTCGCTTCGCGAGACGCGGCCTTCGGCTGCGGCCGGCACTGAAGTGAAGCGAGGGGAGACCCCTCGCGCTCCCCCGCTCCCGCCGGGAGCGGGAGTAAGTCCCAGCTCAGCGACTCGGTTTCCCGGTCAATTCGTTCTTGACGACCGCGCCGCCCTTCATGACGAAGCCGACGTTTTCCAGCGCTCGGATGTCCGAGAGAGGGTCGCCCGAAACTGCGATCAGGTCCGCCAGTTTCCCGGGCTCGATCGAGCCGACCCTGTCCTTCCAGCCGATGAGCTCGGCGGCATTGACCGTCGCGGCTTGGATCGCCTGCATCGGCGTCATCCCGAACTGGACCATATAAGCGAATTGCTTCGCGTTGTCGCCGTGGGGGTAGACGCCGCCGTCGGTGCCGAAAGCCATGCGGACGCCCGCCTTCACCGCCTTCTGGAAGTTCTCGCGCTGGAGCCGTCCGAGCTGTTTCTCTTTCTCGATCGACTCGGGCAGCATTCCGACCCTCGCGCCGTGCTGGAGGATGAAGTCGTCGTTGTAGATGTCCATCACGAGAAAGGTGCCGTGCTCGCGCGCCATGCGGATCCCCTCGTCGTCGATCAGGCTCGCGTGCTCGATCGAGTCGATGCCCGCGGCGATCGCCTCCTTGATCGACTGGGTCCCGTGCGCGTGCGCCGCGACCTTGCGCCCGAGGCGGTGGGCCTCGGTGATGAGCTCCTTCATTTCCTCGGGCGAGTACTGGGGCGTGCCCGGCTGGTCTCCCTTGGACAGCACGCCGCCACTGGCGCAGATCTTGATCAGGTCGGCGCCGTACTTGACGACCTCGCGCACCTTCGCGCGCGCCTCCCAGGGGCCGTCCGCGACGCCGTCTCCCTTCGCGTGGAACTCCGAGGGAAGCAGGTTATTGTCGCAGTGGCCTCCCGTGATGCCGAGCGCCGGCCCCGAGACGCGCATCCGCGGGCCGGGCAGCTCTCCCGCGTCGATGGCGTCTCGCAGCGCGACATCGGCAAATCCGCTCGCCCCGACGTTTCGCACCGTGGTGAACCCGGCGCGCAGGGTCCGCGCGGCGTTGCTGGCTCCGTCGAGCGCCTCGCGCGGCACCGAGACGGCGAGCCCCGCGTACCCGAGGTTCTCCGGCATCATCGTCAGGTGGTCATGCATATCGATCAGACCCGGCAGAAGCGTCGCGCCGGGAAGATCGATCACGAGCGCGTCGGCCGGGACCGCCACCGCAGGCCCCGCCTCGACGATCCGGCCGTTCTCGATCAGAACCATCGCCGGCGAGATCGGGCCGTCGCCGCGGCCGTCGATCAGGCGGGCGGCCTTGATCACCACGCGTGCCGGGGCCTCCGCGGCGGGAAGCGCGGCGGCGGCCGCCAGTCCAAGCAAGACCAGACCGAGGAGCGAACGTTTCATGACACCTCCAAAATCGCGCCATCCTAACCCCGTCGGATATCGTAGGAAAGGAGAAAGAACGAAGGAGAGGGCAATGCAGCTCGAAGGGAAGTCGGCCATCGTGACGGGCGGGACGGGGGGCCTCGGCAGCGCGGTCGTGCGGACGCTGCTCGATGCCGGCGCGCGCGTTGCCGTTCCCTTCCGCAAGCCCGGCGAGCTCGAGAACCTACGGAAGACGGCCGGGATCGGACCGGAAGCTGCGCTCACGGGAGCCATGCTCGATCTCACCGACGAGACGGCGGTGCTCGACTATTTCGAGAGCGTGGCCGAGGACCGAGGTGCTCTGAACGTCCTCGTGAACGCGGCGGGAGGATTCGCGGGCGGGAAGCCCGCGCACGAGACGCCCTGGTCGGTCTGGCAACAACAGCTGGACCTGAACCTGAAGACCACCGTCATCGCCTCGCGCGCCGCGGCCCTCTCGATGGTTCGACGCGGCGGCGGAGCGATCGTAAACGTTTCGAGCCGCCCGGCGACTCAGGACGGAAAGAACCTGGCGGCGTACGCGGCCGCCAAGCGAGCCGTGCTCCAGTTGACCGAGGCCATGGCGGCCGAGCTCGTCGACTCCGGCGTCACCGTCAACGCAATCCTCCCTTCGGTCATCGACACCCCGCCCAATCGTGCGTCGATGCCCAAAGCCGACTTTTCGCGCTGGCCGAAGGCGGAGGAAATCGCCCGTGTGATCCTTTTTCTGGTCGGTCCGGACGGGCGCCTCATCAGCGGAGCCCACCTGCCCGTCTACGGCCGCGCCTAGGGCTCGTCGGCTCCGCTCCGCTCGGGACCTGGCTTCGCCACCGGCTCGCGGCTCGGCGAAGCGGCCTCGACCGCTCGCCTGGTCCCTCGCTACTCTTCGCCTCCCGCGGCGCGAGGCTCCTCCCTCGGTTACTTTGGGAGACTCCGCGTCTTGAAGCCTACCTTCCGACGGGCCGGGTGACGGTGGGCTCGAAGCGGTCGTTGTCGGGGCCGAAGTTGGCGACGAGGTAGGCGAGGAGCGAATCCTTCTGGTCGGCCGGAACGGCCGCGCCCCACCCGATCATCTTGTCGATCTCCTTCGCCCACTGCTTATCGGTCAGGCGCTGCTGCGCGGCCATGCTGGCCGAGTGGCACTGAAGGCACGCGAGATCAGCCGCGGCCTTGCCCTGTCCGGGAGGGAACTCCGCCAGGCGCGTGCCGAGGACCGGGAGCTTGACGTCGAAGTCCGCGGCAGCCGGGGGCTTGCCCCCGTGTTTCTTTTTCGCCGTCCTCGCGAGCGAGGACGGGGCGCCGCCGAGCAACAGCGCCGCCGCGAGAACGGCTGCCGCGATCAGCGCGCTCCCGCTCCGCGCGACCCTCACGCGGTCACTTCGATTTCGACGGCCTGCCAAGCGTTATGGAGATAGCCGCTCGGATTCCAGACGGCTTCCTTCGGCTGAACGCTTCCGCTTCCGTCCGTCGCGCGGGCGTGGAGCGTCGCCTTTCCCTCGGACTTCGGCTCCCACCGAAACGACCAGAGTCGCCAGGCGTACGGCTCGTGGCGCGGGTCGAGCGCGGCCTCCTTCCACGTGTCCCCGCCGTCGTCGGAGATCTCCACACGCGCGATGTCGGGGGTCCCCGAGAGGGCGAAGCCGCGCAGCGTCGCCGCCGTTCCCGCCTTGACGCGGGCCGGGGCCTCCGTGAAGTTCGACTTGACGAACAGCTCCGTCAACGGCCGCGTCTCCTCGGGTGGCACCGGCTGGCCCGGCTCGCCCGGCTTTGCCGGGAACCGGTACGCCGTCTCCATGTAGAAGCCCTTCTGCGCCTCCGGCTGCGGCGAGATCCGCGTCAGCCACTTCATCCAGTGGTCTCCCGCCCAGCCCGGGACGACCAGGCGCGCCGGAGCGCCGTGCAAGGCGGGCAGCGGCGCGCCGTTCATTTCCCAGGCGATGATCGCGTCCTCGAGGGCCTTCTCCATTTCGAGGCTCCGGTGAAACGGCGGAACCTTCTCCGGAGGCTTGTCGCTGCCGAACGTGTGCAGGTGCCTGCCCGTGGCTTTCAACCCGGCCTTCGCGAACACGTCCTTGAGACGCGCGCCCGTCCAGCGGGCGTTGCCCACCGCGCCGTAGCGCCACTGGACTCCCGGGATGGGAGGCCGGAACAGGCCCCGCCCGTTGCCGGCGCACTGCAGGACGCAGGTCGCCTCCGCCCTCGGCAGCCTCTTCAGGTCCGCCAACGTCAGCGCGACCGGCGTTTCGACTTCGCCGTCCACCACCAGGACCCAACGCTTCGCGTCCGGGTACATCGGGTTCCAATGGTGCCGCACGAAGAAGAGATCGTTCGGCGTGATGAAGCTCGTTAGAGCGTCGAGCGGCGTCTCGGCATCGATGGCGTAGCCGTTGACCTGGAGCATGCGCCGCCGGTCCTTCGAGACCACCTCGGCAGCGGCGCCGAGCAAAGCGGAAGGAAGAAGCGCCGCGCCTCCCGCCATGGCAAGAAACCGGCGGCGGCTGAAAGAGGGGGTCGCCATGGCGGGAACCGAGTTTACCTCCGCTCCCCGTCCTTCCGAGGGATGACCGCGGTCAGGACGACGAAGGCTTCGCCTTCTTCAGTTCGTCCACGATCTTCCGGTAGCCCTCTTCTCCTCGCACCGCTTCCAGATCCGGATCCTTCTCGATCAGCTCCACGTCGCGAAAGCCCTTGTCGACCGCGGTACGCAGCGTCGTGAGTGCGCCCTTCTTGTCGCCCGCCTGGGCCTGCAGGCACGCGAAGTTGTACCAGACGGCGCCGGCGCGTTCGGGCGCGACCTCGACGGCCACGGCCGCGCACAGGCCGGCGCGTCGCGCGTCGCGATGCTCCAGATACTGTCGCGGCAGATAGAAGGAGGTCTGGACCGAGAGCGCGGCGAGGATCCGCTTGGCCGACAGACGCTCGGCCTCGCTCGCCGCCGATGCGGCGGTGCGATGCAGGGCCGGCAGACGCAGGTCCTGAGACACGCGCTGTGGCGGGACCGGATCGTCGGACCGCAGATCCGCCATCAGCTTCTGGGAAAGCTCGGCAAATCTCGAGTCCTCCTGCTCCTCGAGGCGCGCCTGCCGAACGAGCTCCTTTTCCGCGTCGCGATCCCTCTCCAGCCGCGCGACGGCCGCTCGACTGCCCGTAGGATCGCCGAGCCCGTCGAAGTCCTTCGAAATCTCTCGGTAACGCGCCAGCGCTTCGCCCTTCTTGCCGGCCGTCTCGAGCGCCCCGGCCTCCGCCAAAGCGTTCGCGAGCCATTGCGAAAGGAGCGCCTCGTCCCGCGGACGGGCTCCGCTTCTCATCGCGGCGGCCTCCATCCACTCGACGGCTCGCGTGCACACCGCGGGGGGAGGCCAGTCGTGCGGCCCGTCGAACACGGCGAGCCGGTGCACGGCGCCCAGAGATTCGAGCTCGATGTCGAGCCGGCGCATCTCGCGATAGTTGAAGTCCCGGTTGCCGGCGGTGCCGAAGTAGGGGAAAGAGATGCCCTTGGCCGGCGGAAAGTTGTCGGGAAAACCCGCACCGCAGCCGATCACGCCGGCGATTTGGTTGGGCGTCGCGGTCTGGGCGAGCAGGCAGGCCGCCCGCGCCCCGCCCGAGAACCCCGTGACGTAGGCGCGGCGAGGGTCGACCGCGAACCGATGGTGCGTGTCTTCCCACATCGCGCGTATGGCGCGGATGTTTGGCGCGAAGGGGCCGTCGCTTTCGGAGTTGTTCGAGCTGGCGAGGATCCAGCCGTATTTCTCGGCGGCTTCCCGGAAGCGCTCCGCGGCCATGGAGCCGCGCCGGCGCGCGTCGAGCAAATAGAGGATCGGCCGGGGTCTCGTCCGATCGTAGTCGGCCGGAAGATATGCGGCATAGCTCTCTTCTTGATCCGCGGCGCAAACGACCTTTGGAACGATCTCGCGCTTCGGAAGCGCCTCGGGCGCCTGCGTCTCCGGAGCGGCGAGAAGGGCCAGTAAGAGAAACGGAACGGCGAACACGGTGACAGTCTAAGGGGTCAGGCACGCACTCATGCACTCTCAGGGACGAGCGCTTCAAATGTTGCCACCACCGGGGCGTGGTCGCTCGTGCCGTAGGCGGCGAGCACCCGGCAGGCGGTGGCCCTCGCGGCTAGAGGCCCGCTCGCAAGGATGTAATCGATCCGCCACCCGATGTTGCGCTGCCGCAAGTTGCGCCAGGGCGCCCACCAGGTGAAGAGCTGTTCGTTGCCGGGATCCAGGGCCCGCGCCACGTCCACGAGGCCGAGGGCGAGGATTCGCTCCAGCAGGGCGCGCTCCTCGGGCATCTGGCCGATCGCGTTCGCCTTGCGCTCCTTGGGGTGAACGTCCTGATCGGTGCGGGCCACGTTGATGTCGCCGCCGAGAAGGATCATCGAGCCCGCGGCTCGGCGCTCGCCCGCGAAGCGCTCCAATGCTTCGAGAAACCGCATCTTGGCCGGAAAATCCTTGCCGCCATTGGGTACGTAGACGGACGCGACGGTGACGCCTGGGAGCTGCGCCGTCACGATCCGGTTTTCGTAGTCGAAGTCCGGGTGGTCGAAGACGGGCCGGTCGGGAAACGCCTCCTTGCGGACGTGCAGCGAGACCCCCGAGTACGCCCTTTCCCCGTGCCAGTAGTTCCAGTAAGGGAGCATCTCGAAGAGGGCGGAGGGGACCTGCGCCGCCGAGGCCTTGATCTCCTGCAGACAGACCACGTCGGGATGGTCGCGCTCGATCCACTCGCGCACTTGCGCCTCGCGCGCCCGAATGCCGTTGACGTTCCAGGTGGCGAAGGTCAAGGTCACGGCGCGACCAGGCTTCGGTCGATCTCCGAGAGGCGGCGGCAGCCTGCGAGCGCCATCGAAAGAGCGAGCTCGTCGCGTAGCATTCCGAGCACGCCCTCGACGCCCTTCTGCCCTCCGGCGGCGAGCCCCCAGAGCTGCGGCCTGCCGATCGCCGCTGCCGAGGCGCCGAGCGCCAGGGCCTTCAGGACGTCCGTCCCCCGGCGGATCCCGCCGTCGACGATGACGGGGACGCGGCCCCCGACGGCGGCGACCACTTCCGGCAGCGCCTGCGCGGTCGGAATCGCCGTATCCAACTGCCGCCCGCCGTGGTTGGAGACCCAGATCGCTGCGGCGCCTTCCTCGACCGCTCGCGCGGCGTCGTCACCGCGCACGATGCCCTTGAGAACGAGCGGCAGCGGCGTGAGCGAGCGGATCCAGACGAGATCCTTCCAGCAGAGGGAGGGCTGGCCGATCACAGACGCGATCGGCCACTGTCCGGAGGAGGTTCGAGGCACCTTGGGCGAGTGCGCGGGAGCGACGCCCGCGGGCACCAGGAAAGGGTTACGAAGATCCCGCTCCCGCCGCCCCAGAATCGGAGCGTCCACCGTCAGAACGATCGCCCGGTAGCCCGCCTTCTGCGCGCGGGCGACAAGCCTTTCGGTCTCGGCGCGATCTTCGTAGCAGTAGAGTTGGAACCAGCGCGTCCCGGAAGGAGCCGCTGCCGCGACCTCCTCCAGCGGGACGGAGGAAATCGTCGAGAGCGTCATCAGAACCCCGGCCGCCGCCGCGGCTCTCGCCGTCGCTCTCTCCCCTTCCGGTTCCGCCATTGAATGCAACGCCGTCGGCGCCAGAATCACAGGGAGAGCCAGCGGCGCTCCGAGAAGGCTCGTGGCGAGGTCCACGCGCGATACGTCGATGAGAACCCGGTACCGCAGGCAGAGCCGGCGGAAGGCCTCCCGATTGGCCTGCACGGTGATCTCGTCCTCCGCGCCGCCGGCGTAGTAGTCGTAGACGGACTTCTCCAGCCGCTCGCGCGCGATCGCCTCGAACTCTTCGACATTGATTGGATCGCGCACGGGAGGATTCTAGGCGGTCCGGGCACAGTTCCGAGGCCCGAAGGAACCCCGGTGTCGAGTCGAAGGGCGCCTCGGAATGACGGGTCGCGTCACAGCCGCTCGAGCCGCTCTCGAAGCTCCGACCGTGCGGCCTCGAGCGCCTGGCGCCTTGCCGGGCTGCTCGTCTTCGCGAGTTGCTCTTCGATGCGCGCCAGAGAGAGCTTCAAGCCCCGCGCAAGAGCCTCGCGCTCGGCGTTCGCGCGGCTGCCCGCCGCGGAACCGCGCTCCTCCTGGGACTGCTCTCTTTCGGCTCCCAGGTCCTCTTCGTTGCGGCCCCAACCGCGCGCCATGCCATAAGTGTGTGGAGGCGCCGCCCGAAAGTAAAGATCCCGCGGTAATGCGACGGGCGGGTGGGTCGCGGCTCGGAAGAGCGAGGGGGAAGGGAGCGGCTACCTCTTCTTCTCCTCCGAAGTGAGCTTGAGGGCGATCGAGTTCATGCAGTAGCGAAGCCCGGTCGGCTTCGGCCCGTCGTCGAAGACATGTCCGAGATGGCCGCCGCAGCTCTTGCAGAGGACTTCCGTACGCGTCATCCAGAGAGTGCGGTCCTCCTCGGTATTGACGCCTTCGGCCAACGGCTGCCAGAAGCTCGGCCAGCCCGTGCCCGAGTCGAACTTGGCGTCCGAAGAGAAGAGCGGATTTCCGCACGCCGAACAGACATACGTCCCCTTCTCCTTGGTCTTGTCGTACGCGCCGGTGAAGGGCCGCTCGGTGCCCTTCTGCCGCAGCACACGGTACTGCTCGGGCGTCAGGATCTCTTTCCAATCGGCGTCTGACTTGGCCACTCTGGCGTTCCCTTTCTTCTGGCTCCGAGTCACGAGGATTCCCACTTCCGGAAATACCGTGTGCGGCCGTTCGGAGATTCCCGCCCGTCCCGGTTTTCAGAGGCTCTTAAGGAAGTGGCAGGCCGCGGCGATTCCCTCCGACAGGTTCTGGAGTTCGGTTCGGCCCGAGCTCGCGCGCGCCTTCCAGGAGTGATCCCCGTCCTCCAGCCAGTGAATCGCAATGCTGGCGGAGAGGTCGTATCCCGCGACGTCATCCCGGGTTCCGAAGGGATCGCGCGTCCCTTGAACGATGAGCGCCTTAGTCCGGAGCGCGCCGAGGTGCTCGGTCCGCAGCCGCTTCGGCTGGCCGGGCGGATGAAACGGATAGCCCAGACACACGAGGCCGCGCACACCGGCCCGGTCGGCGACCATGCTCGCGATGCGCCCGCCGAGCGACTTGCCGCCGATCGCGAGCCGTTGCCCGCCGCCCAGAAGCCCGATCGCGTCGAGCCAGCTCTGCTCGAGCACCGGTCCACGGTCCGGCGCCCCACGCTTTTCTCCGCGTCGGCGCCCCCGCATGTACGGAAACTCGAACCGCGCGACGCGAAAGCCTTCCGCGCCAACGCCTTCTGCCACACGGTTCAAGAACGGCGAGTCCATCGGCCCCCCGGCGCCGTGGGCGAGCACCAGGGTCAGAGATGCCGATTCCGGGCCGTCGAAGAGGAAGTCGGAACGCTCCATAAGCGGATTCTACGCAGCGAAGGGGGGCTCGAAGGCCGTGCCAGGCACGCACTCTCAGGAACCTGGTCGGCGAAGGCCGTGCCAGGCACGCAGTCCCCAGGAACGCGCCGGAGGCCGGACACCGGCGGACTTTCTTCCCTCAAGAAACCTTCTTTCGGCCCCTTCGTAGTCTCCCTGTAGAG
>JBGPCK010000014.1:0-39975 GCA_041481715.1 Thermoanaerobaculia bacterium | reverse complement strand
GCCTCCACATCCACTGGCCCACGCAGCCGAAACGCCTGCGCTATGTTGTAGAACGCCAAGCCCGGATCCAGCCGGTCCAATATCCACAAACGCTGCTGCGCAAACGAAAGAGGCACCGGACCCCCACCGCGACGTCGCCGAATGGGCTCCGCCGCTGCGGAGAGAGTTTCCTCCTTCAGCCGACGCTCCAGTACCGCCCGCTCCTCCGGAGAGAGCGTCGCAATGCGCTGGCGCAAGTCGCTCATCGCCGATTCCCGATCCGAGTCAACGCCCCTCGGGATGCACGGCGCCGTGCCGCAAAAGACTCTCCTGTCTCAGCACCACCAGCGCCGCCGTGTTCTCTAGCATGGCTTGGAACAGGCGACGCTAGCAGAATCACGGCAACCGGCGCCCGCCACCAAAGTGGCAGAGCCGGCCTCGGAGGAGCCGGCCGGCTGCTTCGTTCCACTTCGCATCCTACGAGAGGGAACGCCGGAGGCACCGGGTCGAGCCGGGGAGCGCTCGAGACGGGCTGAGGGTCAGCGCGACCGGGGTCAGCCGAACCTACCGCTCTTGGGCCTCTGACCCCTAGCGCTGAGCCCAGACGTACTCGCCCCCGGTTGATGTATCCCATGTTGTCGTCCAGCACCACCCGCGCCATCCCGCTCCCGAACGGTGTGAAACGGAGTTGAGCGCGATCCCCGGGTATCGAATCGGTGGGATCGTCTTTCAAGAGCGCGAAGTTGACCCGGTTCGAGATGGGCGAGGCGTTCCGCAAGGGTCTTCGTCGGATCGAGAGCCGCGTGAGATCGAGGCGGCCTTTCATCCGGCTCCACGGAAAGAACGGCGAGGTGACACGCTTCGACCTCTAACTCGGAGGAGCGCGGAATGGCGCGGGACTTTCTCCGCGTTTTCTCCATGTCTGGACGGAAGCCCGTGGCAGCCCGAGAGCAGACCGCCTCGGGTCAAGCGCTTGACGTTCTGGCTATCGGCTGTCGTCGCCTCCCGTAGGCTCCGCGCCGTCCTGCCCTCCGGAGCTAAAGGTCGCGCGTTCGAATCGCGCCGGGCGCACCATATTTTTCCAGTGGTTTAGAAGAACCCGACTTCCCCGCAGACCCCCGATTCTCCGTGTTCTCTGACATCTTGACCGCCGACCAAACGAACCCATCCTCCACCCGACTGTCTCACCCCTCATCGCTTCACGGTGGTCGCGACCGACCGGGGACAGGTCTGCCGGCAGCGAGAGGCACCGCCGAAACACGGTCGACGCAGTACGGTTCCAGTTCTTCGACCGACTGGCCGACGACGGAGACCCACACCAAGTGGGAGACCGGCCCGCGTCGGCCCGTGGAGTGCAGCTCCGGAATCGTCTTGATTTGGTGGGTGTCGTGGCAGCCGGCGCGAGGTCCGAACAATCTCTCGGCCTGGCCGGGGAGCAGTATCCAAGCTCGCTTCGCCTCCTCGTCTCTCCAGCGCATCGTGGCCTTCGGCGTCAAGTCCGTTGCCAGAGTCTGGCCGGGAAGAACGGCCACAGTAATCCCGGGTGAACTTCTCACGAGCGGAAGCAAACGGTCGCCGACTTCCTCGAACAGGTTTTGGTCGCGTAGCGTCTGTACGGCGCCGATGACAACCCAGTAGGCCGCAAGAAAGGCGAGGAAGACGAATGCGGCCTTCCGAAATCGGATCGCGACGACCCGACTGGTGAACGCCAGGAGGGCGATCACCGCAAACACCAGGACATGTGTCCGGTGGCGCGAGTCGGACGCCGGCAGGTTCACGGCCCGGTTCGCGAGCACGACGGGCACCAGTCCGAAGGCCACCGCCATGCAAGACGCGGCAAGACGCCGCCGGTCTTCCAGCCTGACCGGCGGCTCACCGCGCAATGCCCGAATCATGGCGAACGCCGCAAGCAGACCCGCCGCGGTCGCGGTCGCCGTGCGTAGTTGATCCATCGAGATTCCGCCGGCGGCCGAGAGCCAAGCACCGAGGAGGCAATGCCAGACGCCGACGACCCACCGCGCCGCGGCCACGGCCGGATTCCCTAGCACCCTCGGAAGGAGAATCGACGGATCGACATTCTCCTCGGTATGGACGTTGGCGGTGACCCGAAAAACGAGGTAGCCCGCCACGCTACCCGCGAGGAGAACACCGGCCGCGCGGGATCGTCGCAGGAAAAGGAGCAGCGCCGCGCACGCCACGGACGCTCCGACGCCGTACTCGGTCATCACCGAAGCGGCCATCACGAGGGCCGCGGAAATCCAGAGGGACCGCCGATTCTCCCCCTCGGATCCGAGGCACACGAGCAGCGCGCAGAGGCACATCGAAACGGGAAGGTTCGCGCGAAGGATCCCCGTGACCGTCGTGTACTGGGTCTGGACAAGAATTGGAGAGAGGACGAGCAGGGCGGCCAACGGCGAGAGGCGGGGCTCCTCCGGGTAGAGCCGCTCCCAGAGCCGCTTGGCCTGCCAGGCCAACAAAATCCACGACGCGAGGCTGATGACGATGTACGGACCGCGGCTCCACCCGAAGGCCATCGCGAGTGATTGCAGGAGAAAACCGTACACAGGCTGATCGGGATGATTCGCCAGGATGCTCGCGGGTCCGAGCTCGCGAACGAAACCGACCAAATAGGCGTCGTTGTAAACTGGGAACCCCGTCCAAGCTCCAACGAAGATTGCTCCGAGAATGACGGCGAAAAGCAACAGGAGCGGCCAGACCACTTCCCGATCGCGCATCGAGGAATTCTAGTCGCCCGCGGTCAAACGCGTCAAAAGAGCTTCGACGTCACGGACCCCGGCACGAACGACTTGATTCGCCCGGCGCTCTACAAGGCGATCCACCCGGTTGAGTCCGTTGCACCCCCAGGAGAACGAAGCTTCACGGCGGACGTCTCGGCCCGGTCCACGAGACGAGCGACTTCGTTCCTGAGCGACGCGCGGATCGAGGTTCGTCGCGAGGGAGCCCTCCTCGCGATCTGCGACGCCGGGGCCTACCGCTCGAGGGTTCGAATCCCTCCACTCACCCCAAGTCGGTCGTTCTTTGCGCCCGTAGCTCAGTCCGGATAGAGCGTTAGCCTCCGGAGCTAAAGGTCGCGCGTTCGAATCGCGCCGGGCGCACCAAATTTTCCAGTGATTTAGAGGAGCCCGATTTCCCCGAAGACCCCCGATTCTCCTTGCTTTCTCCGTGTTGGCAGCCAGCGCCCCGTTAGCGACGCGACGAATTCAGCGTCAGGCCGTGTTCGCGCACCGGGAGCGAGGGGGGCCGAGGTCAAATCATTCCGCCTTCCCCTCCCCGAGCGCGGCCTTGATCACCGACTCTGCGATCCCGGCGCGCTTCCATTCCACTATTTCTTCGGCCGAAAGGGTCGCAGGGGGCCGATGGGTTCGGACGTAGTCAGCGATCACGTCTTCTCCCAGGCCTTCCCTCATCAGAATCAGGATCTTGACCGCAAGGGTGTCCGAGCTCACTGCGGGAGCCACGCTCACCGAGCTTTGACCGGACCAAGCGACCTGGAAAGTCGGATTCCCGAGCAAGTTGGCATACGCAACTTTCAAAGCATCACTCAAGACCTGGTTGTAATTCTCCGCGCTCAAGGAACTCCCCCATGTTGATGCCTGACCAGCGGCGAGCCCTTCCCAGAGCGAATGGCCGGCGCGGTCCTGCAGACGAAAGCGAAAGTTCACGTCCGCGGTGTAGCGGTTCTCTTCCTTCACGAAGAATGAAACGACTTGGCCGTTCAGGATCAAGTCGGCTTCAGAACTAATCTTGACGCCCCAAGCCAAAAGACAGGTCTTTAGCACTTCAGTCGAGAACTGAGCGATCGAGCTTTCCGCTCTCACCGGGGTACGCCGCTTTGACTCGCTGTTCTCTCCGATCAGGCTCAAATCGGTGAGTTGTCTCGCGTCCACCATCGGCGCTATCTGGATTGCACGGGACGGGTTAGCCTTCTCGATTAGCGGTGTCGGAGAATTGATCGTGTCCTGAGGAGTGAATCGTAGTCTGACGAAAAGCGATCCGGCGACTCTTGATCTTTCGGTTTTGGCGGCCGGGGCCGGATTGTCGCCAGACGAAGCGGTGCGCGGTTCGGGGCCAGAAGATGGGACGATTGTTTGATGAGAAGCGACGTTCGGTTGTTCCGCAAGAGCACGGCCCGCGCACCGGTAGGCCTCTCCGGTGATGGTCACGTTCTTTGCGAGGCCCGAGCCGTCACGGCTCGCGACCTTCGCATCCGTCACCAGAACAGTGTCTCCACCCAGCTCAACGACTTGAATCTGCACCGTCCTAACCGCCTGGGAGCTGCTGTTGGTCAGCTCGTCTGCGGTGGTCATGTAGCCGGTAGCCTCGACGTTGCCAAGCGGATCGCAGCCTTGAACAGAGTCGCGGTCGCCAGTAGCACGCACGGTGCGAGCCCTCGAAACGACTTCCGGCGACTGGGTTGTCGAGCATCGGATGACCAAGAGGAGACCGGCCAGAAAGCACCACTGCTGGACGACGGCGAGTCTGCGCCGCCTGACCCCCCGCGACTTGTCTGGCAGAGCCCTTATCGTCATGCAAGGCGGCCTTGGGTCCCGCGGGCTGCAATACGCCGGAGAATGGCCGGCTCGGACCGTCGACAGGCATCTCGTCGCCGGTCCGGCAAGTCGAGCTAGAAGCGTCAGAAACAGCGAAAGCATCGCACTGACGGCGTCCACGATTCCGGGCCGGTCGTCAGGCGGAACTTGGCGAGCATACCCCGCCGAAGTCATATCGAGCCCTCTTCCGATCGGGCCCTTCTAGACCGCGAGGAGTCTATAGCCCAAAAGACCCGGACTGGCGAAACAACGACGGGCTCCCCAAGAACCTCTCCATCGTCCCCCAGCCACCTCCGACAGCCTGGGTAGTAGCTGCGGAGACACTCTTCTTTCGTCCGCCGTTAGAACACGGGGAAAAGGCGGAGACGTCGTGGTGCGCCGTTGAGCCTGCGCAACTTGCGAGAGCCCGTTGCCTTGCTGAGCTAGTGAGACTTCGAGTCTGGTGACGTGGAGACGCCCGACTCTCTTGAGACGATGTTTCGGTGGGAAAACCTAGTAGTTGAGCTTGCCCGGAGGAAGGTGCCAAAGCTTCATGTCCGCCGCGAGACCGGGCACCGTCTCCTCTAGACGAACGATCGCGATGGCGATTTCCAAGAAGTCGTCGATGAATCGGCCCATCCCTCTCGCCGCCGCCACCCGAACCCGACTCTGTTCCTCCAGCCTGGTCGCATGCGCGCCCGTCTTGTGACGGAACTCGATGATCTCCGCGATCTTCTTCTTGTGCTTCCGTTCGACGTGTCTGATGCGCGGCACCATGCTGGGGAAAAGCTTCTTCCACACCGGGATCACCTGAAGTGCCTTCTCGTCCATGATGCTCGCCAGCCATGTCGCCATCGCAAGGTTAATCGTCGGGACTCTCGACGCCAGCTCAGGTTGTTTTTTGGCTGCTGCCGTCAACTCCCACAGGTCGATCAACTCCCCGAGGCGGAAGCGGTAGCGCGCGTACCTCTCGAAGTAATCTCTCTCGTCAGCCACTGTGAGCCTCCAACGCTGATAAGAAGTCTAGCCACCGACACCATCACGATGACTCTGAAAAGAGCCAGGCCAGTCGGCAAATCACTCACTTTTCCAGAACGAATTCTGGCTCTTTCGGGACGTCGGGAATCGTTCGACCGCAATAGACCGATCGATCGAGTTGTAGAGAGAGCGGTGAGCGATATGATTGATTCCATGCCTCAGCCTGCCGGAGTGGTACGGGCACACCCTCGGCTGATGTCCTCCCCTCTTGCGGAAGCCGTCTTCGAGCTTAGCCGAGCCTTCCCCGGGCGGGCCGGCAACCGGACGACCTCGGGTCGGTGGCTCTCCTGACACAGAGCCACTCCGGGCCGGCGGCGTGCGATCCGCGCGGGGGCCGGCCATCCCCGACGATTTGACCGGCGGGCGGCTCCGGCCGTGACTCAGAGTGGCCAGGGGCAGCTGCGATGTCTGTTCGCGACCAACCATTCCTACCCACCTCAGCGGGTAGGCGGATCGGAGAGCACCACCCACGAACTCTGCCTGGCCCTCATGAGACGCGGGTGGCACTGCAGCGTCCTCGCAACGTCGCTTCGGGCCCGCACTTGGAACCGCGTGTCCCGGCTTGCGCGTCGGGTTTTCGCCGGCATGGCTGGTCTGCCATGCGACACTCAGATGGGTTATCCGGTGTATCGCGCGGCGTCGGTGGTCGAGAGCGTCCACGCCGTTGCCGACGCCGTCCGGCCCTCGGTGGTCGTCGTCCAGGCGGGTGCCCCTGTACCACTCGCGGAGGCATTCGCCGGGATTGGCATCCCCACCATCCTCTACTTCCACGACGTCGAATTTGACCAGCTCGGCGGCTCTCTCAACCGACGGCCGGGTCTGAGCTTCCTCGCCAACTCTCGCTTTACCGCGACGAAGATTGCTCAAGCCTACGGCTTCCGGCCGCCGGTGCTGCCGCCCCTCGTCACGCCGGACCTCTACAGGGTGCAAAGCGAGCGGCGGAGCGTCGTGTTCGTGAATCCTCACCCGGTCAAGGGTGTCGAGATCGCGTTCGCGCTCGCCAAGCGTCGGCCCGACATTCCCTTCGAGTTCGTAGAATCGTGGGAAGTTGCGCCGGAGTCTCGGCGCGCCCTGCTCAAGGAGGCCGCTTGTTTGCGGAACGTACACTGGCGGAAGTGGGGACTTGACATGAAGCCGGTGTACCTTATGGCGAAGCTGATCCTGGCTCCCAGCCGCTGGGAGGAGGGTTGGTGCCGTGTCATCAGCGAGGCCCAGGTGAGCGGCATCCCGGCGCTGGCGAGCCGACGCGGCGGGTTGCCGGAGGCGGTGGGGCCAGGCGGTATTCTCATCGACCCGGATGCCGAGCTCACGGAATGGGAAGAGGCGCTGGCGACGCTGTGGGACAACTCGTCGGTCTACCGGTCGCTGGCCGACGCCGCCGCCGCGCACGCCCGCCGCATGGACTTTCAAGAGGACGCCGTCACCTCGGCCTTCATCGATATCGTCCGAGGTCGGGACGCGCTTTCATGATGATCGGGCTGTCGCTCGAAGGTAAGGCCCGATGTCGGCGGGCGGAACGGCGAAGGCGATGAGCCTGTCTCCCGGCCTACCCCGCGTGACGATCGGCGTCGTGCAGCGAGAACGGTTCAGTCTCACTCGCAAATCGCTGGAATCACTGTACGCCGGCACTTCGGTCCCCTTCGAACTGATGTACGTCGACGCGGGCTCGCCGCGCCATGTCCGCCGTTATCTCGAAGCCCAAGCCTCGGCGCGCGGGATGCAGCTCATTCAACGGCCGCACTACGTCTCACCCAACTGCGCCCGGAACCTCGTCTTGGTCCGCGCCACCACACCGTATCTCGTCCTGGTGGATAACGACGTCATCTTTGCGCCGGGCTGGCTCGATGCCCTTCTCGACTGCGCCGAAGCGACGGGGGCAGACGTCGTCACCCCGCTCATCTGTATCGGCCGGCCCGTGCATACCCGGATTCACGTGGCGGGCGGCCTGACGACCATCTTGGAGGCGGGCGGTGGGCGACGGTTGAAAGAAGTGCAGCGCTTCGAGAGCACTCCCCTGGCTTCGGTTCGCGGCCAGCTCGTTCGGGAGCCCACCGAGCTAGCAGAATTCCACTGTGTATTCGCCCGTCGTTCGTTGTTCGATCGGATCGGTCCCTTCGATGAAGCGCTCCTCTCGACGTCCGAACATCTCGACTTCAGCCTCACCGTCCGCCACGCCGGAGGTTCCATTCTCTTCGAGCCGGCGGCGCTGGTGACCTATCTGGCGCCCCCGCCCCTCGCGCTCACCGACATTCCGTACTTCACGCTCCGCTGGAGCGACGCCTGGAATCTCGCTTCGGAGCAGCACTTCCATCGGAAATGGAACCTGAGTTTCGACGACCACGTCGTTCGGTTTGGCGTCACGCACCGGCGGCTGGCGTTTCGACGACTGCGTCGCGTGGTCCGGCTCGGCGGACGGCGGCGGGCACAGCGCTTCTCGAGCTGGCTCGACGCCTTCCTGATCTCTCTGGCCACGCGCGGCGCTCGGCATGGCGATCTCCGAGGGTGACCCTCCGTCGCGTCACCGGTGCGTGCTCCACGAGCCTGGAACATTCACGAGGTTGACGCGAGGTTCCAGCCAACCCGGCGAGGCGCGCGGCCCGGTGCTGCGCTTCAAGCACGCGGTGCAGGGCGTGCTGCGCCGCATCGGCTACCAACTCGTGCGTGTGCCGCCGCCCGACCCGCGCTACCAGCGCGCCAGCTTCGACGCCAGCCGCGATCTGCCGGCCGGGGCGGAGGCCGAGCTGCGCGCGGACCATCCGCGCCTGCTCGAGCTGCGCGAGCGATATGCGCGCGCCGCCGTGCCCATGGCGGTGCGCACCTTCTGGGAGCCGGGCTACCTCGAACGCGAGCTCAACCTGCGCGCCTTCCGTGGCGACAACCCCTACGTTTGGCAGTTCCGTAAGGTCGGCGCCGAGGCCTACCGTAAGTACTACCTGTACCTGCGCGACGTCGCCGCGCGCGATACTCAGGGACTGCTCGGCAAGCTCGGCGAGGACGGGTTGTTCGGCTGCTGGACCTTCGAGTACCCGGGCTGGCCGCCGGTGAGCCGAGACCTGCTCGACTCGATCAACGAGCTGTATTTCCTCGACCGCCAGCTCGGCCTGCTGCAGCGTGCAGACGGGCCGAGCACGGTGCTCGACATCGGCGCCGGCTACGGCCGGCTCGCGTACCGCGCGCTCGCGGCGGTTCCGGCCCTGCACTATCTGTGCACCGACGCCGTGCCGGAATCGACCTTCCTGTGCGAGTACTACCTGCGCTTCCGCGGCTGCCTGGACCGCGCCGAGGTGATTCCGCTCGATGAGATCGGCGTGCGCCTGCCCAGCCGCCGCATCGACCTCGCCGTGAACGTGCACAGCTTTTCGGAGATGAGCCAGCGCACGATCGCTGGCTGGCTGGCGCTGCTCGAGCGCCTGCAGGTGCCCTGGCTGTTCATCGTGCCCAACGACGCCGGGCGCCTGCTCTCGATGGAGGAGGACGGCGAGCGCCAACCGTTCGACGCGCTGCTCGCCGCAGGCGGCTACGAGCTGGCCGTGCGCGAACCCGTATTCGCCGATCCGACCTTACGCGAGTTCATCAACGTGAACGACCACTTCTTCCTGTTCCGGCGACGCGGAGCGGCGGGATGATGCAACTTGCCTGCGCAGGCTGGTTGGAATGGCCAGCCCTCGACCACCTCGCGCGTCAGTCCAGGAGGTTGACGACTTTCTTGACGCCTTCGATCGAACGGGTTTTCTTGATCGCCTCCTCGTTGGTCCCGGCATTTCCGAGCTTCCCGCGAAGGCTGACTATGCCATTGGTGACGTCTACATCGATCTTGAGAGCGTCGACGCCGATGTCCGTCAGAAGGATGGTCTTCACCTTGATCAGGAGAACCGTGTCCTCTACGTTGGCTTCGGCGTTTGCAAGCGCTGCTGGCGGAGTCTTCTGCGTCACTTGGTTGTCGACCTTCTTGATGCCCTCGACCGAGAGAGCCACTGCCTCGGCCAGCTTCTGGCTGGACTTCTTGGCCACCTCGCCGGTCAGAGTCGCGGTTTCCCCGGAGACGTGAACGGTGATCCGAAGGGCGTCGGCGCCGAGCTTGCCGATCAGCTTGGACTGGACGGACAGGGCCTTGAGAGCCTCGGAAACCTCTACGGTGACAGTCTTTGGGGCTTCGGCCGCGCGCGCCCTTGAGGCGACGCCCAGGCAAAGCAGACCGATACTCATCAGCGACAGAAGACTCTTCACAACCATTTTCATGACTTAATTCCTCCAAGCACATAATGACGAAGGTCGAAGAGGGCGCGCGTCGCCCTTGGCCCGTATCCCGCCGTAGGAAGCCTCGGACGGTGGCATTACAGGCGATCCGGCAAGAACAAACATTGCTGGCTCCTTCCGTGTAGAGCTTCCATGATCAATGATCATCCTTCCCCTGTGGATGGGTCCAATCGTTTGTTTCGTTGAGACTGGAGTGCCTGAAACGATTGAACGAAGGACTACCCGCCTGCCGAGGCGGCTAGTCCCTCCGCTATAGACTGCTCTTCTCGGAGGTAAGCCGCATGACGGATCGCACGCGACCCGAAGAAGGATCCCCTACCGCCGACGAGGGGATGTCGCGCGAGGAGAAGGAAGATTTGGCCGACCAAATCGAAGAGTTCGAGGGTCCCGATCGACGCGAAATCCGGGGCACCGAGGAGAAACACTCGAAGGACCCGGGCGTCTCTCACTCCTAAGCAACTCCGTGAGCCTGCGTGTCGGTACCGCCCTCCTGACGGGTGTTTCGCTGCTGTCTACGGCTGCGATCTCGGCGGAGGCCGTTTCGGTGCGCCACCGCGAAGGCTTGGTTCACGGTTTCCTAGCCTTGAGCACTCTGGACGGAGAAACCTTGGCGGACGGCGACCTGATCCAGTCTGCCCGCGGCGATCGGGTAACGAGTCGGCTCGTGTTTCATTTCAAGGACGGCTCTGTCCACGATGAGACGGCCGTCTTCTCACAGAGCCGAACCTTTCGACTCTTGAGCGACCACCTCGTCCAGAAGGGGCCTGCCTTCCCGCACCCGATGGAGGTTTCGATCGACAGCAGGAGCGGCCAAGTCACCGTCCGCTACAAGGACGAAGACGGTCACGAGAGGGTCGCGACCGAACGCATCGACCTGCCCACGGACGTCGGCAACGGCCTGATCCTCACGCTGATAAAGAACGTCCGTCCCGACGCGGCGCAGACGACGGTTTCGATGGTGGCAGCCACGCCCAAACCGCGCCTGGTGAAGCTGGTCATCAAGCCCGCGGGCGAAGAGCCGTTCTCGATCGGGGGCTCCCCGCGCAAGGCCATACACTACGTCGTGAACGTGGAGATCGGCGGTGTGACCGGGCTGATCGCGCCGCTCGTGGGCAAGCAGCCTTCGGACTCCCACGTCTGGATCCTCGGCGGGGAGGCGCCGGCTTTCGTGAAGTCGGAGGGTCCGCTTTCCCCGGACGGACCCTCCTGGCGGATCGACCTGTTGAGTCCGGTTTGGCCCTCGGCCGCGACCCCGAAGCGCTGAGGGCGACTCGCTCGTCGGCTGCGGAGGGGTCCCCTGCGATTCGTTGGCCCGCGCCTTGTACAATGAGCCGTCGCTTTGCCCGCCGGAGAGACACAGTCATCGAGTCTCGCTTTTGACCGTTTCGCGAGACGGACTGGCCTCCGAAGGAGAACGGTGTCAGGGGGCTGGAGGTGCTGGACCTCTCCGGTGGGCGGTTTTCGTTGCGAACCGGATTTCGCAGTTGCTATGCGCCCTTAGGGGCGGGCGTTGGTAGTTCTCCTTTTCTCAGTAGAGCGATCCCAAAGCGATCGTTTAGGTCACTTTGGGAGTCCGTTTGATCTCCCGATTCTCGGTACAGCACCGACCGGAACAGTCACCACTTCTTCCAACGATTTAGAAGAGCTCGACTTCCCTCCCTCTCCCCAAAACCAATCAAGCACGACGAATCGCGTGATACAGAACGAGAACGACAATTGCACCGGCGACCGATACCAGCACGCTATAGAGGTTGAGGCCGGTGACACCCATGTGCCCAAACTGGTTGAAGAGCCAGCCGCCAACGACCGCCCCGATGATGCCGAGAACGATGTCCAACAACAAACCCTCGCCCGTCTTGTTGACGATCTTGCTGGCGAGAAAGCCGGAGATGAGCCCGAGGATGATCCAGGCGAAAAAGGACATGACGCCCTCCTTTCTGGGAAACAGCTCGGGCTGAAGGCTATCACCGCGCGCGCTCAATCGCGCCGGGCGCGGCAATTCTTCCTAGGACTTACGCGAGCCTGAATTGTTCTCGAGTCTCCCTCTTCCCCTCCTCCTCGACCTGGGCGTGACGGAGCGCAGCACGACGAGCTGCGGCCGGGCGAAAAGGGGGGCGCGAGCTTAACAAGTCGAGAACGACCTCGGACACGATCCTTCGAGGCTCAGACCTCGACCTGGACGGTTAGTCTACGAGGCGATAGGAGAGACCTTCCGATGCGCATTCTTGACCTTGTCTTGGGCAGACCACTCGCTTCGGCCGAAGCTCGCGCAGAAAAGATCGGCGCGATGGCCGGGATTCCGATATTCGGGTTGGATGCGCTCAGTTCAGCAGCCTATGGTCCCGAAGCCGCCCTGACGCTTCTCATTCCTTTTGGCGCTGCGGCGATCGCATGGATCGTCCCCCTCAGTGTCAGCATCATCGTTCTCCTGACCATCGTTTACTTCTCGTACCGGCAGACGATCGAGGCCTACCCGGGGGGCGGCGGCTCTTACACGGTCGCGCGGCAAAACCTTGGCCCCTTCGCTGGACTGCTGGCAGCGGCAGCTCTGATGATCGACTACGTCCTCGTCGTCGCGGTAGGCATATCCGCTGGCGTCGGAGCGCTGGTGTCCGCCGTTCCGAGCCTTCAGCCGCGAACCCTCTCTCTATGCCTCGGCATTCTGGCGGCAATCACCCTCATCAATCTCCGGGGCGTGCGCGAAGCCGGACTCACCTTCATGGCCCCGACCTACCTGTTCATCGCATGCCTGCTCGTGGCTATCGTGGTCGGCGTCACGAAGACCATTGCAAGCGCAGGTCATCCGGTACCTGTTGTGGTCCCGCCGCCGCTTCGATCTGCGGCCGCTGTTCCGGGCCTTTGGGTCCTGCTGCAGGCATTCGCCGCCGGGTGCACCGCAATGACCGGCGTTGAGGCCGTGAGCAATGGCTGCAAGGCGTTTCGTGAGCCTGCAGTTCCCGCCGCGAGGCGAACGCTGACGATTGTCATCGCTACCCTCATCGTTCTGTTAGGCGGCATCGCCTATCTCGTCCGCTCGTACGGCATCGGAGCAACCCAACCGGGCCGGCCGGGATACGACAGCGTCCTCTCCATGCTTCTGGCAGCGGTCGCAGGCAGAGGCGCCTTCTACTACGTGGCCATCGGCTCGATTTTGCTCGTGCTGGCACTGTCAGCCAACACCGCGTTCGCGGATTTCCCTCGGCTGTGCCGCGCGATCGCGCAAAATGGGTATCTGCCGCACTCCTTCACGGCGAGGGGCCGACGACTCGTCTACTCGCAAGGCATATACGTCCTCACGTTTCTCTCTGGCGTTCTCCTCGTTCTCTTCGGCGGCGTGACGGATCGGCTGATCCCACTGTTTGCGGTCGGGGCGTTTCTGGCCTTCACGCTCTCTCAAGCGGGGATGGTGGGCCACTGGAGACGGACGGGCGGGCCGACCGCATCGCGAAGCATCGCAGTGAACGGCCTCGGAGCGCTCGCGACTGGACTGACCGTGATCGTGATCCTGGTGGCGAAGTTCAGGCAGGGCGCCTGGCTAACCGTGCTCCTGATCCCGGCCCTGCTTGTTCTGATGGTGACAATAAAGCGGCACTATCATCGTGTCGCCGCGGCGGTCCGCAGCCCTTCACCCATTGAGTTGGCCGATCTGTTGCCACCCATCGTGATCATTCCAATCCAAAAGTGGGGCGCGATCGCCAAGAAGGCTCTGGTTTTTGCGCTCAAGATCTCGCCCGAGGTCCTCGCAGTGCACGTCGAAGCGGGAGAGGCATCGTCAGCGTTGCGGGAAGAGTGGTCGAAGCTCGTCGAGTCGCCTGCCGTGGCTTCGGGGCTCAGGGCGCCAGAGCTCGTCGTTCTGACTTCGCCGTTTCGAGCGGTGGTCCATCCGATCGTCGAGTATGTGCTGGAGGTGGAACGGAGAATGCCAAACCGGCAGATCGCGATCGTCATCCCGGAACTCGTGGAACGCCATTGGTACCACCACTTCCTGCACAACAAGAGGGCGGCCCTCTTGAAGGCGCTGCTGCTCGTAAAGGGAACGCAGCAAATCGTCGTGATCAACGTGCCGTGGTACCTGGGTCCTGAGAGTTAGACCGCAGAAGGAAGAGCATCCCCCGCCCGCTTTGGCCGCGGGTCCCGACGGCCTTCTACGCCCTCAACGACGCCGTCGGATCCGTCCCAGCGGCTCGCACGGCCGGGACGGCAAGGGCGAGGAGCGCGACGAGTCCCAGAAGCAGGACCAGGCCCGGCAGAAGGGTGAGGCCGGACCCCTCTAACCCGGGAACCAGATGACGGAGGACACGATCGAGCACGAGGGCGCCGACCGCGCCGAGGAGGAGGCCCGCGAGGACGACTCGTCCCCCCTGCCAGAGAATTCTTGCGACAATCTGGCGGCCAAGTGCGCCCAGGGCGAGCCGGATGGCCGTATCCATCCGCTCCTGGGCAACCCGGTAGCTCACGAGACCGGCGATCCCGAGCGCCGATATCAGAACCCCCAGACCGGCCGCGACGGAGGCGATCCCCGCGCCGAACCGCTCGCGCGACACGGAGTCGGCACGCACCGCCTCCATCGTGGCAGCGTCGAACGCCGCCAGGTCCGGATCGACTCTGGCGATCGCCAGACGAACCAGCCGCGCCAACGCTCCGGCGCTTCCGCAGGAGGCTCGGACCATCAGGTTGATTTCTTCCGCCCCGTCCGTCGAGGCCCTCTGAGCGTAGGGCAGGTACCAGGCTTCCCGGACCTCGCCGGCGTCCTCGACGTCGCCCACGACTCCCACGACGGTCCGCCACGGATTCACGGACGAGGCCCGGCCGAACCGGACCCGCCTTTCGAGCGCGGACTGGCGCGGCCAGAAGTGGCGGGCCAGACGAAGGCTGACGATCGCCACCGGAGAGGAGGCTTGCGTGTCCCGCGGATCGAAGTCTTGTCCCGAGAGGACGGGGATTCCCATCGCCCGAAAAAGGTCCGGGCTGATCAACCGGTAGTTCGCGACGAATGCCGAGCCGGAGTCCGGAGCCGCGACTCCCTCCACCTCGACGGGCGTGACCCAAGTGCCTCCCCGAAGCGGGTTGACGGTCGTGACACCGGCCGCCGCGACCCCGGGCGTTCTCGAAATGGCGCTCAAGATCTCCGACACGGCAAAGACCCGCTCCGGGCCGCCCGCGTACCGGGAAAGCGGCAGGGCCACGCGGACCGTCAGCAGCTTCTCCGGGACGATGCCCAAATCCCGCCGGCGCAGGCTGTCGAGATGGCTCACGAACAACGCGGCTCCTGTCAGGAGAACGAGAGCGAGGGCCATCTCGCCGACGACCAGGGCCGAAAGCAGACGATTGGTCTCGCGTCCACCCTCGGCTCCGCGGCCCGTCTCTCGAAGGATCCGATCGAGGCCCGTCGCCGAAACGCGAAGGGCGGGGATGAGCGCGCAGAGCAAAGCGGTCATTCCCGCCAGACCCAAGGCGAAGACCAGAATGCGCGCGTCCGACGCCGCCGCCGAAACTCCCAGCTGTAGCCGAAGGTTGTCCGGAATCAAGACCGAAATGGCCGGCGCGAGCCAGCCGGCCAAGAGCACCCCGGCCGCCGCCGCGGGCAGGGAAAGCGAAAGCGCTTCCGCGAGCGCTCGAAGGATCTCACCCCGGCGGTCCGCGCCGAGCGCGGCCCGGATCGCCGCCTCCCTCCGGCGCGTCACGGCTCGTGCCAGGAAGAGGCTGGCCACGTCCGCGCAGGCGAGCAACAGAAAAAAACCGACCACCACGAGCAGCGCGATCGCGATGCGCTCCTCGTTTTCAGCCAGACTCCGGCGCGCCGGGATTGCTTCCATGCCGAAGCCGCGGCTCATCTCGGGATGCTCCCCCTTGAGGCGCGCCGCGATCGTCGCGAGGTCGCCTTGCGCGCGGTCGAGCGAGACGCCCCGCTTCAGACGAGCGAAGACGGCGGGCTCATCCGACGGCAGCATTCGGTCCGGCGTCCACGCATCCGCGTCGTAGGGAAACCGAAAGCCCGGCGCCAGCACGCCGACCACCGTGAAGGGCACGCGGTCGAGACTGAGCCTTTCCCCGAGCGCGGCTCTCTGCCCGCCGAACCGACGCTGCCAGAGAGAATGAGAAATCTGAACCACGCGCGCGTCCGCGCCGGCCCGCTCTTCGGCCGGAGTGAAATCGCGTCCGAGGATGGGAGTCACGCCGACCGTCTTCGACAATCCCTCGAACACGCGCACCACACTGATCCGCTCGGGGGCTTCCCCTCCCGGCCCCGGAATCGTGCGGCTGCCGGCGTTCCAGGCGGCGACCATTTCGAAGACCTTGTTCTGGTCACGGATCGCCTCGAAGCTCGCGGCGGACGTGTTAGACAACTCCCGCCGTCCGTCCGGCGCCGTCAAGAAATCGCGAAGGCGGACGAGGCGATCCTCCCCCCGCAGGCCAAGCGGAGCGAACAGAACCGCGCGGACGACGCCAAACATGGCGGTCGTGACACCGATTCCCAGCGCAAGGATCAGGATCGCGACAAGGCTGAACCCGGGAGTCTTCGCCAGCGACCGGGAGGAAAAGCGCAGCTCTCGAAAAAACGCCGTCAGCGGATTCTCTCGGCGCCCCAGGCCGACTCTTGCGGGACTCATCGGCCCTTGATCATGCCAAACCAATGCCAGACGGTCCCGGCTCTAACCGATTGAATCTATGCGGATCTCGAGGAATTGACGCGTCTCTGTTGGCCGGTTTCGACACCGCCGCGTCCGAAATCGGACAGTCCCGATGCACCACGCTCGACCGCAGTCAGTCGCCGCGATTCCGGAGCACCACGAAGCCTCTTTTTTCGAAGGCAGCGCGGCCCGTCTCTCCCGCCAGGAAATCGACGAACGCCCGCGCGGCGTCGTTTTTCGACGCCGCGACGCGGGAGAGCGAGTAGGTGATCGGGGGCCCATTCTCGACCACGAAAGCAATCCGGACCTTCTTCGAAATCGCGGCGTCTGTCTTGTAGACGATGGCTGCCGGCGCCGCTTCCGTCTCGACGGCCGCCAGCGCGGCGCGGACGTCCAGCATCGGAACGACCTTCGGCTCGATCTCGCGCCACAGACCAAGCGACTCGAGCCACTTCCTCGCATAGACGCCCGCGGGCACGCCTTGCGGATCGGCCAGAGCGAGGCGGGGCAGGTGGGCGAGGTCCGCCGCCGACGCCGGAGCGGCGGCCGCATTTGCGGGCACGACGACGACGAGCCGATTGCCGAGAAACTCCCGGCGGTCCTCTCGTCGAACGAACCCGGCTTTTCCCAAGTCGTCCATCTTTGCCGTGTCGGCGGAGAAGAAGACATCCGCCGGGGCCCCGGCTCGGATCTGCCGGGCGAGGTCTGAAGAGGCTCCAAAGGAGAACTGGACCTCGGTTCCAGTCTTTTCCCGAAAGGCCTTTCCGAGCTCCTCGAGCGATTCCGTCAGGCTCGCCGCCGCAAAGACCAAGAGCGGCGGCTGTGAGGCAGGCCGCGCCGCGCCGAGTCCGTAGAGCCCCAACAGCGCCGCAAGGCCTGCCGCTATCCGACGCACGTGCCCCCTCACTGGCCGATCACCATGACCTCCGTTGCCTTGATCAGCGCCACGGCCGGGCAGCCGCGCTTCAACCGCAACCGCTCTGCCGCCGTTTTCGTGATGATCGCCGTCAGCTCCTGACCGCCCACGTCGATCGACACCTCGGCGAGCAGCCCGGCCGTTCGCACCCGGGTCACGACGCCGGCCAGCTTGTTGCGGCCGCTGATCGCGTCGAGAGACTGCGGCGACGAGAGGGGAGCGCCCCTCAACCGCGCAATCTCCGAGCGCGCAATCCGGTGATGCCCCCCGGGCGTGCGCACCGAACGGATTCTCTTCCGGTAGATCCATTGCTTGAGGGTGCCGTAGCTGACGCCCAGGGCCCGCGCCGCCGCTGCCGCCGTGAGCCGATCGGATGTTCTGGGATCCATGCTAGGCGATTCTATACGGTTTACTACGATTCCTGTTGACAAATCGCGTAGCCCGCGTCAAGTTCGCCCCGGAGGGCGGCGCATGCAGAGGATCCTCACTCTCGTGGCGGTCGGGATTCTCGCGGCGTCGGTCTTGCGAGGCGCCGACGCCGACACGGCGGCCCTGAACGCCGATGCCGAGGGAATTGCGTCCGACGCCGCCGAGGAGCCGGCGAATCCGCCGGCCCGGCCCAATCCCACGTACATCGAGGGGCGCGGCTTCGATTTTCGAACCGCCGACGGCCTTTTCGATCTGGCGATCGGAGCGAATCTCCAGGTGCGATTCTCGGATCTGGACGTGGAGGATGTCGGCACGGCGACGGAGTTTCGCATTCGCCGGCTCAAGCTCTATCTGACGGGCTCGATCTACGACCCGAGGCTCACCTACCGCTTTCAGATCGCCTTCGAGAATCCGAACAACGTGCGACTCCTGGATGATGCGTACCTCGGCTGGAAGTTCGCCGAGCTCCTCCAGATCCAGGCCGGGCAATCCAAGACGCCGTACGGGCGAGAAGAGTTGATGAACGACGGCGTTCTAATGTTCGCCGAGCGGTCGATCGCGATCGACACGTTCAAGCCGAACCGTGACATCGGAGCCGTGTTCCTCGGCTTTTCGCCCGGCGCGATTTTTCAGTACGCCGCGGGCGTCTACGCCGGCGCCGGCCAGGGGACGCTGCGCACCACGAACCACGTCATGCCGATCGCGCGGGTCGTATGGTCCACCTTCGGCGATCCCAGAGTCGGGGAGCCGGATCTCGACCGCTCTTCCAAGGCGCGGTTCTCGATCGGTGCCAACGGTTTCTACAATACGCTCAAGAAAACCACGGCCGTCGCGTTCGAGAGCGGGCTCCCGTCCTACGCGAGCGCCACGGGCTGGCTGGGGCAGAACGTGTCGCTCTTTCGTGTGGGCGAGGACGTGCGCGTCTCCTCCGGCGGTGTGGATTTCCAGACGGCCTGGCGTGGCCTGTCGCTTCAGGGGGAGTACCTGATCGGACACGCCAGCGGCGCGGCGAGCGGGATCAACCTGAATGCGCGGGGGTACTACCTCGAAGCCAACGCCATGGTGCTGCCGCGTCTCGGCCTCGCGTGCCGTTACTCTTCGATCGACAGCAACCGTTCGGTCTCCCTCGATCAGCAGAGCGAAATCAACGGGGCCGCGACCTACTATTTTCGAAAACACAATGTGAAGGTTCTGGTCGACTACACCCGCCTCCACCGTGAGCGCCCGGGGGCACCCGCCAACGACGGGCTTCTGCGACTCCAAGCACAGCTCTACATGTGAGAATCGGGGGCGGCGATCGGCGCACGGCGCTCCGCCGACTGCGCGAATGACCGCCTGCTAGAGTCGCTTGCGTGAGACCGCTGCGGCTGCTCTCGTATCTCGCGCCGAGCATCCCGGAGGGGCTTTTCGAGCTCGTGGCCGCGAGCCTTCGGGCCCGGATCGGCGTGCCGGTCGCTCTGGACTTCGAGACCCGCGTCTCCGGTCCGGCGCCAGACTCCGATCCCTTCGCCTCGGGCCGCGCGGATCTCGCCTTCGTCTGCGCGCCCTCGTACGCGTTGCTCAAAGAGGCGGGCTCGCCGGTGGAGCTGCTGCCCGTAGCCCCGGTCTTCGTGGATCCCCGCGTCGAAGGGCAGCCCGTCTATTTCTCTGACGTCGTGGTCCGCACCGGGCATCCGGCTCGTCGCTTCGAGGAGCTCGCCGGCGGTGTCTGGTCGTACAACGACCGCTACTCGCGAAGCGGTTGGCAGAAGATGCTCGACAGGCTCGCCGAGATCGGGCATGCGGGCGGACCGGAGAGATTCTTTGGCTGCCTCCTCCAGGCCGGCTCCCATTTGCGCTCGATCGAGTTCGTCGCGGGCGCAAAGGCCGACGCCGCCGCAATCGATTCGAACACCCTCTGGCTCAGCCGGCGCCGGGACCCGACGCTGCCCGGCCGCTTGCGGGTCATCGAGTCCTGGGGACCCATGCCGATTCAGCCGGTTCTCGCGCGGGCCGGACTCGACCCCTCGGTGCGGTCTGGGATCGTTCTGACGTTGCTCTGCCTTCACGAGGATCGGGCTTCGCGAGCCCGGCTCGAAGAGTTCGGCGTGAAACGCTTCGCCGCCGTGGACGAAGCCTCCTACGCGGCGATCCGCCCGATCGGGATTTCCGTCGCCGGCGGATCCGGTTCCCCTGCCGGCTGATCCCGGGAGCGCCGCTCGCGCGAGAAATCCCCTCCCCACCGCGCCGCGCGAGGTTAGGATGGTGTCCGCCGATGGCCGAATTCGAGGAACGCCGCTTCGCGCGGTGGATCTGCCGGAGTTGCCGGGCGGCGCGATTCGCGACGATCCCGCGCGACGGCCGGCTCAAGTGCCCGATCTGCTACGCCGGGGAGTCGTTCGATCCGAAGAAGCACGCGCGGCGCGATCCCTTGAACCGCGGCAAGCGCCCGGAGCAGATCTCGCCGGAGCCCCTCTGAGCCCCGGCGCGTCGTAGAATCTCATTCATTTCATGCCTCGACCCGCTCGTCGGCGCCGCGGGCCCTGGAGACGGCCGCCCCTTTGGCTTGCCGCTGCGGCTGGCGCAATTCTGCTCGTCGGCTGGCTCGATTCGCGCGTCGAGGCCGACGTCGATCTCTCCCTCTTGTACTCTGCCGCGGTCCTGGGCGCGGGCTGGTGGCTCGGGAGGAGATACGCCGTAATCGCGGCCGTGCTCGCGTCCGCCCCCTGGACGTTCTTCGACCTCCAACGGCGGCCGCCGGAGGACGTCCGATATGTGCTTTGGGCCGGCCTCACGCGGCTCGTCCTCTTTCTCTTCGTGGGACTCGCGACCGCGCGCGTCCGTGCAGACCGGCGCAGACTTCGCCGCTCCCGGCGAGTTTTGGAGGAGGAGATCGTGCGCGCGCGAACCGACCTCCCGACGGAGCTCTTGAATGCCCGCGGCTTCATCGAACGGATCGACCGCGAGGTTTCCGACCTCAGCCGAAGGGGCCACTCTTTTGCGCTGACCGCGATCGACATCGACGGAATGCGCCACTACCAGGACGACCACGTGCTGCAGGCCGGCGACGCGCTCGCCAAGCGGATCGCCGAAATCCTGCGCAAGGCGATCCGTGCGTCCGATACTCCGGCGCGCCTGGGCCGCGACGAGTTCGGCGTGGCGTTCTGGGACGTCGAGCGGGAGGCCGTCGAGAACACGCTACGTCGTGTGATCTCCGGCGTCGCGGGGCTCGCCGCCGAGGACCCTGCGGCGCGGGTTTCGGCCTCGATCGGCGTGGCCTTCTTCGAGTCTCCGCCGGAGGATCCGAAGGAGGCCCTCCGGCAGGCGGAGAGGGCCATGAACTTCGCGCGTGACTCGGGTCGCGGCACTCTCTACGTCTGGGAACCGGGAGTCGAAGAGCGCCAAACGGCAGTGCCTGCGGCCGATTCCTAGCTGCTGAATCGCAAGCGCCCGACCGGGTGTACTTCTTCCGCGGGGCGTCCGACGAGCGGGCCGCCGGCCGCTCCGGAGGAATCATGACCAGTCGTTCCGTACGCCGCGTCGTCCACGCCATCGCCACTCTGGAAGGCGCGGGCTTTCTCGTGCACCGGCCCTTCCCCACGCCGGAGCTCGATCACCTCGATCCCTTTCTCCTGCTCGACGAGATGGGGCCGACCGACCTCGCGCCCGGACAGGCCAAGGGTGCGCCGGACCATCCGCACCGCGGCTTCGAGACGGTGACCTACATGCTCGCGGGAAACATGGAGCATCGCGACTCCCACGGCAACGCCGGCGCCCTCGGCCCGGGCGACGTGCAATGGATGACCGCGGGTGCCGGGGTCATCCATTCGGAAATGCCGGCCAGGCACTTCGCCGAGCACGGCGGCCGGATGCACGGCTTCCAGCTCTGGGTAAATCTGCCCCGCCGAGACAAGATGATGACGCCGCGGTACCAGGAGGTCCGCTCCTCGAAGATTCCCAGCGCGGCGAGCCCCGACGGCAAGGTGACCGTGAAGGTCCTGGCCGGAGAAGCGCTCGGCGCCCATGCCGTGATCGACACCCGGACGCCGATTCTGTATCTGGACGCCACCCTCGAGCCCGGCGCGAAGTTCTTCCAGCCCGTGCCGGACGGCTTCAACGTCTTCGCCTACATCGTCGACGGGACCGGCTCCTTCGGACCCGACGCCCGGCCGGCCGGCGACGAGGACCTCGTCGTCTTCGGGGGTGACGGCGACGGTGTTGCCGTGGAGGCCTCCCCAGAAAGACCGCTGCGCCTTCTTCTCGTCGGCGGGGCCCCGCTCGACGAGCCCGTTGCGCGCTACGGCCCGTTCGTGATGAACACCCGCAACGAGCTCATCGAGGCTGTCGAAGACTTCGAAAGCGGCCGCTTCGGACGGATTCCACCCGCAAGCTGAAGCCTTCTTTCCGCAAGCCCATGGCACTTCGGTGCCATGCAACTGGCACTCCCAGGGGATTGGCGGCCGACCAAAGCCCCCCTAATCTGAGGACGAACCCAAAAGCGGAAACTAGTTGAACAAAAGGCGAGCTCCAAGGCCCGCCGACCAGAATCGACTTGACGACGGGAGGGACGAAAATGAACCAGCAAGTGACCTGGCGCTGCAAAGAGTGCGAAGCCGTCGTGACTTCCTTCTCCGAAAACGGTACGGGCCTCCCGAACTGCCCGATCTGCGCAAGTCCGAAGGAGGCATCCGTCGCGACGGCGCCGGAAGGCAACGGACCGGAACCCTACGACGCGCGCGCCAAGACGCGCTTCGCCGACACGGCAGGACCGGAGCTCGACCGGCTCCTCGCCCGCAGGGTCCTCGGCGGGGAAGGACATCCGCCGGCGCCTCCCTACTCCTCGGAGGACCTGGCAGCAACCGCGTTGGCGGAGCTCGTCGGGCGCCAGAGCGACTGGTCGTTTCACCTGGCCTTCTGCGGCAACGCCTGGATGGCGACCTTCACCGAGAAGGGCGAGCAAAAGAACAACGTCCCGAATCCGCCGGTGGCCTCATTCGTGTCGGCGACCGGTCGCACCCGCTCCCTTGCGATCTGTAGAGCTCTTCTGAAGGTCACGCGCTGTCCGCGGTGGAGCCCGCTCGGCACGAACTTTCTTCGCGGGGCGCAGCCGGCGATTGCTCGGGCCGCCGGTTTCGAACTGCTGCCCGGACGGCCGGGGTTCGCCACGACGTAATCTTCCCGTTCCCTCCGTCCTTCCCCTTTTCGCGGCGAAGCGTCATAGCGCCATTGCGCCGCGTCGCCCGTCCGCCAAGCCGACGGTTGCGGTTACACTGTTGACCGAAGGACGGAGGTCGCGATGGGAGGATGGGAGCTCGAGAAGCACCAACCGGAGCCCTGGATGGTCGACGGACGCCACGTCCTGAGCGCAACCGGCTGGCGCCTTGCCAAGGCCGTGATTCTGACCGACGCCCGCCGAATCGTTGCGGCCGTCAACGACACTCAAGGGATTCCGACAGCGGCGCTCGAGGCCGGATTCATCCGAGATCTCCTGGAGCTCGAGGTGCGGCCGAGAGCCGTCTGGGAGGGACACGCCAACAGGCTCCAGGTGGTCAACACGGCCGACGTTTTCCTCCACGAGCCGCTCGACCCCCCGCAGCCCTTCTCTTTGGAGCGCCGCGTCGGCGACCGCCGGCGCGTCGAGCGGAGGCGCGTTTTGGTGGCTAATCGGTAGCCCTTTCTCGTCGAAATGTGCGATAATTGAACGAAAGTTCAGTGAAGGGTCCAACGGTGAACCGCCCGGCCTCGGCGAGAGGCGCAGGGGATCGTGAGACGTCTCGATTCGAGATCGTTCCCGATCCCGTTCCGGATTCCGACCGGTTCGACGGGGAAGAAACCTCGGTCACGCCGCGCAGGCGCTCCTCCGACCCCGGCCCGGAAGCAAACGTCATTCTGATCTCGCATCCCCGCAACTCCATGCTCGGAACGCGCTATCGCTTCCGGCCGGGCTCGACGCTGGTCCTCGGGCGGGGAAAGAATGCCGACGTGAGCATCGCCGATGCATCCTCGCTCTCGCGTCGCCACGCGTCGCTCACGTACCGGCTGGAGTCGGTCATCCTGGAGGACCTGGGCTCGACCAACGGCACCTACGTCAACGACGTGCGGATCGAGGAGCCGACGCTCTTGCGCAGTGGCGACCGCTTCCAGATCGGCTCGGTGCACTTCAAGTTCCTTCAGGAGCGCGACGTCGAGAACGCCTATCACGAGGCGATCCACGAGATGGTCGTGCGCGACGGCCTCACCCAGATCACCAACAAGCGCAAGTACGAGGAGGAGGCGGTGCGCGAAGTGGCTCGCGCCAAACGCTATGGACGACCCCTGTCGCTCCTGCTCTTCGACGTCGACTGCTTCAAGGCGGTCAACGACACGCACGGCCACCTGTGCGGGGACTTCGTCCTGAAGGAGATCGTGTTTGTGGTTTCCGACTTCTTCCGGAAGGAGCAGACGTTCGCCCGCGTGGGTGGAGACGAATTCGCCGTGCTGACGCCGGAGGCGCGCACCGAAGGCGCGAAGATCCTCGCGGAGCGGCTGCGCGCGCGCATCGCCAATCACGAGTTCTCCTACGCAGGCACGCCGTTGCGCCTGACCTGCTCCTTCGGCATCGCGGAGTACGACGCCGACATGAAGGGGCCGGAGGAGCTCTTCGAAGCGGCCGACCGGGCGCTCTACCGCGCCAAGCAGAACGGCCGTAACGCGGTCGAGGCCTTCTCCCGGCCGTAAGCGGCTGCCCGGCCCTCGCATTCCGTCCCGGCGCCGCCGATAATCTCGGGTCCATGGGCTCCCGTTTCCGCCGCGTGCTCGAAGAGAGCATCCTCGTCGTCGATGGCGCGATGGGGTCCTATTTGCTGAACCAGATCACCCCGCCGCGTGGCGGTGTCGAAGAGGCGTGCCTTTCGATGCCCGAGGCCGTTCTCGACGCGCATCTGGCCTACATCGAGGCGGGCGCGCGCGTCATCGAGACCAACACCTTCGGCGCCAATCGGCACAAGCTGAAGGCGGTCGGACTGCACGACCGGGTCGACGAGATCAACGAAGCCGCGGTAAAGATTGCCCGGCGGGCCCGGGAGGTCTCGGGCAAGGACGTCCTGATCGCCGGCTCGATCGGACCGAGTGCGTTGCCCTACGACCCGACCGATGCCGAATCGGAGGAGCTCCTCCGGTCCATCTTCCGCGAGCAGGCCCGGGCGCTCGACGCGCGGGGAATCGACGTCTTCCTTCTCGAGACCTTCGTCTCCCTCGGAGAAATTCGTGTCGCGTTCGAGGCGGTACGCGAGGTATCGCAACTTCCGGTCGTCGCTTCGGTGACGTTCCCCGGCGACGCCTGGGAGGACAAGGAGGACACGGGCTGGCCCGAGAAAGTCGCTCGGCGGCTCGAGAGCCTGGGGGCGGACGCCGTCGGCTCCAACTGCTCGCTCGGGCCCACCGACCTGCTGACGATCCTGGACGGTATGGCGGCGGCGGTCAACGTTCCGCTCTTCGCCGCGCCGAACACCGGCGTGCCATCCTACGTGGCGGGGCGCCTGGTCTATCCCGACTCGTCACCGGAATACTTCGCCTGGTTCGCCCGCGAGGCGGCGCGGCGCGGCGCGCGCCTGATCGGTGGCTGCTGTGGCTCGACGCCGGCGCACATTCGCGCCATCGCGCAAGCGCTGGAGGGGATCACGCCGGAGCGCGTGCGGCAGGCTCCGGAAACGATCAGGGCGCCGCTTCCCGCAGAAATCGAGCGCGTCTCCCCCAAGACCTCGCACGTCGCGGCACGGCTCGCGAGCGGCGAGTTCGTCGTTTCCATGCAGCTCGACCCGCCCAAAGGGAGCGACATGGAGGCGGTCGTCGACGCCGTGCGGACCTTTCGGGACAGCGGCCTCATTCACGCCATCGACATCAACTCGAATCCGCTGGCGCACCTTCACCTCGACTCGCTCTGGATGGCCCTGCAGTGCGAGCGGGAAGGGATGGAGACGATCCCGCACATCACGCCCCGGGACGCGAGCCTCATGGGTCTGTGCGGCAACCTGCTCGGGGCCTGGGCCGTCGGGATCAAGAACGTGCTCGTCATCACCGGAGATCCGTCTCAGCGCGGCGACCGGCCCGGCTCGACCGACGTGTATCAGACCGACAGCGTCGGCCTGGTCAAGGTCATCCGCGACTTGAACGGCGGCCGGGACCTCGCGGGAAACCCGCTCGGCAATCCTCCCAACTTCCTCATCGGCGTCGCCGTGAACCCCAACGAGCCCGATCTCGACCGCGAGGTCGAGCGTTTCCGCCGGAAGGTCGAAAACGGCGCCGACTTTGCGATGACCCAGGTCTTCTTCGACTGGGCCTGCTGGGAAAGGTTTCTCGAGCGGTTCGGCGGAACCCTTCCGATCCCGGCGCTGGTCGCCGTCTGGCCCCTGACGAGCCACCGGTTGGCCCTGCGGATCCACCATGAGGTGCCCGGCATCGTCGTCCCGGACCGCGTCCTGACTCTGCTCGAAAAGGCCGGCCCACGGGCCCGCGAGGAAGGCTTCGCGATCGCGCGGGAGATCCTTGCCGAGGCCCGGCGCCGCGCCCAGGGCGCCTACGTCATCGCGCCCTTCAAGAGCCCGGTCAGCGCACTCGAGCTCTTCTAGGCGGGTAGCCGCGAGCCGGTTGCCGCATCCAGTTCCCGCAGTCTCCTAGGGCCGGGACGTCCGAGGCCTCCAGCGCGGCGGACTCGGCACCGTCGGGTTCTCGGGCTTCTCGGGATTCTCGGGCGCACTCTTCCAGAGGTTCGGTGCCGCGGCCTCGCCCGGGAAGATGGGAACACCCGGAGGCGAGATTCGCCCCTTCGCCACCGAATCGCTCTGCTCGAAAAGGAATTTCTCGAACAGGTCCGAGAGGCGCGGGTTCGCGCGATCCGCTGGGGTGCTCTCCCGTCCGGCTACGCTTCCGGCTCCAGTCGGTTGCACGCGCCGGCGGACTCGGAACTCCTCGACCGAAAGACGCGGCGCTCCCCTCAGGTCCCACGAGATCACGTGCAGCCAATAGGCGGCCATGCTGACGACCGTGCGCACGGCCTCGAGTTGTGCTTGCGCCTCTTCGAAGCTCCCGGCGCGCTCGAGCCGATCGTGCCGATACGCTTCGAAGATCGCCCGGGCGCCGGCGGACCCGTGGCAGAGCATCAGCTCGAAGACCGAGGTGCTGCCCCAGGCGTCGGGCGTCGAGCCCGACCAGCGCAGGAACTCCGCGATCGACCGTCTCCAGTCCCGGCTCTGGAAGACCGGCAGGCGCGAGACCCCCTGAACGTCCACGCCCGGCGCGCGCTCCAAGGCCCCGGCGCGCTTCAAGATCTGGACGATTGAAGGCAGCAGCTCGGACTCTTTCGGTTCGCCCACAACGCGACTTACTCACGCTTTTGCCGCTCCGGTCAAGCCCTTCCCGAGCGGTTCACGGCACCTAAGTGCTCATAACATCGCGTGCTACCCTTGAAAAGGCCATGCAACAGAGGCTCGAAGAGATCGTCCGGCGGTTCGGAGCCGACACCGGGTCGCTCCATCTTCTCGAGGACGGGGTCCTCGTCCTGAAAGGGCAGGTGGGCATGCCACCGCACATCGCCGAGATCGTGCGCCGGGTGCCGGTCGGCAAGGGAATGGCCGGTCTGGCCGCAGAGCGCAATGCCCCCGTTTCGGCCTGCAACATCCAAACGGATGCGAGCGGCGACGTCCGCCCGCGGGCCAAGGAAACCGGCGTCAATGGCGCCATCGTCGTCCCGGTGCGCAACGCTCGAGGCGAGGTCCGAGGCGCGCTCGGCATCGGCGTCCACCGCGTCTATGAGTACACGCCCGAGGAGACCGAGCGGCTGCTCGAAGAAGCCGCTCGCCTTCTTTCGCCGGAGAACTGAGCCGGGTTTCGGCCGCAGGCATTCGCTTCGCGAACGGCGGCCGAGAACTTCAAAGACCGGAGCGCGTCGCCTCGCATCTGGCCCCGCGGCGCTCGCAACGCCGCTCCACATCATTCTTCAGCAACCTGCTTGACCCGCGAGGGCCGGCCGAGCCAAAAGAGCAGCCCCAAAAACGACCAGAGCAAGAAGGAGACCCACTCCGCCCGCGTGAAACTGCCTGCGACCCCGGGCAGAACCTTCATCGCGACGACGGCCATCGACACCGCGGCCCCCGCCCACGCCATCGCGCCCCCGAAGTCGAAGGCGGGGCGTCCGGCGCGGCGCGCCCGGGCGCGTTCCGCCAGGCACGTCGAAAGCCATCCCACGCCGACCGCCAGGGAACCGACCTCGGTCACGGGCACGAGCAGAGCATCTCCGAGAAACGCGGCGGCTCCCGCCAAGAGCGCCATCAGGAAGATCGCGTTGGCGGGAGTGCCGTGCACCGGCTGGACGCGGGCGAGCGCGGGATGGACGAGGTCTCGCTTTCCGATCCCGAAAAGCAGCCGGGTGGCCGCGACGAAGTTGCCGTTGAAAATTTTGATCAGTGACAGAAACGCCGCAAAGAGGATCCAGCGCGAGATCGCCTGCGAGGAGAACGCCCTCGCAAAGGCCGCCTCGGTGCCCAGATGCTCGGCGACGAGCGTCTTCCACGGAAACACGAAGGAGACCGCGAGGACAATCGTGACGTAGAAGAGGCACCCGATGATCGCCGCGGCGAGGATCGCGCGGCCGAAATCGCGCGGATCGAAACCTGGCCGGGCCTCCTCCGACCCTTTTCCGACCGACTCGAAGCCGGTCATGAAGTACGGCACGATTTGCATCACGAGCAGGATCGAGAGTGCCGCGCCGCCGGCTCCCGGCCGCGCGAAAAGAGGTTGGAGGTTGTCCGCGCCCCCGCGCGCGAACCCCATCGTCGTGAAGACCGCGAAGATCGCGAGCAGAGCAAAAGTCATGGCCTTCTGAAAAGCCGCGCTCGGCCGGATGCCGCGGTAATTCACCCACGCGATCGCGGCCGTCAGCAACAGGCCCGCCAACAGCCGCGGTAGCGTGATCGTCTTGCCCGCGATCGTGTAGAGCGGGATCGCGTTGAAGGCGGGAAAGAGGCGCGCGAGGAGGTTCCCGACCGCGACTGCCTCCCACGGGCAGACGATCGCGTAAGCCAGCACCATGGTCCACGCGGCCGCGAAGCTGACGGGCGGAGGAAAGACCCCCTCCGCGTAGGCGATCTCCGCCCCCGCGTCCGGGACCTCCCTCACCATGCGGCCATAGGTGTGCGCGACCGGCAGGAGAAGGATCCCCCCGAGCAAGAACCCGAGCGCCGCGCCCCCGGGCCCTCCGCGCGCGAGCCAGTCGTCCATCAGAACGACCCAGCCCACGCCCACCATCGTCCCGAAGCCGAAGGTGAAGTATTCCGTCAGCGTCAGCGTGCGGACGAGGTCGGTCGTGCTCTTCTTCATCGGTCGCGCAGTCGCGATAGTCTAAATCCGCAATGCGCCCGGCCCCCCGACGCAAGCTCCGGCTCTCTCGGCGCACGCGCCCCTTTCGGGAGTCGGTCATCCGCGAGATGACGCGTCTGGGCGCCGAGGTCGGAGGGGTGAACCTCGCGCAAGGGCTCCCGGACTTCGACCCGCCGCCGGAGCTGACGGCCGCGCTCTCACGCGCCATTGGCGAAGGCCATCATCAGTACACCTACACCTGGGGAGACGAGGCGTTCCGGCAGGCGGTCGCACAGAAGCACCGCCGCTTCAACGCGATGACGGTTGATCCGGACACCGAGGTGACGATCACCTGCGGCGTCTCCGAGGCCGAAGTCGCCGCGGTGCTCGCGCTGACCGAGCCCGCCGATGAGGTCGTGATTCTCGAGCCCTGGTATGAAAATTACCTTCCGGCCTGCGTGCTCGCGGGCGTGACGCCGCGCTTCGTCCCGATGACGGAGCCCGACTACAGCATCAACTTCGCGCGCCTCGAGCGAGCGATCAATCGCCGGACGCGGCTGCTGCTCTTGAACACGCCCGGCAATCCCTCCGGGCGGGTCCTGACGCGGGAGGAGCTCTCCGAGATCGCCCGCCTCTGCGAGCGCCATGGCGTCGTCGCGGTGGTAGACGAGATCTACGAGCACATCTGGTACGAAGGGCATCCGCACGTGAGCCTCGGATCGGTGCCCGGGATGGAAGACCGCACGGTGACACTATCGGGTCTGGGCAAGTCATACGCCGTGACCGGCTGGCGCGTGGGTTGGGCCGTCGCCGCGGCGCCGCTGACCGCTCTGATCCGCAAGGTCCACGACTACCTGACCATCTGCGCGCCGGCGCCCTTCCAGGAGGCGGGGCGCACAGCGCTGGCACTGCCCGATTCCTACTACCGGGAGCTGCGCGGCAAATACGCGGCGCGGCGCGACATCCTTCTGCCGGCGCTGACGCGCGCCGGGCTCTCGTTCACCGCGCCGGAAGGCTCCTATTACGTCATGGTCGACGCCGCGCCGCTCGGCTGGAAGGACGACTGGGAGTTCGTCGACTTCCTCGCACGTCGGGTGGGCGTGCTCGCCGTGCCGGGCTCGAGCTTCTACGCCCACGGCGGCGGCAAGACACGGGCCCGGGTCAACTTCGCCAAGAAAGAGGAGACGTTGATCGAGGCGGCCCGGCGGCTGACGCAGGCGGATCTGCAGGCGAGGGGCGGCCACACCCGCAAGCGCGCCTCGTCTGCCTGAGGAGATGGAGGCCCTGCGGCTCGGCCTTCCGACTCTCGTCTTCATCCTCGCCTACCTCGCGGGCATCAACCTGCTCGGCGCCTGGCTCGGGCGCGGCCAGAAGAACGCGCGCGACTACTTCCTGGGCGGCCATGCGATGCCCTGGTTGGCGGTTCTCGGCTCGATCGTCGCGACCGAGACCTCGGCGCTGACATTCCTCTCGGTGCCGGGCGACGCGTACAAGAGCGGCTACACCTTCCTGCAACTGGTCTTCGGGTACATCGTGGGACGGATCGCGGTTGCGCTCCTTCTCTTGCCGGGTTACTTCCAGCGCGAGATCCCGACGGCCTACGCCCTTCTCGAGGCGCGGTTCGGGCCACGGGCGCGTCGATTCACGTCGCTGCTCTTCATGGTGACGCGGGTGCTCGCCGCGGCCGTGCGCCTGGCCGTTCCGGCCATCCCGATCGCGCTCATCCTGGGGATCCCGGTCTGGGCGGCGGTTCTGCTGCTGGCGGGAGGCACCGCCGTGTACACGCTGCTGGGCGGCATCAAGGCGGTCATCTGGATCGACCTCATCCAGGTGTTCCTGTATCTCTCAGGCGCGATCGTCGCCCTGATCTTTCTGCTCGCGCGCGTGCCGGGAGGCCTCTCAGGCGCCTTTGCCGCAAATGCCGCCGCCGGGCAGCCCGTCCGGCTCTTCCTCTTCGACCTCGATCTCGCCCGTCCTTACACCTTCTGGGCGGGAGTCTTCGGAGGAGCGTTTCTCGCGATGGCAAGCCACGGCGCGGACCAGCTGATCGTGCAGCGGCTGCTCGCCTGCCGGAATCTCCGGGACGCTCGCAAGGCCCTGATCGGCAGCGGCTTTCTCGTCCTCATTCAGATGACGCTTTTTCTGACAATCGGCGTCCTTCTCTTCGCCCTCTTCGGCGGCCGCGCGATCGATCCCGCGGCATCCGGCGCCTTCCGCTCGCCCGACGAGATTTTCCCGACATTCATCGTGAAGGACCTGCCGCCACTCTTCTCGGCGTACCTGGTCGCCGGGATCTTTTCGGCGGCCATGTGCTCGGAGTCCTCGGCCTTGAACTCGCTCGCCTCATCCCTCGCCTTGGACGTCGTGGGGCCGTTGTCGGGCAAGGTCACGCTCGAGGGCAAGCAGGGGCTCGTGATCGGCCGGGTGCTGACGCTTCTCTGGACCGTCCTGCTCGCCGGTTTGGCCGTCTGTTTTTCATTTCTCACCCAATCGCAGCCGGCCGTCCAGGTCGCCCTGGGACTGGCGAGCGTGACGGCAGGGGGACTCCTCGGCGCCTTCCTCCTCGCCCGGTACGCGAGGCGAGCCAGGGAGTCGGACGTCCTCTGGGCCATCGCCGTCTCAACTGGCCTCATGCTGCTTCTTTGGCTCGGATCCAAGGGTTGGGCGCCCTTCCCGCTCGGCCGCCGTATCGCGTGGCCCTGGTATTCGCTGATCGGCTCCTCCCTCACCTGCGCCCTGGGATTGCTGCTCCCGTTGCGGCGCCCGAGGGGTCAACGCTGACTTCCTGCACAACGGGGTCAGGGCTGCATAAAGGGGTCAACGCTGACTTCGTGCATTGGAACGAGGCCGGTCGGCGACGATGCTCCGACCGCCCGGGCAGGCCGATAGACTCTGCGACGTGGCGACAAGAGAAACCGTAAGGGCGGCGGTGATGCCCGGCCCCGGCAGGCCGATCGAAGCGCGCACCTACCCGATGCCGAGACCGGAGCCGGGCGGCGCCGTCCTCGAGACGGTCGCTTCGGAAGTCTGCGGAACCGACGTGCACCTGCACCACGGCCGGCTTTCGGGCGTCCCTTACCCGATCATTCCGGGACATGTCGCCTGCGGGCGTCTGCTCGAATCGAACGGGCCTCTTCGCGACGTCGAGGGACGCGAGATCCCGACGGGTGCGCTCGTCACCTTCTATGACGTCTTCGGCGTCTGCGGCGCCTGCTGGCACTGCCTGGTGGCGAAGGCTGCGACGCGGTGTCCCCACCGCCGGGTCTACGGCATCACGACCTCCGCGAACGAGGGGTTGCTGGGAGGCTGGGCGGAGGCGATCGAGCTGAAGCCCGGGGTGCGCGTCGTGCCGCTGCCGGAGGGCCTCGAGGCCCTCGACTTCATGGGAGGGGGCTGCGGCCTGCCGACGGGCTTCCACGCCGTCGAGCGGGCCCAGATCCGTCTGGGCGACACGGTCGCGGTTCAGGGCAGCGGCCCGGTGGGGTTGAATGCTGCGATCTTCGCGCAGCTCGCCGGCGCCTCGCGCGTCTTCGTCATTGGAGCGCCCGCAGCCCGCTTGAAAGCCGCCCAGCGGCTGGGAGTCGAGGACGTCTGCGACATCGCCGCGCTGCCTGACCCGGCCACGCGCGTGCGCTGGGTGCGCGACCGCACGGCCGGCCGAGGCGCCGATGTTGTGATCGAGGCCTCCGGAAATCCCGCCGCGCTCCCAGAGGGTCTCGAGATGCTGCGCGACGCTGGGCGTTACGTCGTCGTGGGCCAGTACACGGATGCGGGTGACATCGCTATCAACCCGCATCGCCACATCAACCGCCGCCACGCGGAGATCGCGGGCTGCTGGGGCTACGAGTTCACGCACCTCTACCGCGCGATGTCCCTGATGACGTCCCACAAGGCGCGGTTTCGATGGAGGGAGCTCGTGACCCACGAATACCCACTCGCCCAGGCGGGCCGGGCGCTCGTCGAGATGGAGCAGATGGGCGTCGTGAAGGGGTTGATCCGGCCGGGAGCCGCATCTATATCATAATTTATATAGCTGGCGACGCAGCCGTGACACCGTCATGCAAGAAGTCAGCGTTGACCCCCTTATGCAGGCCTGACCCCGTTGTACACGAAGTCAGCGTTGACCCCGGACGGGGAGACGGGCCTTCGGAATCTTGACGAGGACGGTGTATTCCGGGTCGACCAGCTCGACGATGGGCGCCTTCGCATTCTGGGAGACGAACTCGTAGGCGTCCATCTCGGCGAGGCCGGTCTTTTCCTCGACCCAGCGCACCATGTCCTTGAAGGCGACGCGGGCGGCGTCTTCGAGAGGCCGCGCGGCGCCCAAAGACATCATCCAGTCGGCGTTCTCGATGCGGGGCCAGAGCGTCTCCCGCTTCTTGATCAGGTCGACGGTGAGCTCGACGTTCATCGCCCCCTCGATCGCGGTGCCCATGATCTCCCCGTCTCCCATTGCGTAGTGCCCGTCGCCGAAGGACAGGAGGCCTCCCGGCACCTTGACGCCGAGATACACCGTGTTGCCCGCGCGCACCTCGGGGCAATCCATGTTGCCGCCGAAGTCGTCCGGGACGATGGTCGAGCGCGCCTCGCCGTTTCCGGGAGAGACGCCGAGGCACCCGAGAAACGGCGCCAGCGGCACCTCCCACGAGAACTTGCCGTCTTGTGAGCGCGTCCGGGCGACACCCTTGCCCCGGTCGACCTGATAGAACCAGACCGTCTCGGGCAGCTCCGGGTTGAGAATTGCCGTCCGGTCCGTGCCCTTGAGAGCGCCGAAGCCCGGAAACGCGACGGACACCGCGTAGTCCCGTGCCGGTTCCAGCTTCTCGATGTGAATGGCCAACGTGTCTCCGGGCTCCGCTCCCTCGATGAAGAAGGGGCCTGTCTGCGGGTTGTCGTGGCCCGGCACCAGCACGGCACTCGGCTTCTGTCCGGGCTTGCTCAGCGCCCCGTCGAAGCAGTCCTCCGACCACGAGATGATCCGTGTCCCGGGCTGGATCCGGTGCGTCGCAGCGACGCCGCCGAAGGTGTACTTCAACTCCTCGTGCTTGGGGACATAGCGCAGCACCGGCTGCTCGGCGCCCGCAAGCGCCGCGACTCCGAGAAACAAGGGAACGGCGAAACGAATCTCTGGCATGGCAATTCCTTTCACTTCAACCCGGAAACGAGGTAGAGCTCGGAAAAGACGGACCGGCCCCGAAGGACGTAGGCGTCACCCGATCGGCTCATGAGGATGCTTCGCCCTGAAGCGGCCTGCCCGAAGCTCGGCATCTCCATCCAGACGCGCCTCTGGCCCGTCTCGATGTCCAGCAGCTGCACTCTTGCCGAGTTCACTCCTAATTCGTAGACGTACAATGCCTGTCCGTCAGCCGTCCAGCCCGCGAAGCGTTCACCGACTTTGCGGTCGGCGATCTTGCGCGGCTGCCCTGCCTCGACCGGAAAGAGGGTGAACTCACCGCCACTTGCGTGATGGCCCAGGAACCAACGGCCGTCCGGCGACACGACCGCGCCGCGATACATGAGAATTCCCTCGGGCGCGGCCGCGCGCCGGCGACCCGTGCTGGGATCGACAACCCATACGCCAACCTCACGTCCCTTCTCCTGACCCGTCACGAGAATCTGCTTGCCGTCCGCAAGCCAGTCCGCCAAGAGGATCTCGACGAGACCCTGGGTCGGCACGGTTCGGGCCTCACCCGCGCCCGTGGGCAGAATGACGAGGCGTGGAGACGCCGCCGGATCCGGGCGCCGCAGTGTCAGGGCCGCCGTGCCGTCGGGCGAGAGCGCCAACGCCTGTCCATCGCCCAGCCGCACCGGCGGGGAGCCGTCGGTCCGGCCGAGGTAGACCGCAAGACCGCTGCCGGCTCCCTCCCCGGTCTCGGTGAAAAGGAACGCCCTGCCGTCGGCCGAAAGGGAGGAGGGTTCGGGCGAGTCCAGGGAGGGGAGCTCACGCTCGGTTTTCTCGCCCGGAGCGCGGCCGGCCAGGGCGAGCTGGAAGGTGTGATGCGCCACGAGAACCCGGCCGTCTCGCGCGATGTCGTCCAGCTCCAGGTGCCCCGGCACGCGCGCGACGAGGCGCTCGCGGCCCGCGAGGGTAACTGCGTGGAGAGCCGCGGTCTCTCCCGTCCGGACGGCCGTGAACCAGACCTCCTTGCCGTCGGGAGACCAGTTGGGAACGCCGCTGATATCCGCCCACCCCTTCGAAAGGACCTGGCGTTTCCGGTTCCCGACTTCGATCACACAAACAGCGGTGCCTTCGACAAACGCGATCTGCCGGCCGGAAGGCGAGAACCGCGGGCTGGCTACATCCGCACCCTTGTAGAGCATCGTCCCGATCGGGAACTCGAGACCGCCGTTGCGGACGACGGCCAGATCCTTTCCGTTGGGCGACCAGTCGGCACCGGCATAGGAGATTCCTTCGACCACCTCGCGCGGGGCCCCACCCGACATCGGCACTCGGGCCAGCGTTCCGATGCCGCCTCGGATGTGGAGCGACAGGGCCATCTCCCCCTTGGAGGAGATCGCGAAGATGTCGGCGTCGGGAAAGTCGAAGGCGCGCGACTCCGGGCTGTCCGGCCGGGTCTGATACAGCGTCGGGCGAGACTGTCCGGCCCAGGTTGCCGAATAGAGGATCGTCTGGCCGTCCGTCGCGAAGCGCGCGTTATGAATCAGGCCCGGGCGAAAGGTGAGCCTCTGGAATGACGGAGGCTCGGCAAAGCGAACGGTTCTCCATCCGCCGCCGAGCCATCCCGCCAGAAGCGCGACAGCGGCGATCGCCGCGGCGGCGGCCAAGGGCACCCTTCGCTCCCGGGCGCGGCCGGCCTCGAGTGAAAGCAGCTCCGCGGAGCCGGAAACCTCCGAAATGCGGTCGCGCACACCGACGAGATCGCGCGCGAGGTCGCGGGTCGAGGCGTAGCGCTCCTCCGGATCCTTGGCGAGGCAGCGCTCGACGATCCAGCGCAACGGAATGGGAACCTCGGGGCGCCGCCGGGCGAGCGGCTCCGGCTCTTCCCGAATGATGGCCGACATCGTTTCGGCCGCCGTCTTGCGCGCGAACGCCTTTTCGCCGGAAGTCATCTCGTACAGGATCGAACCCAGGGAGAACTGGTCGGAGCGGAAATCCAGAGGCTGGCCGCTCGCCTGCTCGGGAGACATGTAACCGACCGTTCCCAGAACGGTGCCGGGCTGCGTCTCGGGCTGGGCCAGGGTCGGCGCCGCGGACATCTGGCCCGATTGCGGCTCGATCAGCTTGGCGAGGCCGAAATCCAGGATCTTGAGGAAGCCGTCCCGGGAGACCATGAGGTTCTCGGGTTTCAAGTCGCGGTGGACGATCCCGGCGCCGTGCGCCTTCGCCAGTCCCGCGGCGACCTGCGCGCCGAGCGCGAGCACCTTGCGGATGGGCATGGGGCCCCCGGCCGTCAGCTCGCGGATCGTCGAACCGTCGACCAGCTCCATGGCGATGTAGGACACGGCGTCGGCTTGGCCGATCTCGTAGACGGTGACGATGTTGGGGTGGTTGAGCGCCGAGGCCGAGCGGGCTTCCTGCTCGAAGCGCGCGAGGCGGTTGGCGTCGGCCGACAGCTGCTCGGGCAGGACCTTGAACGCGACCTCGCGGCCCAGGCGAACGTCCCTGGCCCGGTAGACCTCTCCCATCCCGCCCGCGCCCAGCGGCGACAGGATCTCGTAGGGGCCCAACTTGGTTCCCGCGGCAAGCGTCATTGGCTAGAGGTTCGCTGGAGGAATTCTATGTGCGAAACTGCGCCTCCCAGGCGATGACAAACGAAATCGAACAAACGCTCTCCCGGGAGAGAAGGCCTCTCCTGTCGGGCGGTTTCGTCGCGATCATTCTCTTCAAGTGGCTCAAGGCTGCGGCCTTCGTGATTTTCGGAATCGTGGCCCTGAAGCTCGCGCGGGCGAGCGAAATGCCCTCGGCCATTCAGATCGCGAATTTTTTTTCGATCTCGCGAGAGAGCGAGCTGGTCCATCATGTCGCCGATCTGATTGCGCCGATCACGCCGCGCCAGGCGACCGGGTTCGGGTTCGCCTCGCTGCTCGTCGGAGGCGTGTTCCTCGTCGAGGGCTCTCTGCTCGCGTTTCAGGTCTGGTGGTCGACCTTCTTCACGATCACCATCACCGCGCTCGGGATTCCTCTCGAGCTCTACGAGATCGCGCGGCGTCCCCAGTCCGTCCGGCGCTACCTTCTGCTCGCCGTGAACGTCGCGATCCTGATCTATCTGTGGAAGAGACGCTACGCGTTCCGGACACAGCACAGGGCGGCGGGCTGATCCGGCTCCCGGTCCGTCAGCCGTTGGGGAACCGCTTCACGAGCCAGCTCTCGACCTCTTCGGGATGGTACCCGAAGGGGCCGGGCTTGCCTTTGTAGACGATCCTGCCCCCCTCGTCGACGATGTAGAAGCGCTCCGGCCAGCCGGCATACGCCGCATTGGCTGGGTTCTCGATGCGGTCCACGATCAGCGGAATGTCGTAGTGGAACCGCCTGACGAAATCGTTGGCGATCGCCACGCGCTTGGCAGTCGTCGTCGGCTGCGGGTAGCAGACATCCTCTTTCACGTTGGAGTCCATCTGCCACTCGTCGATCGGGTGCGCCTCCTTGATGTAGAGCGTCACAAAGCGAACCCGATCGCCGTACTTGTGGTACATCGCCTGGACGCGCCCGACCGAGCGCCGGAAGGGCGGTCAGGTGAAGCTACCGAAGATGAGGACGACGGGTTTTCCGCCGATCGAGTCCTTCAGACTCACCCGCGTCGTCCCGTCGAGCGCCAGCAACTCGACTTCGGGCGCGCGGTCTCCGACCTTGAGCCTGCCCTCCTGGCGCTGGTCGTAGCGGAGCATCCCGATGATGTTTCGGGGTCCGAAGGAGATGACGCCGAAGGCGACCACCGCCAGGACGAGCAGCCCGACGACGAGCAAGATCCTCTTCAGCACTCGTCTTTTCTTCTTCACCACGGGCTGCCCGCTCACAGCTTGACCAGACACCAATCTTCCGACCACGGCAGCCGCGACATCTGAAGGGAGGGCTTGCCGCCCGGCTGCACGCAGAACCCGTCGGAGAAGTTCACGCCGAACCCGTTCTCGAGATCGTAGAGCCCCGGCTCGACGGAGAAGATCATCCCGGGCTCGAGCATCGTGTAGTCGCCCAGGGCGAGGTACGGCGGCTGGTGCCCCTCCATCCCCATCCCGTGCGCAGGGCGGTGGTAGATGTACTTCTGGATCCCTTCCTTCACCTGGTGTTGGTGGATCTGGTATGCCACGGTCGAGCAGGCAACGCCTTCGCGCGAGAGGTCCTTTTGCATCAGGCAGCAGTCGCGCGATACGGTCCAGACCTTCTTCTGGTGGTCGGTCCACGGCGCGAGCAAGAAGGCCCGGTAGAGCTCGCCGCCGCAGCCGCCGATCGAGACACCGCCCGCGATCTGGAGCGCCTGCCCCTTCTGGATTTTGTTGTGATGAAACTGGTTGGGATGCGGGTAGGCGGTTCCGCGCCCGGCGCGAACACCGATCTCCATCGTGATGCCGACGGCATTGTGCGAGCCGCCGTCGCGCTTGATTCCCTCCATGAGACGGTTCGTCCCAAACTCCGTCGCCGCCATCGAGATCTGGAAGTCCGTCAGGTCGGTCCCCTTCTGGAGCAGCAGGTCGCGCGCGAACGCGTGCGTTTCGTCGAAGACGCGGTAGGCGCGCCGCCAGAGAGCGAGTTCCTCCGGGGTCTTGACGGTCCGCATCTTTTCGCAGCGGTCGGCGACGGACTCGAGCTTCGTGTCCTTCAGAAAGACCTTGCCGGCCGCCGTCTGCTGGCGACGCGACAACTCCCAGTCGGTCGCAATCCGCTTGCCGTCGAGGCCGCGCTTCTTCAAGCCCTGGAGCGCCCACTCGAAGAGATCGACCGTCGCGCCCTGCTGGACCTTGCCTTCGTTGGGGAAGGCGCCCTCGGCGTGGGGGTAGTCGAAGTACATCTCCTGCTCGGTCGCCCACCAGCTCTTGACGGAATCGCGGTCGATGCCCGGATTGAACCAGATCGTAGCGAGCCGGTCGGCGGGAAGGTACACGCGGAAAGGGCGCTCGGTCGTCGTGAAGAAGAGCCCGGTGAAATAAATGATGTTCCACGGGTCCGAGAGAAGAATCCCCGCGTAGCCGTCCTCCTGGAGCTTCCCCTGCAATGCGCGCAGGCGGGCCTGATGCCACTCGAGCGGCAGCCGGTCGTAGGTCGCCGGTCTCAAGCCGTCGTCCTCGGTCAGGAAGAGGGAGGCGGAGCGGGACGCGGTGTCAGGCACGGCCGACTGGGCAGAGCGCGAGGCGGCGAGCGAGCCGACCGCGGCGGCCCCCGATGTCGCGAGGAAACGGCGCCGATTCCAGGTCATGGGACCTCCTTCGTACCGGGCTCGAATCCTAGCAGCGAAAGGCCCGCGGGCCGCTAGCCCTTTCCGAGCTTGAGCCCGAATCCGGCGGCGACGAGCAGAAGCGTCAGAGCGATCATGACGACCGTCGTCACCCAGGCGACGCCGTTGAAGAAGCGTCCGTTGACGGCCTCGCCCATGAGCGATCGCCGGTTGACCAGAAGCAGCATGAAGACGAGTACGAACGGCAGCGCGACGCCGTTGGCGACCTGCGAAAGAAACATCACTTGGATGAGCGGGAAGCGCGGAAGCAGCACGACGGCCGCGCCCAGGACGATCATTGCCGTGTAGATGCTGTAGAAGGCCTTCGCCTCACCCCATTTCTTGTCGACGCCCGCTTCCCAGCCGAAGGCCTCGCAGACGTAATAGACGGTCGAGAGCGGCAGGATCGCCGCGGAAAAGAGCGAGGCGTTGAGCAGCCCGAAGGCGAAAAGGCCCGACGCGTAGCGGCCCGCGAG
>JBGPCK010000013.1:0-40484 GCA_041481715.1 Thermoanaerobaculia bacterium | reverse complement strand
GCGGCGCGCGCTTCTTGCTCGAAGCGGCGCATCCGATCCGGCTCCGCCGCGACCTCGGGGGGCAGCACCTTGAGGGCGATCTCGCGCCCGAGCCGCGTGTCCCGCGCGCGGTAGACCTCTCCCATGCCGCCGGCTCCCAGCGGACCGAGGATCTCGTAAGGGCCGAGGCGAGTGCGCGGAGTCAGCGGCAAACCGGGATCAGGATAGCGCCACAGAAGGCTACAAGAGGTCTCGAACTGCACCCTCTACCGCTGCGCAGGTCGATCCATAAGCCAGCATTGACTCTTTGCCCGACTGACTATTTCCTCTCGAGCAGCGCCGTCCAATTGACGAGCAAGTTGAGCGGCGGCGAGCCCGAATTCTCGGGCACGCTGTTGACGAGGAATCTCAGGCCGTCGGCGGAGGCGTCGAAGATGGAACCAAATGGGCTCGGACGAATCGCAAAGAGCGCCACGGGTGTGCCGGCGTGGAAGGTCGGCTCGGAGGTGATCGGGACGGCCATGATCCTGCTGTCGAGGCTCGCGTAGAAGAGCTCCCTGCCGTCGCGCCGCCATCGCGGTTCGGAACCCCCGGCAATCGACACCTTCCACTTTCCGCCCGGGCCCGGAAAGGGACGCACGTACACGTCGTACGCTCCACTCTCGTCCGAAGCGTAGGCAATCCATTTTCCATCAGGTGAAAAGCGGGCGCTTTCCTGGTCGGGAGCCTCGGTCGCGAACGGAATCTGATTCTGGAGGTCCGCCGCGTTCAGAATCCAGAGCTCTTCGTTCCTCTTGCCGCGAAGGGGAATCTTGTCGGCCGCGAGGAAGCGGCCGTCGCGAGACCAGTCCCACGGTGTCATGTTGTCGACAGACTGGAAGTATGGCTCTTCGTCCGATCCGTCCAACGCCTTGACCCAGACGTTCGGTTGCTTCGATGCATTCTTCCGATCGGAGGCGAAGAAAACCCGGCTGCCGTCCGGAGACCACACCGGCGCAAGGTTGTTCGACGAACCAAAGACAAACTTCGTTGCGGCACCCGACGCGGTCTCGTAGATCCAGATCTCCAATGCGTCCTTTGCCGGATTGAGGATGGTTGCCGCGATCCGGCGCTCATCGGGCGAGAGGCGGTGGCTCCCGAAGAGGCCCGGCTCTCCAACGGAGCCGGCGGGCTTGCCCGATCGATCGAACCAGAGCAGCCGCGAAGGGACGGTGAACACCGGCTCCAGAACCAGGGCGCTCTCCGAAGCGGAAAATGCGAAGAACCCCGTCCAGTCACCCGGGAACGCCACCCGGGGCGCGATCATCACCGGGTCGCCTTCGGTTTCTAATCGCGAGAGGTCCAGGCGTTGGGCGAGCAGGTTCTGTTCGCGGACGTAGAGAAGGCGCCCCGAGGCGTACTGGGCGTTGGAGACCGCGCTCACGAGCGTTCGGTCGGTTTGCCCGTCGAGCGAGGCGAGGTGGATGGCGTTCGAGGCCTCGTCAGCCGGGCCGCCCAAAGTCGTGGCCGTGTAAAGGAAGTGGCGGCCGTCGGGAAGAAAGAACGGATAGCGATGGGCGACCTCGTGTCGCGAAGTGTTGAGCTTCGTCACCGCGGTCGACTTGCCTCCTGAGGCCGGGACACGGAAGAGCGGCGAGGTGGCCGACGGCGCGAAGACGATCGTTCCCTCCCGATTCCACGTCCCGCCGACCCCAATCTCCGCATCGCAGATCGTCAGGATCGCTCCGCCGCGCGGGTCGACTTTCTTGAGCTTGCCCTCGCCAAAATACGCGATCGATCGACCGTCCGGCGACCAGAAAGGGAAGACGGCCGCATCGGTTCCGGCCACAGGGCGGGCTGCCTCCGAGTCGAGATCGCGGAGCCAGAGGGAGGGTTGGTCGCCCGGCTTCCGGGCGGTGAAGGCAACCCTTCGTCCATCCGGCGAGACCGCCAGGTCGACCAGGAACATCTTTTCGGGAGGCACCAGCGAGGCGCGGATCAATGGGGCTGGCCGCGGAGCGCGCCGAACATAGCCGATGGTCAGAAGCGCGACGAGCATTGACATGAGGCCAGCGACGGCCCAGGCGACCCGCTCGCGGCTCTTTCGCCGCGAAGCGACTTTCGTCGGGACTCCGGCCTGTGAGCCTTCCGCGATCCATTTGAGCTCGTTTCCGACATCATGAGCGCTCTGCCAGCGATCCTCGGGGTCCTTGGAAAGACACGTCTTGACGACGCGGTCGAGCGCCGGCGGCGTCATCGGGGCAATTGTCGAGATCAGCGAGGGCTCTTCCTTCATGATCGAGGAGATGAGCGACGCCTGGCTCGTGCCCGAAAACGCCTTCCGGCCCGTCGCCATCTCGTAGAGCACCGCGCCGAAGGCGAAGATGTCCGTCCGCGCGTCGGCCTCCTTGCCTTCGAGCTGCTCGGGCGCCATGTACTGGAACGTGCCCAGGATGGTTCCCGCCTCCGTCAGGTTCTGCGCTCCGGCCATCGTCGGCAGAGCCGTGAGACTCGACTGCGGCACCACGGGCGCCATCGCCTTCGCCAGCCCAAAGTCCAAGAGCTTCACACCCGACTTGCTCAGCATCACGTTGCCGGGCTTCAGGTCCCGGTGCACGATCCCCTGCCGGTGTGCCTTGTCGAGAGCGTCCGCGATCTCCACCCCGAACCGTAGTGTCTGCTCGAGCGGCAGCGCCCCTTTTCCGAGCCGCTCGGTGAGGGTCTCGCCCTCCAGATACTCCATGACGAGGTACTCGGTCTCTCCCTCGCTTCCGACGTCATAGAGCGCGCAGATGTGGGGGTGCGAGAGCTGCGAGATCGTCTTTGCCTCCCGCTCGAACCGCTGCCGCACTTCCGGGGAGGCCGACATGTGCGACGGCAGTACCTTCACCGCCACCGTCCGCTCCAGCCGCGTGTCCCGCGCCTTGTAAACCTCTCCCATCCCGCCCGCGCCGATGGGTGCCAGGATCTCGTAGGGACCGAGCTTCGTTCCCGACGCAAGCGTCATTTCAGTCGATCTCCGAAAGGCGATGTTGCCCCATTCTTAGCGGCACTGCCCCTGCCGCTCGCGGCGCGAATAGTCTCCCGACCGAAGGGAGGGAGGAGGTTCGCGACGCGGGAGCGAAGCGCAGCGAGGTGGTCAGGCGCGCGGTCGAGCGGAGACCCGCGAGCCGCGAGCCGGTGGCGAAGCCAGACCGCCGAACAAGCGAAGCGACGGCTGTCAGAGCCAAGTTGCGCGAGAGGATATATCGCGTGCCTATTCCGCCAGCCGGCCGTCGCGGATCAGGATCTTTCCGCCCGCCGCGAGGCTCGCGTCGCTCAAGAAGAGCCACCAGTTCTGGTTTCCCGGCGTGCGGCTCGCCCCGCCGGACTCCCAGTTGTCTCCAAGTGAAACGCGCACGGCACCGGCGCCGTAGCCGAAGTACGACAGTTCGGCGGAAGGATCGCTCGCCGCGAGCAGCGGATTCGTGCCGAGCACGATCTCTCCCATCTGGTCCACGTCGCCGCCGATCGATTCCCACCGCTTTCGGAAGATCTCCTCGCCCCTCGACGCGTGCCAGCGCCGCACGTGTCCGCCTTCGAACTCGAGCGTGACGCCCTCGGCCGTGCCGCCCGGCGTCGAGACGCGGCGGACGACGAGCCTCCCTTCGACGGAGCCTGCGGCCGGAATGAACCGCAGCGCGCCCGCCGGCAGCTCCATCTCCCGGTCGCGCGCGCAACGCGCCGACTTCGCGCGCGCCGCCGACATGTCGCCGTCGTTCTTGTGAAACCAGGCGTCCGTGGGAACCTGGAGCCGCAAGTCGCTGCCGTCGGGCGTCGTGAGCTTCAAGTCGCGGCCGCGCAGGAGCCCGATCAACCGGTCCTGGTCTTTAGAGAGGGCCGGATAGTCCGTCTCGAGCACCGTCCGCTCGTAGAGGCGCGACAGCGCCCCGATCTGTTCCGGGCTTCGCCCCTCGAGCCCGAGAATCCAGTGGAAGTGGATCCCGCGCACGGACGATCCGTCGACGAGGTGTTCGAGTCGCGTGTCGGGGTAGAGAGCGCGCGCCGGGAGCCAGAGAAAGAGGTCCGCCCTGGCGAAGACCGGGGCGAGCCAGGACACGAAATCCTCCTGTCGCCGATCCGCGCCGGGGCGAGCGGCCGCCGCCTGCACGACCTCGGGAGGATCGAAAGTCGTCCCGAGAAGGGACTCGACACCGGCCGCGGCGAGCTCACGCTCGATCGCCTCCGCGAGGTCCGGATAGTAGCCGGGATCGAAAACCAGGATTGCACGCTCGCCCGCAACGGGCGCGAGCGTCTGCGCGACCCTCTTCGCGAGCCTCGCCGCGTCGATCGCCGGAAGAGAGTCCTCGGGTCGGCCGCTCGCCCCAGCCGGCCGCGTGGCCTTTGGCGCCAGGCTTTTCCAAAGTGGCAACGCCGCAGCGGCCGCGGCGCCCGCAAGAAGCCCGCGGCGCGAGGTGGTCCTGTTCATGGATGCCTCCTCTTGCGCAGCGAGCCTATCGCCGCTGAGGCAAGATTGTGGGCGTGAAGCTCTTCGAGAGTCCGGACTTCGTCGCACTCGACAAGCCGGCCGGCGTCTCGATGGCCACCTCCTCCCGGCGGGGAAACTCCGGAGCCGACGCCGTGGAGCGCCTTCTCGAGGCCTGCGGCGAAGAAGGCGATCCGGCGCTCTTGCTCGTGCACCGATTGGACCTCGGCACTTCCGGCGTCGTCCTCCTCGCGCGGAACGCCGCGGCCCATCGCGCGCTCTCACTGACGCTCCAGAACCGGCGGGCGAAAAAGACGTACCGCGCCCTCGTCTGGGGGCGGCCGGCTCCGCCGCAGGGCATCTACGACGACCCGCTCGGCCGCGATCCGAAGGACGGGCGCCGCATGAAAGTCCGGCGCGACGGTAAGCCTTCGGTCACGCGCTACCGGACGCTCGCGCGCCTCTCCTCGGTTGCCGATCTCGCCTTGTCACCCGAGACGGGCCGCACGCATCAGATCCGCGTGCACCTTTCCGCGCACGGCCATCCGATCGTCGGCGACGACCTCTACGGCGGAGCGACGCGGTGGCGGGGTGTGCGCGATCCGGCTCTGCGCCGGATGTTCGAGGCCGTGAGGCGTCCGCTCCTGCATGCCGAGCGGATCGAGATCCCGGAGCTTTCCGTCGACGTCTCGGCGCCGCTGGCGGAAGACTACCGGAGCGTGCTGGAAGCCTCGGAGCAGCGGATCTCGCCTAGCTCCCGTAGAAGGCGAGCATGAAGCGGTAGAAGCACCAGACGTCGGCCTTGGACGACATCTCGAAGGGCGAGTGCATCGACAGGAGCGGGACGCCCATGTCGATGACCTCCATCTCCTGAGAAGAGAGGTACTCGCCGATCGTGCCGCCCGAGTAGCCCTCGACCCTCGGGGTCTGCGTCTGCCACGGAATGCCGTTCTTGTCGAGAAGCGCCCGGATCCGAGCGATGAATTCCGAGTTCGCGTCGAAGCCGGCCCCGTACTTCTTTATCGTGACCCCGAAGCCCAGGCGCGCCGCGTTGGAGGGCTCGCTCGTCTGGGGAAAGACCGGATTGACGCCGTCGTTGCAGTCCGCCGAGACCGCTTCGGCGTGCCGCAGCGCCTCGCGCAGGTCGAGATCCGAATAGGCCTTGCCCCGCTCGGCCGCCACCAGGCGCGCGTAGGTCGAGTTCAGAAACTGCGACGCGGCGCCCGTGTTGTTGACCGATCCGACTTCTTCGAAATTGGAGAGGTAGGCGAGAGCGGTGCGGCGCGGCGTCCCCTGGAGATCCAGAATCGCGCGGGCCGCGCAGTAGGAGGACAGCCGGTCGTCCTGGCCGAATCCGCCGACGAGGCCGCGGTCGATCCCGACGTCCGCGGGCGCCGCGGCCGGCACGAGCTGCAACTCGGCGCTGACCAGATCCTCCTCCGCGATGCGGTAGTTGGACTTCAGCGCCGCGAGAACCTGCGCCGTCACGGATTCCGCCGCGCCGGGAATGCTTCCGGCGACGGGGTCGAGCTCCTCTCCGGCGAACACCTTCTCGTACGTGCGCTCGCGCAGATCCTTGTCCGAGTGCGGAGCGTTGTCCGGGATGGCGAAGACCGGATCTCCCGGCTTCAGGCCGAGCTCGACGTCGACGCGGCGGCCGTCCGCCGTGTCGATCCGCCCGACGAGCGCGAGCGGACGATTCGCCCACTGGTACTTCTTGATGCCGCCGTAGTAGATCGTCTTGAAGAGCGCGAAACCGTTGGCGGCGTAGACCGGCCGCGCCTTGAGGTCGATGTGCGGGCTGTCGTGGTGGGTCCCGATCGCGCGCGAGCCTGCCGCGACGGGATCGGCGCCGACGACAACCAGGATCAAGGCGCGGTCCCGGTCGTTGACCAGGAGGCGGGCCCCCGGCTTCACCTGCGCGGCCTCGGTGAACTCCGCGAATCCCGCGGCCCGGGCGACGCGGACGACCTCCGCGGTCGAGGTCGCCGCGCTCCTGGCGACGGTCAGGTAGCGCTTGTAGTCCTCTCCGAAGCGCAGGGCGGCCTCGCGGTCGGCGGCGGAGATGCGGACCCAGGCGGACTTCTTCTCGTCCCAGACGCTGCCCGTCTTCGGCTCCTCCGCGCGGAAAGACGGCGCGGCCAACGCCAGACACAGGACGGCCCCCGCGACGCGGCGCCTCACGACGACGCCTCCTTCCCTCCGACGGTCGGGAATCCCGCGGCCGCCCAAGCGGACATCCCCCCGAGGACGTTGGTCGCGCCCCGCCGGCCCAGCCGCTCCAGAACGCTCGTCGCGACGGAGGACCGGTAGCCGCTGCCGCAGATGACGGCCAGCGGCGTGTCGCGCGGCAGCTCCGCGGCCCGGCGCGGGAGATCCGAGAGCGGAATGTGGCGGGCGCCGTCGATGTGCCCGGCCTCCCATTCGGGGGGACGGCGCACGTCGAGCACGGTCGGGGGCCGGCCCTCGCCCAGCCGGCCGCGGAGCTCGTCGGGCGCCACCTGTTCGGTCGCGGCGAGCTGGCGCCTCGCCTTGTCCCAGGCCTCGATGCCGCCTTCGAGCCATCCGGCGACGTTGTCGAGCCCCACCCGCGCCAGACGCATCCGCGCCTCCGCCGCGCGCGCCGGCTCCTCCGCGATCAGGACGATCGGCGCCTCCGGCGTGACGAGCGCCCCCGCCCAAGAGGCGAACTGACCCGTCAGAGCGATCTGGAGGGAGCCGGGCACGTGCGCCGCGCCGTAGGCGGCGGCGGGGCGCGTGTCGAGCAGCGTTGCCCCCTTCTCGGCGAGCCGAGCCACGTCCTCCGGAGACAGCCCGGGCGGCTCGGGCAGCTCGGCGAGCTCCGCCGCGCCTTCGCGATTCAGCGCCACGTCGCGGTCGAAGTACGCGGGGGCCTCGGGCAGGTCCGTCGTCATCATCCCGACGAACTCCTCCCGGCGCATGGGCTGGAGCGCGTAGTTGAACCTGCGCTGCTCCCCGATCGTCGACGAGGTCTCGCTCGAGATGTTCCGGCCGCAAAGCGAGCCCGCTCCGTGCGCCGGATAGACCCTCGTCGCGTCGGGCAGCGTGAGAAGCTTCTCGTGCAGCGAGTCGTAGAGAAGACCGGCGAGCTCCTCGGCGCTCATCAGGGCGCCCAGCAGGTCCGGGCGGCCCACGTCACCGATGAAGAGCGTGTCCCCGGTCAGCACGGCGGCTGGCTCTTGCGACGTCGACCGGTCGATCACGACGATGGAGACCGACTCGGGAGTGTGGCCGGGAGTCTCGAGAAAGCGTAGAACGACGTCGCCCATCCCGATCTCGTCGCCCTCGCGCACGGCCACGTGGTCGAGTCGCGCGCCGGCTTTCGCCCCGAAATAGATCTTTGCGCCGGTGCGCGCGGCGAGCTCCCGATGGCCCGACACGAAATCGGCGTGCAGGTGCGTCTCGATGACGTGGCGGATCGAGAGCCCCTGTCGCTTCGCCTCCTCGACGTACTCGTCCACGTCGCGACGCGGATCGACGACCGCCGCCTCGCCAGCGTCGCCGATCAGATAGGACGCCTGAGCGAGGCAACCCAGGTAGAACTGCTTGAAAAACATGGCGGCCTCCGAGAGTCAGAAGAGCACAGTGTAGTTCCGCGACCTCCGCCTCAGACCCCCGATCCCTCGGTCAGAGCCGCCTTCCGCCGCAGGAACTCCTCGGCGCTCGTGAGCCGGACGCCGAACCGGCGCGCCGTCTCGCGGGTGTCGAAGGGCGTGTCCGCGACGGCGGTAATCCAGCTCATCGCCATCAGGTTCGAGGCGGCCGGGGAAAACGGGTCGAGCAGCGCGGCCAGGGTCCGGTAGACATCGGCCGGCGTCCGAAGCGCGCGCACCGGGCGTCCCAGAACCCGTGCGAAGAGCGCGGCCACGTCGTTCCAGGACAAAACCTCGGGCCCTCCGATGTCGCAGGTTTCGCTCGAGGCGCTGTTCGACGCCACCGCGGCGACCAGGAAATCCGCCACATCGTCGAGCGCGACGAAGGCGTGGCGGGCTCGCCCCGTGCCCGGGACGAGAGCCAGGCCATGCCACTCGATTGCGTGGCCAGTCCCCTTCCGGAAAACCTCCGAGAACCAGAACGGCCGCCGGAGCGTGTGCGCCTCGGCCCCGCGCAGTGGGATCGAGCTGCCCATCAGCGCGAACCAGTCGTCCATGAAGAGCGACCCGCGGAAGATGGTGTGCGGCAGTCCGCTCTCCCGAATCCAGGTCTCGATCTGCCGCTTGAGGCGGAAGGTGGGCACACGCTCCTCCTGCGGCAGGACCGGGACCGACATGAAGACGAGGCGCCGCACGCCTGCGCGGCGGCAGGCGTCGATCAGGCTTCGGTAGCCCTCCTGCTCGACCTCGCGGAAGCTCGAGCGCCCTCGGGGAATCACGGCGTTCGCCGTGGCCACGACGGTCTCGATTCCCCGGCAGGCCGCATCGAGGCTCGCCGCGTCCCGGAGGTCTCCGAACGCGAGCTCGACACCCGAGCCCTCGAGGTGGCGATGCGCCGACGCGGGCCGAACCAGGGCCCTCACCGGCCGGCCCGACTTCACCAGCCGGCGGATAACAGCGGTGCCGAGCTGGCCCGTTGCACCGACCACGAGAACGGCGCTCACGGCGGCTACCCCTCGATCTCCACCGCGAAGTCCGGGGTCAGCCGCAGGCGCAGGAATGCCAGGCGGCAGGGCCACTTCTCCCGCGCAATCCGCGCCGCCACGCGCCGCCAGATCCAGGCGGCAAGGTTCTCGGCCGTCGGAGGAGTCGCCACGAACTCCGGGACGTCGCGGTTCAGGTTCCGGTGGTCGAGCGGCTGATCCACTTCCTCCTTGAGGATTCGGTCGAGGTCGGTCAGGTTGACGACCATCGCCGTCTGCGGGTCAATCTCGCCCTCGACCGCCATCTCCAGCTCGTAGTTGTGCCCGTAGCCGTGTGGTCCCTCCTCGCCGTACACGGCGCGGTTGCGCTCCGGCGGCCAGTCCGCGCGCCAGAGGCTGCGACCGGCGTTGAAATGGATCGTGCGGGCGAGGCGGATCATCGGCTAGAGCTTATCCGGATTCGGACGCGCCGAGGCTCTTGGATACAATCCGCCCGTCGAAAAGACATGACGATGGAGCTCTTCCGTAACGTCTCGGATCTCGGCGCGTTTCTGAAGACCTGCGAGGCGGTCGAGGCCGCCGATCCGCTCACCGTGACGGACGCGGCGCGGTTTCGCTCGCACGTCGTGGAGAGCCTCGCGTGGACCGCCGTCTTCGGCAACGCCGAGGTCCGTGACGCCTGCCGGCGGAAGATCCGCGAGGCCGCCCGCTCCCTCGGGATCCTGCCCGCGTCGATCCTGCCCCTCTACGAGGCGCGCGGGCGGGGCGAGGTCTCCGGCTTCACCGTCCCGGCCATCAACGTGCGGATGCTCGGCTACGACACGGCTCGCGCCGTCTGCCACGCGGCGCGCAAGCTCGACGCGGGCGCCGTGATTTTCGAGATCGCCCGCAGCGAGATGGGCTACACGGAGCAGCGTCCCGCCGAGTACGCCGCCGTCGTGCTGGCCGCGGCGATCCAGGAAGAGTGGCAGGGGCCCGTCTTCCTCCAGGGCGATCACTTCCAGACCAACCCGAAGAAGATGAAGGACAACGCGGAGAAGGAGATCCGCGCGATCGAGGCGCTGATCGAGGAGGCGATCCCGGCGGGTTTCTTCCAGATCGACATCGACACATCCACGCTCGTCGACCTCTCGAAGCCGACGCTGCCCGACCAGCAGCGGGTCAATGCCGAGCTCTGCGCCCGCTTCACCCAGTTCATTCGCTCTCACGAGCCGAAGGAGATGCCGATCTCCGTGGGCGGCGAGATCGGCGAGGTCGGCAAGGAAAACTCGACCCCCGAAGAGTTCCGAGCGTACATGGACGTCTATCGCGGCGCGCTGCCGGCCGGGAAAGGCCTCGCCAAGGTGTCGGTGCAGACCGGCTCCTCCCACGGCGGCGTCGTCGGCCCGGACGGGACCGTCGAGCGGGTTGCGATCGATTTCAACGTCATTGCGAGCATCTCGAAGGTCGCGCGCGAGGAGTACGGGCTGGCCGGCGCCGTGCAGCATGGCGCCTCGACGTTGCCTCCGGAGTACTTCGGGCGCTTTCCGGACCACGGCTGCGCGGAGATTCATCTGGCGACCGGCTTCCAGAACATGGTGTACGACCATCCGTCGCTGCCTCTCCCCTTGAAGCGCGAGGCAGAGCGTTGGCTCCTCGAGAACAAGTCCGAGGAGTGGAAGAAGGGCGAAACCGAGAGCCAGTTCCTGTACAAGACTCGCAAGTACGCGATCGGACCCTTCAAGGAGAAGTTCTGGAATCTGCCGGAGGGAACGCGCGGGGCCATCCGCGACTCTTTGGAGAAGGAGTTCCGTTTCCTGTTCGAGAAGCTACGCGTCGCGGGAACCAACGGGATCGTCAGGAAGCACGTGCGGCCCATCGACGTGTGCCGGCCGGGGCCGGCCCCCGTCGCGGCCGGTTTCGTCCGCGACGATCAGGCGGGAGATTGAGTCGGAAGGCGCAGGGACGCAAGGATCGGGAGAAAGGGCGAAGGGCGATCTCCTCTCCCCATCTCCCCGTCTCGGCGTCTCCCGGTTTGCCGAAGACCATGACGGCCGTGGTCAAGGTAAAGGCCGCCCCCGGACCGGGCGCGACGGAGATCCGTACCGTCGCCGTGCCGCAGCCCGGCCAGGCCGAGGTCCTGATCCGGGTGCTCTCGACGGCCGTCTGTGGCTCCGACAAACACATCTATCAATGGGACCCCTCCATGGCGGGCATGATTCGGGTTCCTCGGATCTACGGGCACGAATTCTGCGGAGAGATCGCCGCCTTCGGACCGGGCGGCCGGCGCCCGCATCTGACGGAGGGCCAATACGTCTCCGCCGAGATGCACGTGACTTGCGGCCATTGCCGTCCCTGCCGCACCGGACAGAGGCACATCTGCGAGAACACGAGGATCCTCGGCGTTCACGGCGACGGCTGCTTCGCCCAATACGTCGTCGTGCCCGCCTTCAACGTCGTGCCGCTCGAGCGCGAGATCGTGCCGCCGCGCGTGGGCGCCTTCCTGGACGCCCTCGGCAACGCCGTTCACACGACCCAGGTGGCCGACCTTTCGGGCAAGTCCGTCGCAGTCCTCGGATACGGGCCCATCGGCGCGATGTGCGCCGAGATCGCGCGGATCTCGGGCGCCTCCCACATCGCTATCACGGAGGTCAATTCCCAGGCCGCGGCCCACGCCCGGCGGTGGGCGCTCTCGCGCGGCGCGAACCACGTCTCCGTCCTCGACCTCTCCCGCACGAAGGACCCAGCGGGCAGCCTGCGCGAAGCGCTGGGAGGCGGGGCCGACGTCGTGCTGGAGCTCTCCGGCGCCGAGCCCTCGATCAACCTCGGGATGGCGGCGGCGCGACGGGGCGCGACAATCTCGCTGCTCGGCCTTCCGAAGGGCAAGTCCGTCTCCATCCACGACTACACCAACGACTTCATCTTCAAGGGCCTGACCCTGCACGCCATCGTGGGCCGCCGCATCTTCGACACCTGGATCAAGATGCTCGACCTCTTGCGCGCGGGCCTCCAGGTGGAGGATCTCGTGACCAACGAGTTCGGCGGGCTCGAGGAGTTCCACCAGGCGATGGAGCTGCTGGAGAACCGGGATGCGATGAAGGTCGTGTTCTACCCGAACGGCAGGCCTCGGTGAGGTTGCTACGGCTGCGGAAGCTCCGCGGCTAAAGATCGGAGCGGCTGCCGATCCGGCGTGAACAATGGGGGCTAGAATTCGCCCATGCCGACCAACAAGCCCGACCCAGTCCCGAAGCATCCGATGAGCGAGCGGCGGATCGCGGAGTTCGCGCTCGAGGAGTCGCGGCTCTCGAACCTCGCCTACCGCTTCAAGCTGGTTCCGCGGGACCGGGTCTGGAAGGACTGGGACCGAACGCAGTTCGAGCAGAATCACTATCGCGTGGTCGGGCTCGCCGGCGTTTGCCTGAACCGTGACGAGCAGGAGAAGGCCCACCGAACCGCGGCGCGGGCCCTGGAGGACCTGGACCACCTGCTCTTCTTCGTCGGCCAGCCCGCGCAGGCCGTCATCGTGCGTGGCAAAGAGGGCACCTCGGAGATCATCAACCGCCCAACGATCTGCGCCGAGATCATCGCCCGCGATCACTCCGACTTCGACCGCGCGGTGGCGGCCCTCGACACGGCGTTTCCGGGCGGGCGCGTCGCGGGGAAGATCGTCTCGGAAGAATAGCTGTTAGCTCTCAGCTCTCAGCTATCAGCTATCAGCTATCGGCTATCAGCCAGACTTCTCGGTTCCGGCTGACGGCTGAGAGCTGACAGCTGATAGCTTTCCCTCATGAGCAATCTGATCGACCACCTCGCCGCGGAAATGGCCGCACTGCGGCAAAAGGGAACCTACAAGGAAGAGCTCGTCCTCGAGTCCCCCCAGGACGCGCACGTCCACGTCAACGGGCGCGAGGTCCTCATGCTGACCTCGAACAATTACCTCGGGTTCGCCAACCACCCGCGGATCCGCGAGGCTCAGAAACGGGCCATCGACCGGTGGGGCGCCGGCCTCGCTTCGGTCCGATTCATCTGCGGCACGCAGGCGCTCCACAAGGAGCTCGAGGCCGAGATCTCCTCGTTCTTCGGCACGGAGGACGCGATCCTCTATATGTCCTGCTGGAATGCGAACGAGGGCCTCTTCGCCGCGGTCCTCGACGAGCCCGATGGTCTCTATTCCGACGAGCTGAACCACGCCTCGATCATCGACGGCGTGCGGCTGTGCAAGGCGACGCGCTACCGCGTCCCGCACAACGACCCGAAGGCGCTCGAGAAGATGCTCACGGAGGATACGACCTCGCGTTTCCGCCTCATGATGACCGACGGCGTGTTCTCGATGGAGGGGGAAGAGGCGAACCTGCGGGACCTCGTCCGCGTCTGCGAGAAGAGCGGCACGCTGCTCGTGGTGGACGACTCGCACGCGACCGGCGTGCTCGGCGCGACCGGACGCGGCACGGCGGAGGAGCAGGGCGTCGCCGACAAGATCCCGGTCTTCACGGGCACGCTCGGCAAGGCGATGGGATCGGCGGCCGGCGGGTTCGTGACCGGGCCGAGGCCGCTCGTGGAGACACTGCGCCAGCGGAGCCGGACCTATCTCTTCTCCAACTCTCTTCCGCCCGCCGTCGCCGCCGGATCGCTCGAGGCCTTCCGGATGCTGAAGGCAGACCCGGCGCCGGTCGCGAAGCTGCGCGAGAACGCGGCCTACTTCCGAAAGACGATCTCCGAGGCGGGGTTCCGGATCCCCCATGGCACGCATCCGATCGTTCCGGTCATCGTCGGCGACACGGCCAAGGCCCTCGCGATGGGTAAGGCGTTGTTCGAGGAAGGCGTCTACGTCTCCGGCTTCGGGTTCCCGGTGGTCCCGCAGGGACAGGCGCGCCTGCGCTGCCAGGTCTCCGCGGCCCACGAGCGGCGCGACCTCGACCGCGCCGTGGAGGCTTTCCGGAAGGTCGGCAAGAGCTTCGGCGTCGTCTCCTAGTCGGGCAGCCGGACAGGCCGAGGCGTCCGGCCCGGCCCAACCTCCAGACTCTCGGCTCTTTCGTGGCGGTCAAAGCCGCCACCATTGGGCTAAAATGAAGGCCTCTTTCGGTCGATCATGAAATTCGTCGGCTCGTGGGCGCGCTCGGCGGTCCTGCCCGCTCTGCTTTCGTTTGTCGCGCTGTTCAACAGCGCGACGGCGGATGCTCTGGACCCGCGCAAGGCCGTCACCCAGTACAGCCACCAGATCTGGCAAGCGCGGGAGGGACTGCCACAGAACTCCATTCACGCCATGATCCAGACGCGCGACGGCTACCTCTGGCTCGGCACTCAGGAAGGGCTCGTCCGCTTCGACGGCGTGCAGTTCACGGTGTTCGATCGATCCAACAGTCCTTGGATGCGGAGTAACTACGTTCAAGCTCTCCTCGAGGACCGCGACGGGGGGCTCTGGGTCGGAACCAACGGCGGCGGCGTGACCCGCTGGAAAGACGAGGGCTTCCTCGCGGCGACCACCCAGGAAGGGCTCGCCGGCGACCAGGTGAACTGTCTCTTCCAGGACCATAACGGCGCGATCTGGATCGGTGCCACCACGGGCCTCTCGCGCTTCGAAAACCAACGCTTCACGTCGGAAGGGATCCCGGCGGAGGTGCGGCGCAAGGACATCCGCGCGCTCGGCGAGGACCGTCATGGCGGGCTGTGGGTGGGAACCTATGAGGGAGACCTGCTGCTCTCGAGCGAGGGGCATTGGACGGCGGAGAAGATCGCGGGACTCGCCCGGAGCCCGATCCGGGCGCTCGCCAGGGACCACGAGGGAAGCCTCTGGATCGGCACCGAGGGAGGGGGGCTCGCGAGCTGGAGGGACGGCGTCGTCGCCCTGTACTCCGTCTCGAGCGGGCTGTCGGGGAGCAAGATCCTGTCGATCCTGGAGGATCGGGAAGGAAGTCTTTGGATCGGAACGGACGGCGCCGGTCTCTCGCGGCTGGCCGACGGAAAGTGGACGTCCTATTCGACGGTCAAGGGGCTCTCCAACGGCTTCGTCGCCTCGCTGTGCGAGGACCGCGAAGGAAGCCTCTGGATCGGAACGCATGGCGGCGGCTTGAACCGCCTGGCCGACGGGAGCTTCACGCGGTACGGCTCTTCCGAGGGGTTGACCTACGACGACATCTCGACGTTTCTCGAGTCCAAAGACGGCGCCCTCTGGCTTGGGACGTGGGGCGGCGGCTTGAACCGCCTCAAGGACGGCAAGGTCACCGCGTACTCCTCCAAGGACGGGCTCTCGTACGACGAGGTTTCTTCGCTCGCGGAAGACCGGGACGGAAGCCTCTGGATCGGCACCTGGGGCGGCGGACTGAACCACCTGGTCAACGGAAAGTTCCGATCGGCCGGCGCTCGCAGCGGCCTGCAGGCGGAGAAGGTCACGTGCCTGACCGTCGACCGTACCGGCGCACTCTGGGCAGGGACGCTCGGAGCCGGCCTGAGCCGCTTCGCGGAAGGTCGGTGGACCGCTTTCAAGTCGAAGCAAGGGCTTCCCAACGACAACGTTCGCACCGTCGTGGAGGCCTCCGACGGCGCACTCTGGATCGGAACCGACGCAGGGCTCGCGCACTACTCCGGCGGCGTCTTCCGGCGCTACGGAGTCGCCGACGGCCTCACGAACGACGCGATCTACTCCGTGCTTATCGACCGGGACGGCGTCCTCTGGGTCTCCACTCTGGGCGGCGGCCTGCATCGATTCGAGAACGGCCGTTTCACGGCCTTCACCACGCAGCGGGGCCTCTTCGACAGCATCGTGTTTCAGATCCTGGACGACGACTCGGGCTTCCTCTGGATGAGCTCGAACCGAGGCGTCTACCGAGCGGCCAAGAGCGACCTGGACGCCGTGGCCAAGCGCCGGCTCGCCGCGATTCCGTGGCGTCTCTTTGGAACCGCCGACGGGATGGAGTCGAGCGAGTGCAACGGCGGGAATCAGCCGGCCGGCATCCGGACCCGTGACGGCCGGCTCTGGTTCCCCACGCTCAAAGGCGCCGTCGCCGTCGACCCGGAGCATCTCTCGACCAACACCGTCCCGCCCCCCGTGCAGCTCGAGGAAGTCATCGTGGACAAGCGGCGACTCGACCCGAGCCGCGAAACGCGCGTCCTTCCCGGCCCCGGGTCGCTCGAGTTCCACTACGCGGGGCTCTCGTTCCTGGCGCCCCAGAAGGTCCGCTTCCGTTACCGCCTGGAGGGCTTCGACAAGGAGTGGGTGGACGCGGGGACCCGCCGCGCGGCCTACTACACGAACACGCCTCCCGGCACCTACCGCTTCCACGTCATTGCCTGCAACAACGACGGAGTCTGGAACGAGAAGGGCGCGACCTTCGGGTTCACGCTGGCGCCGCACCTCTACCAGACGCGCTGGTTCTTCTCGCTGTGCGTCGGGGCGTTGCTTTTCGTCGCGACCGGCGTCTACCGCCTCCGCGTCCAAGGCCTGACCCGCCGCAAGGCGGATCTCGTGCGGCTCGTCGGCGAGCGCACGCGGCAGCTCGAGGAGGCCAACCAGCGGCTCGAGCAGGCCAACCGCGCCCTGCGGCGGCTCTCCTCGCAGGACGGCCTGACCGGCATCGCGAATCGCCGGCAATTCGATGAAGTGCTCGACCTCGAGTGGCGGCGCGCGTATCGCGCCGAGGCTCCGATCTCGTTGCTCATGATCGACATCGATCACTTCAAGGCGTTCAACGACGCCCACGGGCACCAGCGGGGAGACGACTACCTGAAGGCGATCGCGGTGGCGCTGCGCGACGGGCTGAATCGGCCCGGCGACGTCGTCGCCCGCTACGGCGGCGAAGAGTTCGTCGTGATCCTCCCCGCCACGGACGAGTCGGGAGCCGGCGCGTGTGCCGAGAGGCTGCGAGAAAGCGTCTTGTCTCTCGAGATCCCGCACGACCGCCCCGGCGCACCCCTCTCGGGAACCGTGTCGATCGGGGTGGCCACGACCTTCCCGCGCGAGGGATCTTCCTCCGCAACGCTGATCGCGGCGGCCGACGAGGCGCTCTACCGAGCCAAGTCGGAAGGGCGCAACCGTGTCCGGGTCGCGCAGACCGTCGTGGTGTAGAAGCGCCTTTCCGGTCCCTCAGCCCTCGAGCTTCTTGCGCGCGTTGCGGACGAGAAGAATGCAGAGCACCGCGAAGACCGCCGCGCAGAGGACGTCGCCGCCGATCCCGTTCTTGAACGCGGGATAAAACTTTGCGCCGAGGTCGAGCTTCTCGAGCAGCGTCGGCTTCTCCATGTGCAGGAAGGAGTCGCCGATGAAGGCCACGAGCGCTATGAGAACGCCGCCCAGAGACCCTCCTGCCACCAGGCCCGTCGAGTAGAGCATGCCCGAGGACAGCTCGCTCTCCTCCTTTCGGTGGGTCAACCGGTCCGCCAGAGCCTTCATCTGACCTCCGATCCAGATCGGAAAGGTCGTCGAAAGCGGCAGGTACGCGCCCACGGCCCAGGACAGGGCGTGCGCCCCCGCCATCTGCGCCATGAAGGCGAGGAACACGCCGACCAAAACCGGCGCCCACGGCAGATTCTGCGCCAGCAGGCCCTTGATGATCGTGGCCATGAGCGTCGCTTGCGGCGCCGCGAGCTTGGGTCCCCCGATCCCGTGCGCCTCACCCATCGCGTAGGTCCGGTCGAGCAGGAAGAGCGTGCCCCCGATGACGACCGTCGAGGTCAGCACGCCGATGATGAAGCCGATCTGCTGGCGGCGCGGGGTCGCGCCGACCAGGTATCCGGTCTTCAAGTCCTGCGACGTGGCCCCGGCGTTGGCCGCGGCGATGCAGACGATCGCGCCCACACACAGCGCCACCGACTGATAGACGTCCCCGGTCCGGCCGACCGCCACGAACACCACACAGGTGGCCATCAGCGTCGCGATCGTCATGCCGGAGATGGGGTTCGAAGAGGTTCCGATGATGCCGACGATCCGCGAGGAAACCGTGACGAAGAAGAAGCCGAACACGACGACGAGCAACCCCATCAGGAGGGAGCCCGGAAACGGCCCGTGCGGGAATCGGGGCAACACGGTGACGATGAGCGCCAGCGCGAGAGAGCCGAAGACCACGATTCCCATCCCGAGGTCGCGCTCGGTCCGCAGCGTGCTCTTCGACTCCGACCCGCCGCCGAAGGACTTCACCGATTCCCGGAACGCGGAAACGATCGTCGGCAGCGTCTTGACGAGCGTCATCACGCCCGCGCACGCGACCGCGCCGGCGCCGATGTACCGGACGTAGGCGCGATAGATCCATTCGGCGTGGGAGTGGCCTGCCATCCAGGCATCCGTGAAGCCGAGGTTCTTGAGGTCCTGAACGATGCGCCCATCCGATACGAAGATCGAGATCAGCGGAATCAGAGCCAGCCAGGACAGGACGCCGCCGGAGGCGAGCTCACCGGCAATGCGCGGCCCGATGATGTAGCCCAGTCCCAGGTATTCTGGCGTCACGTCGGAGGAGAGCGTCGCATCGGGAATCCTGCCGTCGCGGCCGGTGCGGAACCAGGTCGCGGTCTCCCGCCAGAAGCCGAGGATGCCGTAGAGGAACTTGTAGAGCATCGCAACGCCCACGCCCTTGAACACCATCCTCGCGAGGTCGCCGCCCCGCTCACCCGCGATCAGGACGTCGGCGCACGCGACCCCTTCGGGGTACTTGAGGTTGCCGTGCTCCTTGACAATGAGCGCCCGCCGCAGCGGGATCATGAAGAGCACCCCCAGGGTGCCCCCGACGGCCGAGAGCATGAAGATCGTCGGATAGCGGAAGTAGTCGTCTCCCGCCGACAGGAAGAGCAGGGCCGGCACGGTGAAAACGACGCCGGCCGCGACGGACTCCCCGGCCGACCCGATCGTTTGAACCATGTTGTTTTCGAGGATGGTGGAGTTGCCAAGCTTCTTGAAGACCGCGATCGAGAGGACCGCGATGGGAACCGAGGCGGAGACGGTCAGGCCCGCGCGCAGGGCCAGATAGACCGTGGCCGCCCCGAAGAGAACGCCGAAGAAGATGCCGAGCAGGATCGCCTTCAGCGTGAACTCGGGCGGGGACTGATCCGGGGAGATGTAGGGCTTGAACTGGGCTCCGGAACCCGAATCGTTCGACATGCCTGTGCCTCCTCGGATTTAGGGGGTTTCTAGCATGGGCTCGCGGCGGCACGAAGTGATTTCTTGGAAAGACCGGACGGGAGGTCGGGCGACGAGCGGCAGTGATTCCGGCGATCTTGGCGTCTGCTCGGCTCTCCGTCCCCTCAACTCATCGAAGCGGCGCACCCGGCGCCCGCGCGCTACACCCCTCAAGTCCCTCCAAACCCGACGGTCGCCTTCCCGTTCTCCACGATGACCGGAACCTGACGCCCGCCCGACAGGGCGACCATTCGCTCGAGCTCGACCTTGCTTTGCTTGACGTTGATGTAGGTGAAGGGGACCCCTCGCTTCGCGTAGTCCTCACGGGCCGCGGTTGTATACGGTCAGGTGTCCTTTCCGAAGATCTCGACCTTTCGCTCTTCCATTTGGAGGTCCTCCCCGAGAGGATCTTACAGGGGCCTATCTCCTGCCGATGCTATGATTTTGCCCTTCCCTCATGAGCGCGCGGCTTCTGACCCTTCTCCTCCTGCTGGCCACTCCGACCCCCCCCGTGCCGAGTGGGAGCGTTTCGGGCCAGATCACCCTGGTCTCCAACGGCGTCTCGCGACCCGACGCCTCCAACGCCGTCGTCTGGCTCGAGGGCGTCCACCGGTCCGGGCAGGCGCCGAGCGCGGTGCGTGGGCAGATGAAGAGCGATCAGAAGAAGTTCACTCCCCGTGTCGTGGTCGTGTCGAAAAGCGCGGCGGTCGATTTCCCCAACGTCGATCCGATCTACCACAACGTCTTCTCCGTCTCGGGCGCCAACCGCTTCGATCTCGGCCTCTACCGCAGCGGCGCATCGAAGGCGAAGCAGTTCGACGAGGCGGGGCTGGTCCGCGTCTTCTGCAACATCCATCCCCAGATGATCGGCTTCGTCGTAGTCGTGGACTCGGACTTCGCCGCGACGACCGGCCCGGATGGAAAGGTCCGCTTCGAAGGGGTTCCCATAGGGTCCTGGACGCTCAAGGCCTGGCACGAGGAAGGGACCGAGACCGGGGCACCAGTGACGGTCCGCGCACGCGCCGATACGGCCGTTTCGATTCGTCTGGACGTCTCCGGCTACAGGCCGGAGCCCCACAAGAACAAATACGGCCGGGACTATCCGCCGCAGGCGGTCTCCGACGATGAACGCTACTGAAGCGTTTCCGCCCGGCGCGACCGCGAGCGGCCCTCCGATTCGGGTCGGGTTGAAGCTGCCTCCGCCGGAGCCGCCGAAGTTCTCCCTGACGTTGAAGATCTTCCTGGCGGCGGCGCTGCTCATCTTGATTGCCGTCGGCGGGGCGATTGCGGTCTCCGCCTACCGGGCGCGCAAGGTCGCCGACGCGAAGATCGCCGAGGACCTGAAGAGGTCGGGCCCTGCCTGGGAGTCGTTCCAGCAGACGCGCTATGCGGCGCTGCAGCGCGCGCTCGCCGTCGTCGTGAACAACCCCGGGATCATCGCGCTGATGTCCACGCCCGACCCGGCGACCGGGCATCCGGACGCGGCGACCGTTTTCGACACGTTGAAGCGCGAGCAGGCGTCCAGCGCCCAGGCAGACTTTTTCGTCGCCTTCGATCCCCAGGGGATCGGGATCGCCCGGACGGACCGGCCACTGCCCTACGCGGCCGATCTCTCGAACGTTCCGACCATTGCCGGCGCCCTCCAGGGCGCGCAGACGGAGGGGATCTGGCTTTCGGGAAACAAGCTCTTTCACGTCGTGGGCGCCCCCGTGCTCGAGGGCGGAAACCGTGTCGCGGGCGTCGTCGTGGCCGCCTTCCAGATCAACGACGAGGTCGCGCGAAGCCTGAAGACGCTGACCAACGCCGAGGCCGTCTTCTTCGCCGACGAGGCGAAGGGTAGCCAGCCGCCCAAGCCGATTCTCGCCGCCTCGACGATGCAGGATCTGAGCGCGTCGGTGCTCGACACCGTCCGGCGGCAGCCGGAGCTGCTCGGGGCCGTCTTCCGTCAAGGGAAAAACGTGGGTCCCCTGGCCCTGGAGCTTTCCGGCGACACGTACCTCGCCTATTTCCTGCCGATCCGATCCTCCACCGACCAGCTCGTCGGGGCGACGGTGGCCCTGCGCAGCCGCACCAAGGAGCTCGCTGCGTTCCGGCAGATCCAGAACACACAGGTCCTGGTCGGCCTGCTCGCGCTGCTCGTGGCGTTCCTGCTGTCGTACTTTCTGGCGCATCGCATTACCGAGCCCGTCGGCCGGCTCGTGCGCGCGACCGAAGACGTTCGGGTGGGGAATCTCGACTCCGCGGATCTGCCCGTCGAATCGAAGGACGAGATCGGCATTCTGGCCCGCTCCTTTCGCGCCATGCTCGAGGAGCTCAAGGAGAAGGCCGCTCTGGAGAAGTACGTGGCCTCTCTCACGATGACCGTCGGAGAGGACATCGGAACGGTCCCGATGGCAGCCGGCTGGCGGCCCACCGCGGAGGGCGCGTCGCGCAGCGCCGAGCCTCAGGTTGGCTCGCTCTTCGCCGGACGGTACGAGATCCAGTCGATCCTCGGCAAGGGCGGAATGGGCATCGTCTACCGCGCCCACGACCGAGACCTGGACGACCTGGTGGCGATCAAGACGCTCCGCAGCGACGCCTTGTCCGCGGATCCCTCGCTGCTCGACCGGTTCAAGCAGGAGATCCGCCTCGCGCGTCGCATCACTCATCCGAACATCTTGCGCACGCACGATCTGGGGGAGGCGAACGGCCTGCGCTACCTCTCGATGGAGTACGTCAAGGGGATCACGCTGAAGCACCTGGTCGAGTCCGACCAGATCCTTCCCACGCCGGTCGCCCTACGCATCGCCAAACAGGTGTGCGCGGGGCTCGCTGCGGCGCACGAGGCCGGCGTCATCCACCGCGACATCAAGCCGCAGAACATCCTGATCGAGCCCACCGGTGGACTGAAGATCATGGACTTCGGCATCGCGCGCCTGACCGAGGATCGCGGCATGACGGCCACCGGAACCGTGATCGGAACGCCCGACTACATGTCGCCGGAGCAGGCCCGGGGGCTCCCCCTCGATTTCCGGTCGGACATCTATTCGACCGGCGTGGTCCTCTACGAGCTCTTCACCGGGACGCTCCCCTTCGAAGGGGACAGCCCGCTCGCTGTCGTTCTGAAGCACGTGCAGGAAAAGCCGCCGTCCCCCCAGTCGAAGAACCCGAAGATCGATCCCCGGGTCGCGGTGATCGTCCTCAAGTGCATGCAAAAGGACCCTGCCGGCCGGTACCAGAGCATCAACGAGCTCTATGAGGCGCTGACCCGAGTCACGGCGGCAAGCGCGGCTTAGATAGGGCGCCCGGCGCCGGTTTCAGGCAAAATCGGGGGCGGTGCGTCGCGCCATTCGTGCCTTGATCACCCTGGCCGGCCTGGCGGGTCCGCTCACCGCGGCCGCCGAGGAGGACCAGCCCTTCGAGCCGCCCGCCTTCCAGCCCCATTTCACCTTCCAGTGGGATGCGCTGGCGCGGTACGACAACATTACCCACCTGCACTTCCGCCCCGACATCGAGCGCGGACGCTTCGAGGTCCGCCCGGAGGTCGGGTTTCAACTCTCCGAGCGTTTCCGACTTGCGGTGCGCGCGGTCGGAGATCTCGGCACCGACCAGAACAGCGATAACTCCGCGAATTTCGACAACTACCGCTCGCGCGGCGCCTCGGTCGAGCGCTATTACCTGGAGGCCCGGCCCGGCGGCTTCGTGATTCAGGCCGGCGCTTTTGGCATGCCGCTTCTCGCGACGGAGATGCTCTGGGACCGGGACATCCAGACACCGGGCGCGGCCGCGTCGTACCAGATGAAGGCCAGCGCCTCGACGCTGACCTTCGCCGGTGCCGGCTTCTACGGACCTCAGTCGCAGGGGGACCACACGCGCATCGGCGTGGGGCAGGCCATCTGGCGCGGGGGCGATCCGGACCGCCTCCAGTTGGAGGTCGCGGCCTCCTTCTGGTACTTCGACCCCGAAGACCTGAAACTCTTCTTCGCCAATGGCCGGCCGAACCTGATTCGTCAGAACTACGTCAATGCCGCGGGCACGGGCCTTCTCTCGAACTATCGAATCGCGGATGCGATGGTCCGGCTGCGGTTTCCGCTGGGCCGGATTCCGGTCCTCGTCAGCCTCGATGGCCTGAAGAACTTCGGGGTGCGCGGCGCGGCGAAGGAAGACGGCGAGGCGGAGGCCGTCGAGGCCAACCTGACGCTCGGCCGTGTCGGGACGCCCGGCGACTGGCGGTTTTTCTACACCTTCCAGTACGTCGAGCGGGACGCGCTGATCGGCGCCTACAACACCGACGACTGGTGGTTCCACAGCTGGTACAGCGGCCACCGGGTCGGCGCCGCCGTGACCGTGCTGCCCAGCGTGTTCATCCAGGGCTCGTTCGTGTTCCAGAAGCGCCTGGACCGGCACAACTACCTAAACCGCGTCCTCGTCGACCTCGTGAAAATGTTCTGAGCCGGCGGCCGGCGAATAAGTCGGCTCGTTAGGGCGGCCCTTGCGGCCGCCCGCGGGCGGGGACAAGCCCCGCCCCTACGACTCCCGCTACACAACGCTAGCGCCGGGCCGCGTCCCTTCGGGGGAGCAGCTTGTAGCCCGCCAGCGTCGTCTCGATCCGCCGGCGTGTTTCGTCGGCGACCGGCACCGCCGGCAGCCGCGCCGTCTCGCCGCACCGCTTCATGAGCGCGAGCGCGCACTTGACCGGGCCGGGGCTCGGTTCCCAGGCGTTCATCTCCATCAGGCCGAGGTACTTCTTCTGCAGCCGCCGCGCCTTTTCCCAGTCTCCCTCGAGGGCCGCGTGCACGAGGGCCGCGATCTCCGCCGGAATCTCGTTGGAGGCGTCGGAAACGAGCCCCTGGCCGCCGAGCGCGAGCACCGCGAGCGCCGTGGTGTCATTGCCGGCGAAGAGGAGGAATCCATCCGGAAGCGCGGCCGCCAATCGCGCGACCTTGGCGAAGTCGAACGAGGCCTCCTTCAATCCAACGACATTGGGGATCTCGGAAAGGCGTCGAATCGCCTCGACCGACAGGTCGGTCCCCGTGCGCAAGGGCACATTTGAAATCACGATCGGCAGCTCCGTGGCATCGGCGATCGCGGAGAAGTGCCGGAAGAGCCCTTCGGCGCTGGGTCGGCTGTCGGGAGACACGGAGAGAATCCCGTCGGCGCCGGCCTGAGCGGCGTCGCGCGCCCAGAAGACCGACTTGGCCGTGTGGTTGCCCCCCGCGCCGGCGACCACGGGCACCCGCCCGCGCGCCGCCCGCACGACGGCCGCGGTGACCGCCTTCCTCTCGTCGCCGGAGATGGTCGCCGACTCACCCGTCGCGCCGCAGGGGACGAGAAAATCGATCCCCTGCTCGATCTGCCATTCCACGAGCTTTTGAATGGCATCGAAGTCGATGCGGCCCCGCTCGTCGAATGGGGTCACGAGCGAAGTCCCGCAACCCTTCCAGTTCACACGTGCCTTGCTTCTCACGAAGTCTCCCGGGCGGGTCGCCGCCGGATCCGGTATGCGGACGCTACCACCGCTTCCGCCATCTCCGAAAACGCGATGCCGTGGTTCAATAGTGGCCGTGTCGAGCACCGGCGCGGTTCCGCTCTGTCCCCGGTGCCGGCGGCGCGTCGCCGCATGGCGCCTCGACCACTGCGTCTATTGCGGCGAGCGGTTCCCGGAGGGTTTTCGGGAGGGATACGAGGAGCCTGCCTCGTTGCAGTGGGTCGAGCGGCCCGCCGTTCCGCCCGAGGCCACCAAGCAGCTGCAGCTGATGAAGGTGGTTTCCTTCGACAAGGAACCCAAGTCTCGCTCGGCCGGCGCCGTCTTCGGGCTGCTGTCGCTGCCCGTCTTCGCCGTCATCTTCTACCTCCTGTACGGGATGGTCGCCCGCTCTTCGCCCGTCAGCGCCGCGCTCGTCGTCGTCGCGGGTCTCGGTTTCCTGGGCTATCTCTGCTGGTCTTTCTTCCGCTCGCGAACCTGACCGTGAGTTTCGCGCTGAAGAACCCCTCCGAGCTCGTCGGGCGGATCGGCGTCACTTCGAAGGAGACCCTGCTCCTGGTGGACGCTCCGGAGCCCCTCGAACGGCTCCTCGCCGCGACGCGGACGGAGCAAGAGCCTCTCGAGGCAGTCACACAAGAGCGGCTGCGAGCCGTGAAGGAAGAATTCGACGCCGTTCTCGTGTGGCGGGAGGACCGCGTCGGATCGGAGGCGCTTCTCGCAGCGGCGGTCAAGCGCGTGCGTCCGGCCGGCGCGCTCTGGGTGGTCACGGCCATGCGCAAGGTGATGGGTCCGCGCACCCCCGCGGCGCACCGGCTCGAACTGCGGGACCTCGAGAAGGCCTTCGCGAAACCGGGCCTGCGACTCGACCGCGAGGCTCGTTTCTCGGCCTGGCACGTGGGCTACCGGTTCGTGAAGACGTAGTCGCCGGCAATCGGTCGTGGCGAAGGTCCCGCGACCCACCGCCTTCGACCCCGACCTTGCCTTCACCTACTCGATGTAGGGGAAGAAGCGGCCGGTCACCCGGAAGAAGCGCCCACTCTCCGACTGCACCGTCAGCTGGCAGCGCGTGACCTCGACCGTCGAAGAGAGAGACACGCCCGGCGCGGTCAGCGTCACGGGGTACTTCGTGCCGACCTGGAGCGGGTTGTCGAATTCAAACTGCACTCCGGTGGGCGTCACGTCCAGGACCCGACGAGCCTTGTTCCAGCGGATCTTCAGCTCGTACTGTTCGGGGCTCAAGCGCTTCTTCGAGCGCGAGTCGGTCGCCCTCTTGGGTTTGTCCGCCGAAGGCGGCGGTGGGTCACTCTGTCTTCCGGCCATCGGCGGTCTCGAACTCCCGGAGGCGGACGCCTACGATTTTTGCGCGAGGGACGCGGCGAGCCGAATCGCCGCCAGCATGCCCTGCTTCTCGCGCACCGAGCGTATCTTCGCCTTTTCCGCCGACTTCAGCCGGCGCACGAGGCCCATGTAGCGCCCTTGGAGACGGCGCAGGTTTCGGACGCGGCGTGAGAGCTTTCTCCGTCTCGCCGCGGGACGCCGTTTGGCGGCACTCCTTGCCGGGGCCACCGCCGCGCCGGCAGACGCCTCCAGGGCCGCGAGCCTCTCGCGAAGCTGCCGGATCTCTTCGCGCCGCACCCGCAGAGCGGCCCGAATGTGAGTCGCGCGCAGCTTGCCTTGCTTCAATAAAGTCGACAGGACGTACTGCGCCTCGTTCGCGGTCAATTCCATCGTGGCATCTCCCTCCAGGCAGCCGCGCCGAAGGGCACTCGGGGCCCCGGCCCGCACGCGGCCTCTTGTCGTTTTCCAGAGCAGATTCTATCAACAACGGCGCGCCGGCCAGCCAAGACCCGAAGCCGCACGCGCCTGCTCCGCTAAGCGAGCACGTCGCGGCGCGCGAACACGGAAAACGAGACGCCCAGGGCCGCCAGCGCCCAAGCGGCGAGAACGACCACGGAGAACGGAACGGTCATCCCCGCGATCGGGGGCGGCGATCCCGTGTAGTAGTCGGGCAGGGGCAGACTCGTTACGAAGAGGTACTTCTGAAACTCCCAGTTGGACGCCACGCGCGGCAGAATCGTCCCGAGGATCAGCGCCGCAAACATCGTCCCCATCGAGGCGGCTGTCGAGCGCAGCAACACCGAGGTCATGAAACCGATCACGGCCACCGTCGCCGTCGCGAACCAGGCGAGGCCGAAGACCAGGATCGCGTCCTCCCACATGGGAACCGCTCGAACGCCCGAGGAGTCGACGGTCTCGCCGGCCAGCCGGAACCCGGTCAGCACCGGCGCGTCCCACCCGCGATATCCCCAGGCGAGGCCGCCGAAGACGTACGCCACAATGCCCCCTAAGAGCACCGTCAGTCCAACCGCGAGCAGCAGCGCCGCGAGCTTCGAGGCGAGCACGCGGCGGCGCCCGACCGGGCGTGTCAGCAACAGCTTGACCGTTCCTTCCGCGAACTCCGAGGAGACGATGTCCGCGGCGAAGGCGATCGCGAGCAAGTGGAGGAGCAGGTAGCTCGCAAAGTTCGCGAAGCCGCGGGCGAAGAGCGGCCCCGTGGCCTCCTCCGGGTTGATGTTGTGATCCAGGTGGTACTGCAGGCGCGCGATCTCGAACCGAACCCATCGGCCTTGCGTCTCGGGAAGACGCCCCTGCCGCAGCCAGTTGCGCATGCGCGCGACTTGCTCCTGCGTGTCGATGCGCCAGTCCTTGCGCGACCCGAACCGGCGCTGCCCCTCCACCCGCGCGATGACGACGATGCCGATCAGAGCGACCAGGATCAGCAGCACGAGCCGGAACCGCCGGCGCTTCCAGAGCTTCAAGACCTCGTTTTCGACGAGAGGGAGAAACCTCATACCGTCTCTCCCCCGGTCACTTCCAGGAAGACGTCCTCGAGCGTCGAGGCACGGCGCTCGACGGCGAAGACCTCGACGCCCGCCTCGACGAGGGCGCGCACGGCCCCGGGAATCGCTTCGGCCGGCGCCGAAACGAGAAACGCCTCGTCTGCGTCCGGCTCCGGGAGACCCGCGAGCATGGCGCCGAGAACCTCCGCTGCCTTGGCCGCCGGCCGCGCCAGGATCCGAAAGCCCGAGGCCGAGCGCGAGAGCAGCTCCGAGACCGGCCCGGTCGCCAGCGTCCGACCCCGATGGATGATCGCGACGCGGTCGCACATCTGTTCGACCTCCGAAAGCAGATGGCTCGACACGAACACGCCCATGCCGCGCTCCGCGGCGAGTGCACGCACCAGCCGCCGGATCTCACGGATGCCCGCGGGATCGAGACCGTTGGCGGGCTCGTCCAGGATCAACAAGTCCGGAGCGCCGAGAAGGGCCTGCGCGATGCCCAGGCGCTGACGCATGCCGAGGGAATAGGTCGAGACCCGGTCGTCCAGTCTTTCCTCGAGCGCCACGAGCCGCGCGAGCTCCGGGATGCGAGCGGCCGCCCCGTCCGGCAGCATGCGCGCAAAGTGGAGCAGGTTCTCGCGCCCGGTCAGGTAAGGATAGAGGTCCGGGGACTCGACGATGCATCCCACGTGGGCCATCGCGCGGGTGAAGTCGCGGGCCAGGTCGATGCCACGGATACGAACCCGGCCCCGGTCGGGGCGCGCGAGACCGACGAGCATGCGGATCGTCGTCGTCTTCCCGGCGCCGTTGGGGCCCAGAAACCCGAAGACCTCACCCGCGCCGAGCTCGAAGGAGACGTCCGAAACTGCGACCCGGCCGCCGAAGCTCTTGGTCAGATGCTCGGCGGACAGGACTGGCTCGGCCATGGTCATGAAGGAATCTCTCACAGAAGGAGGTGACGTCGGCCGTGGGTCGGACGAGGGAGGGGAAAATCGGGGCCCTCGTCCTATGGCCCGCCCTTCGTCCTCATATGATCCGGATGCCCATGAGGCCTTTCTCTTCGCGGTTCTGGCTCTGGCGCCTGCCGGCATCCGTCGGCCTCCTGGCCACCCTGCTCTTCGCCGGCGGCTTCTGGCTCGCACTGCGCGGCTCGATTGGAAAACCGCTCGGGCAGGCGCCGCCGTCGTCCCGTGCCGGCGCCCTCCCCTCGGTGCGGGCAGGCGGACGGCTCCTGCTCGTCCTCGGCGATTCCCTCGCGCGGGGCACCGGCGACGAGATGGGACGCGGCTTCGCCGCGGACGTCCTCGATGCGCTGCGCAAACGCGGCCCCGTCCAAATCGCCAACCTGGCGGTCAACGGTGCCGAGTCGGTGGAGGTCCGGGAGCTTGTTGAAGGGTCGAATGTCCGGTCGCTTGCGGCCTCGGCGGACTGGATCCTCCTCTCGGTCGGCGGCAACGACCTGTCCCACGCGGTGCCCCGCGGCGGCGGATCGCCGCTCGCGCCGGTCGAGAGCGTCTCCCGCGCGAAAGAGAACTACGCTTCAAACCTGCGCGCGATTCTCGCTGTGCTGCGGGAAGCGAGCCCGTCCGCGCCGATCCGCGTGCTCGGGCTCTACGATCCCTTCGAGGAACGCGGCGCGGCCAGCCGGCTGGGTGCCTCGGTCATCCTCGGCTGGAACGCTCTCATCGAGGAAACCGCCCTGGCGTTTCCCGACGTCCTCGTCGTGCCGGCCTTCGATCTGTTCGAGCTTCGCCCGGATCGCCTGGCGCTCGACCGCTTCCACCCCAACCGCTCCGGGTATGAATTGATCGCAGCGCGGATCCTGCAGGGGCTGCCCGAGCCGTCCGCGCCGACTACGCCCTCGCCAACTCAGCCCACAGCCCGGAAGTAAGGGGACGCCGCAGGATCACCGGAAGAGGCGGAAGAGGAGCCGGACCAGCGAGACCAAGATCGAGGTTCCGCTGCTCCAGCGGGAAACCCGCGCCGAAAAGGAGTTTCGACCGAAGAGCCGGTATGCCGAGGTCGCTCCGGCCACGAGCGTCCCCGCCCAGAACCCGAGCGAGGTCCAGCGCGCGCGCTTCTCCTCGATCCGCATGCGCAGATCCACGACGGCCGTCGCGAGCGCCTGGCGATCTCGCTCGGCGCGCGCGGAGAGCCCGGCCAGGCGCTCCTCGCGCGCGCTCATCCGGCTCCCTCGCGCAAGCGCGCTTCCATCTCTTCGGTCGTCTCCCCCCTGGCGCCGGCCGGCAGATCCCGGGTGTCGGGACCCTCGCCGCGCGGCTCGCGCGCTCCGACTCCGGCGGCCTGGCGGACGGCCTCGAGATCGCGGTCGATCTCGCTGCGCGTCGCGGGGAACTCGAAGGGCCGCAGCCGCGAAAGCTTCTTCACGGCGACCGCGCCGGCGCCGGCCGCTACGCCGAGGTACAGCACGAGCGTCACGAGGATCCCCAGCACGGGGCTGCCGAAGAGGCGGGCGAGGAGCGCCGCAAGCAGAGCGGTGAGCAACAGTCCGGCAATCGTTCCGAACAGAAGGGCGACAAAGAAACCGAGCAACGCCTTGCCCAGGAGGTCGCCCTTTTGAGCGAGCTCCTCCTGGAAGATCGCCGTCCGCGTCTCCAGAAGCCGGCCGAGGGCCGCGCCGACCGCCCAGAGCCGTTCGCGCCATCCCGGCTCGAAAGGCTCGGGGCCGTCTTCCGTCTCGTCCCGCATTACGTCACTCGAATTGGAATGGAAGTGCCCGAGCGTCCGCCGGAAGCGCGCGGCTCGAGCGGGGAAATCCGTATGCCCTCGTCGCGCAGGCGCTCCGAGACCCTTCGCGCGATGGCGGCGGCGCCCGGCGTGTCACCGTGGAGGCAGATCGAGTCGGGCCGGAGAGACAGGCGGGACCCGTCCGAAGCGGTGGCGAATCCGTCGCGCGCCAGAGACAGCGCCTGCGCGGCGGCCTCGTCGGGGTCGGTCAGGAGGGCACCGGGCCGGCCGCGTGGCGAGAGCGTGCCATCGGGAAGGTAACGCCGGTCGGCGAAGGCCTCCGCCGCCACGACAAGCCCCGCCTCGCGCCCCGCCTCGAGCAGCATCGAGCCCACGGCGCCCATCAGGATGAGCGCGGGATGAAACCGCCGGACTCCCTCTGCGATCGCGCGGGCGACGTCGGGAAACTCACCGCCCCGGTGATAGAGCGCGCCGTGCGGCTTGACGTGCGAGAGCCTGCCGCCTCGCGCGCGAACGAAACCGTCCAGGGCCGCCACCTGGTAAAGGACCAGATTCTCGATGGCGTCGGCCGGCATTTCCACCGCCACGCGCCCGAAGTTCTCGCGGTCGGCGTAGCCGGGATGCGCCCCGACGCGCAGGCCCCGTGCCAGCGCGAGGGCCACCGTCTCGTCCATGGTCGAGGGGTCGCCGGCGTGGAAGCCGCATGCCACGTTGACGGACGTGACATAGGGCAGCAACTCCTCATCCGCCATCCCTTCGCCGACGTCGGCGTTCAGATCGATGCTCACTTCCTCCAGATACTACTCCTCGCTCTCGGCATTCCCGGAGCGCGCGGCGAGCGCCTCCGCAAGTGTGATGGCTACCAAACGCACCGTCCGTCCGGGCAGCGTCTGCGCGATCCGGCCCCAGTCGGCGGCGATCACCGTGCCGACCCTCGCGTAGCCCCCGGTGATCGGCCGGTCGGGCCCGAGCAGGATCGGCTGCCCGTCCGGCGGGATCTGGATCGTGCCGAGCGCCGTCCCTTCCGGTGGCATCTCCGAAGAGCCGGCCGCAGCGACGGCCTTGCCTTCGAGGCGGATCCCTCGCCGGTCGCTCGTCGAGGACACCCGGAAAACGGACGAGAGAAACTCCTCGACTGCTTGCGTGGCGAAAAACCGGTCGCGACGCGGATCGAGCACGACACGCAAGGCGATGGTGCTCTCATTGTCTCGCCAGGTCCGGACGGCGCCGCCTTCCACCGCCTCATTCGATCGGCGCCTCGTCTGCGCCATCAGGATCTCGCCCGCCTCGAGCCTCCGCGTCAGACCGAGCCGCCCCGTCGCCTGGAATCCGCCTTCGACGCAGAGATAGGCCCGCGCCGCCCCACGCGCGGTGCCGAGTCGCAGCCGATCGCCCGGCGCGAGCCGGATGGGAGACTCGGCCGCAATGGATACGCCATTGTGCTCGGCGGTCATCGCGGCGCCCGACACACACAGGCGGACCTCCGACATCGCCTCGATCTCCGGCCCGAGGAAAGTCATTTCGAGCGCGTTCGCTTCACGGGCGTTTCCGAGCCGCGCGTTTCCGGCGGACAGCGCTAACGCGTCCATTGCGCCTCCCGGCGGAAGGCCCGAGGCGCCTCGGTGAAATTGCGGCGCTCCCTGGACCGAAGTGAAGACGCCGGACCGGACGATCCGCAAGACTGGGCGGCCGCCCGGGGACGTGGGCAAGCGTGAGGAGGCCGCCGCGAGATCGCGGTCGAGCGCGGAGAGGCGCGCCGCCGTGATCGGCTCGAAGCGGACGTGGTCCCCCGGTCGCAACAGCGCCGGCGGGTCCGCTTCTTCATCGAAGAGCTGGACGGCACAGCGGCCGATCAGCCGCCAGCCGCCCGGCGTCGTGGAGGGGTAGACGCCCGTGTAGGCCCCGCCGATCGCAACCGAGCCCGCGGGCACCCGAGGACGGGGGGTCGCGAGCCGCGGAGCTTGAAGCGCGGGATCGAGGCCCGTCAGATATGCGAAGCCCGGCGCGAAGCCGAGAAACGCCACCCTGTAGTCGCCGGCGGCGTGGCGGCGAGCGAGCTCGTCCGGCGCGAGCCCGGCGCGCGAAGCGAGCTCCTGCAGATCCGGCCCCGAATCGCCGCCGTAGAGCACACCGATCGAAACCGTTCTGCCGGAAACGGCCCGCTCGGGCCGCGTCGCGCGGGTCAGGACTTCGCGGCGTAGCGCCTCGTGGGCGAGCACCAACGGATCGAAGACGAGGGAGAGGGTGCGCGCGCCGGGAATGGCATCGCGCAGGCCCCCGATTCCCGCCGACACGAGAGCGTCGGCCAGAGCCACCGCACGCCGGTTCGAGTCCTCGTCGGACAGCCCGGGGTATTCCACGACGGCAGCGCCGTCGGCGACATCGTAGAAGGCGAGCTCGGGCGCCGTCATTGTGCTCGTGCCGGGGCCGCCGCCCGCCGGCGCCAGAAAGCAAAGACCGGGACACCGGTCGCGACTAGAGCGTAACCGGGCCAGGTCGTCCCCGGGTTGCCCGCGAGCAGGATCAGGATGAGCGCCGTGCCGGCCACCGCGTAGAGAAGGGGAAGCACCGGGTAGCCCGGGCTGCGAAAGGGGCGCGGCAAGTCCGGCCGCTTGCGGCGCAACACGATGACCGCGAGCACGAGCAGCACGAAGAACAGAAGGTCGGCGGAGATCACGTACTTCAACAGGCTGCTGTAACTTCCCGAGAGCACGAGCAGGCTCGCCCAGGCGGCCTGGGCCCACAGCGCGTTGCCGGGCACTCCCGCCGCGTTGACCCGCTCGAGCCCGCGAAAAAAAAGGCCGTCGCGCGCCATGGCGAAGCAGACGCGCGCTCCCGAGAGAACCAGGCCGTTCACGCACCCGAAGGTGGAAACCATGATCGCCGCGGCCACCACCCCAGCCGCGGCCGGACCGAAGAGGGACATTGCCACCGCCGTCGCGACCCGGTCCTCGGGCGCGTGCTGCACGCCGGACAGCGGCAGGACGTTCAGATACCCCAGATTTGCAGCCACGTAGAGGGCCGTCACGATGAGGCAACCGGAGAGCAGCGCGCGCGGCATTGTCCGGGCGGGGTTCCGGACTTCCTCTCCGGCGAATGTGACGTTGTTCCATGCCGACTGCGAGAAGAGCGGCCCCACCATCGCGGTGCCGAGCGCCGCCACGAGCGCGAACCCGGTCAAGGTTTCTCCGGAAGGCGAGGCGGCCCGAAAGAACCCCGGCTCCCGCAAGGCGGCGCCGGACGCGCCTCCGAGCGCGAGGCCCGCCACCGTCAAGGCCAGCAACGCCGCGAATTTCGCCACGGTGAAGAGGTTCTGGGTTCGCGTCCCGGCCTTCAATCCCGTGGCGTTGGACGCCGTGAGCGCCACGATCACGAAGATCGCGACCGCCTGGACGGCCGAGACCGAGACCGGCCCAGCTTCGACGAGCTTGCGGGAGCCTGAAACGGCAGGCCAGAGAACGCCCAGATACTTCGCGAAGGCGACGGCGACGGCGGCGATGGTTCCGGTCTGCACGACCAGGAAGAGCGTCCAGCCGAAGAGGAACCCGAAGAGCGGCCCGTACGCCTCGCGAAAGAAGACGTACTGGCCGCCGGCTCGCGGCAGCATGGCGGCGAGCTCCGCGCAAGAGAGCGAGGCGATCATGGTCGAGGTGCCCGCGAGCGCCCACGCCGCGAGCAGCCACCCCGCCGAGCCCACGACCCGGGCGCTTTCGGCGGAGACGATGAAGATGCCCGACCCGATCATCGAGCCGACGACGAGAGCCGTCGCGTCGAAAACGCCGATCTCCCGCGACAGCCGCCCCGTTTCCGTCGAGTTCAAGCGAGGCTACGGTCGCGGCGGCCGTGCGTCGCGGCGCGCCCGTAGCTTCTCTTCGACGACCCTCAGGCCCCGCAGCGTCACGAGCGCCAGCAGCGTGACGCCCACAGCCAGCGGAAACTGCTCGAGCCCGACGGTCGCGCCGATCGCCGCGACGAAAAGCAGCGAGGCCGCCGTCGTCAGGCCCTCGATGTGATCCGACTCACCGTGGCGAACGATGGAACCGGCCCCGAGGAAGCCGACCGCCATGACGATTGCGGTAATCACGGGAACCGGGTCGGCGCGCAAGAGCGGCGAGATCGGCGGCACGAGGAAGCGCTTCACCAGGACTCCCACCAGGCCGACCAGGAGGGCCGCCGCGCCGGCGACGAGCATGTGCGTGCGAAGCCCCGCCGGCTTGTGCGCGAGCTCGCGCTCGAGGCCGAGCAGCGCGCCGAGCGCCATGGCCAGGGCGACTTCCGCCAGAACGGTCAGCTGCACGGACAGGTTCGCGGGCACTCTGCTACCCCCGAAAGCGGCGCATCAACCGGTGGCGGCGACGGCGGCGGCGCCTGCGGACGGTCTCGCCGGCCGCCGCGAGGAGGGCCACGGCGCCCGCCCCGACGCCGAGCAGGATCCAGCCCGACCGCCGTGCCGGGCCGGGAGGCGCGGGGATTCGCTCCCGCTCCCACTCCGACGCGGCACGGCGCCGTTCGAGCTCGAGCTTCAGGCTCTCCTCGCCGAGCCGCATCGCCCAGCGATGGTTTGCCTCGAGCGCCGTTCGAAAGACGGGGGCCAGCAGGCGTAGCAGCGGCTTTCGCACCTCGATCCGCCAGTCGAAGCTCACCCCGACCCACGCCCCCGCCGACTCGAAGGTCCACTCCCCGCGGCCGTCGAAGTCGCCCTCGGCCACGAAGAGGAACCCGTGCGGATCGCGCGACTCGGTCACGTGGAGCGTCCAGTCGAGCGTGTACGGAAGCCATCCCCGCGTGTGGAGGCGCACGATGCGGCCGACGCCGTCCGGCGCGCCTGCAGCGATCTCCTCGGCCTCGAGGTAAACCGACGGCCACCAGCGGGGCAGGTCCACGGGATTGCCGAGCACGTCGGAAACCTCGCGGGGGGTGCCCGGAACCAGCCACCGCGTCACGAAGTGATAGTCGTTGATCCCCATCGTCGCTCCCGGAGGGGTCGAGCTTATCGCGGACGGGCGCCCCCGCCGGACCTCGGACCTTCGGCGCTTGCCTTGCGGAACTTCTCCTTACGGCCTGCGTAACTACGAGGCAGGGAGCGCCGTCCAACGTTCTGCCGGCGGTACCGGGAGAGGGGTCGGTTCCATGCGGAAGCTGTTCAAGGTTCTCTTTCTTCTGGCGATCCTTGTGGCCGCGGCGGCCGGGCTCTACGCCTGGGCCCGATCGAGCAAAGGCGACAAGGACGGCCCGAAGATGGTCACCGTGGAGAAGGGCTCGGTCACCGAAAAGGCCGTGGCCGTCGGACAGATCCAGCCCCGGCAGAAGTTCTCCGTCAAGTCCAAGATCTCAGGGATCGTGCGCCGCTGCCTCGTTCAGGTCGGAGACCGGGCCGCGGCCGGCCAGACTCTCTTCGAGATCGCTCCCGATCCGACGCCGCAGGAGCTGACCGACGTGGACCGGCAGCTCGATTCCGCGCGGGCTTCCTTCGAGCGGGCGAAGGCGGATTACGACCGGGCCACGGAGCTTTCGCGTAGCGGATTCCTGCCCGCCTCCGATCTCGACTCCAAGCGCGAGGCCTTCGAGCTCGCGAAGATCGCCGTTGCGCGCGCCGAGCAGGGTCGGGAGCTGACCCGCAGGGGGCGCATCGCCACCGCCGACATCACGATCGAATCCACGATCAAGGCTCCGGCGGCCGGCACGATCCTGACCCGCGCCGTCAACCCCGGGGATCCGATCACGCCGCTGACCTCCTATCAGCCAGGCACGGAGCTCGCGACGATCGCCGACATGACCGATCTGGTCTTCAAGGGGACGGTCGACGAGATCGACGTCGGAAAGCTCCGCGTGGGGCTGCCCGCGCGCATCAAGGTGGGCGCCCTGCCGACCGACGTCGTCACGGGACACGTCTCGCGGATTGCCCCGCAGGCCCAGCAGAAGGAAGGCGCGACGCTCTTCGACGTTGAAATCGAGCTCGATCCCACGACCAAGATCACGCTGCGCGCCGGCTACTCGGCCAACGCCGACCTGATCATCCGGGAAAAGAAGGACGTCCTGACCGTGCCCGAGCGCGTCGTCATCTTCGAGGACGGGGGCAAGAAGACGTTCGTGGAGCTGCCCGCCGGGAAACCCAAGGACCCGCCCAAGAAGACCGAGATCCGGCTCGGCATCTCCGACGGCCTGAATGCCGAGATCCTAGCCGGGCTCCAGCTCGGCTCCAAGGTCCTCGAGCGTCCTCCCAAGAAGATCACTTCGGCCGTCGACTGAGTCGCCGCGATGCTCTCGGTCAAAGACGCCCTGCGGCAAATGTGGCGCGACGTGCGCGGCCAGAAGCTGCGCACGTTCCTGACCGTCTTCGGGATCGTCTGGGGCACCGTCGCCGTCACGCTGCTGCTCGCCTTCGGGCGCGGCATGCAGCGTCAGATGACGATCAACGCGGCGGGCATCGGCGACCAAATCTGCATCGCCTGGCCGGGCCTGACGTCCATTCCGTTCCAGGGGCTCGGAAAGGGCCGCAAGATCCGCTTGAACGAGGAAGACGTCGAAGGGATCCGCAAAGAGGCCCGGGGCTTGAACGCCATCTCGAGCGAGTACTCGCAAACGCTCAAGCTCAACTACAACACGAAAACGCTCGCCGTCGACATCTCCGGCGTCTCGCCCGAGTTCGGAAGCATGCGCAACCTGATCCCGCAGGACGGCGGCCGGTTCTTGAATCCCACGGACGTCACCGAGCAGAGGCGCGTCGTCTTCATCGGGAACAAGCTCGCGGAGGACGTCTTCGGCAAGACGCCCGCGGTCGGCAAGACGGTTCTCCTCGGAGGCTCCCCCTTCCTGATCGTCGGCGTTCTCCAGAAGAAGATCCAGCAATCGAGCTACAGCGGACGCGACCATAGCAAGGCGTTCATCCCCGGCTCGACCTTCCGCGCCCTGACCGGTGAGAAATGGGTCGACAACGTCATCTACCAGCCGGCGATTCCGCATGAGAGCAAGCAGGTCACGGCCGGCGTTCGGCAGATCCTGGGCAACCGGCAGCGCTTCGACCCGGATGACAAGGAGGCCCTGTCCGTCTGGGACACGACGGAAGAGTTTGCCTTCTTCGAGATCTTCTTCCTTTCCTTCCGGCTCTTCCTCGGGATCATCGGGTCCTTCACGCTGATCGTGGGCGGCATCGGAGTGTCCAACATCATGAACGTCGTCGTCGAGGAGCGCACCCGCGAGGTGGGCATCAAGATGGCCCTGGGCGCGCGGACGAAGTGGATCCTGCGGCAATTCCTCATGGAGACGCTCCTCATCACGGGGCTCGGCGGGGCGATCGGCTTCGCACTCTCGTTTGCCGTTTGCGCCGTCTTCCCGAAGTTCGGCGTCACCGAGGCCGTCGGCAACCCGGAGGTCTCCTTCTCGGTGGCCGCGGTGACCGCCGCGATCCTGGGGCTCACCGGTTTGGTCGCGGGCTACTTCCCGGCCAAGGAAGCCTCGCGCCTCGATCCGGTCGTCGCGATGAAACTATGACCTGGCACGACGCCAACCTGGTCGTCCAGCTCTTCTTCCGGTCCGCGCGTCTCCAGAAGAAGCGGGCGACGCTGACGATCGCCTCGCTCGCCTGGGGCACGGTGACGATCCTTCTGCTGCTCGCCTTCGGTGAAGGGCTGAAACGACAGATCACGTCGAACGAGCAGGCCATGGGCTCCAACCTCGCCATCCTCTGGCCCGGGGAGACGTCGAAACCCTGGAAGGGACTCGCCGAAGGACGATCGATCCATCCCAGGCTCGACGACGTGGACTACATCCGGGAGCGGATGCCGGCGCTCGACGCGGTCTGGGGCGAGGTGACCTCCTGGCGCACGGCGCTCGTCTACGGCCGCAAGACGCGCAATGGCCGGGTCACGGGGACGACCTGGGTGTTCGGCAACGCGCGCAAGAACTACCCGCGGCCGGGCGGCCGGTTCCTGAACCCACAAGACGAGGAGGAAAAACGCCGCGTCGTCTTCCTCGGCAACGAGATCGCCAAGGACATCTTCGGCCAGGAAGATCCCGTCGGAAAGACGCTTCTCATCAACGGCTCGCCGTTTACCGTGATCGGCGTGATGCAGCGCAAGCGCCAGTCCTCGACCTACGGCGGGCCCGACGCCGAGCATGCCGTCATCCCGGCCTCGACTTTCAAGGCGGTCTTCGGCCGCGACCGCCTGAACGTTCTCGTCCTGCGCGTCAAGCAGCCGGAGGAGATGGAGGGCGCGCTCGTGAGGCTGAATCAGGTCCTCTCCCCGCGCCTCGGGTACGACCCGCAGGACGAGCGCGTCTGGGGCGTCTGGAACACCGTCGAGGGGCAGAAGGAGAGCCAGAACATCCTGCTCGGCCTCCAGATCTTCTTCGGGGTGATCGGCGCGCTGACGCTGATCATCGGCGGCGTCGGTGTCGCCAACATCATGTATGCCGTCGTCAAGGAACGCACCCGGGAGATCGGCGTGAAGATGGCCCTGGGCGCGCGCCGCCGCTGGATCACCGGTCCCTTCATCCTGGAGGGACTCGTCTACACGCTCGTCGGCGGCTTCTGCGGCGCGCTCATCGCGATCGTGATCGTGATCCTGCTCGGGCTGATTCCATCGGAGGGCAACGACGTGCTCGAGTTCCTCGGCAAACCGACGCTTTCCTGGACGATCGGGGCGGCGACGGTCGCGATTCTGGGGACCTCGGGACTTCTGGCGGGCTATTTCCCGGCGCGCCGCGCCGCCTCGATCGATCCTGCCACGACCCTGCGCTATGAGTAGAGTGAGAGGGACCATGCCAGCGACCGCGTCCGGTGACGCTCCGGTCATCGCGATGGACCAGATCCGGAAGGTGTACGACACCGGTAAGGTGAAGGTGGAAGCCCTGAAGGGGATCGACCTTGCCGTCGCCTCGGGCGAATTCGTCGCCGTCGTCGGGCCGTCGGGCTCCGGAAAGTCGACTCTCATGAACCTGATCGGCTGCCTCGACACGCCGACCGACGGCACCTACCGGCTCGCGGGCGAGGACGTGGCCGGCCTCTCGCGAGATCAGCTCGCCGACATCCGCAACCGGCGCGTCGGCTTCGTGTTCCAGAACTTCAACCTTCTGCCCCAGATCTCGGCCTTCGAGAACGTCGAGATGCCGCTGCTCTTCGGAGGCGTCGCGCCGAAGACGCGCAAGGAGAGAGTCGAGGAGCTGATGGCCAAGGTGGGTCTCTCGGACCGCATGGAGCACAAGCCGACGGAGCTGTCCGGCGGCCAGATGCAGCGGGTCGCGATCGCCCGCGCCCTCGCCATGGACCCGGACATCCTGCTCGCCGACGAGCCCACCGGGAACCTCGACACCACATCCGGCGGCGACGTCATGAGTCTCTTTTCGGAGCTGTCTCAGCAGGGGCGGACCCTCGTCGTGATCACGCACGACATGACGCTCGCACGCCGCGCCGGCCGCGTCGTCGAAGTGCGCGACGGCCGCATCATTCGAGACGGCGCCGCCGCGGCGTAGGCCGGAAGAGAACGCCTAGGGCGTCCCGCCGGCCTTCGAGGCTTCCCCTCTCTTCACGAAGGCCTCGATCTCCTCGACCGCCTCGTGGCTGAACTCGGCGACGGACGGATCCGGGTCGCGGAAGAGCTTCTCGAAGAGAGGCAGGTCCGACTCGTGATGCAACGACGCGAGCCGATGGATCGCGTCCTCGCGGATCTGCCGGTTGCGGTCCGAGGTGAATTGGCGCAGCCTCTCCGCCAGCTTCGGATCGTCGGGAGCCCCCCGCACCCAGCCCTCGAGCGCGGCGGCGCGCACCTCCTGCCGGTAGTTCGGATCCGCGTACGAATCGAAGAGCGGGGCGAGTGAGGCGTCCTCGAGCTTTCCCAACCCCGTGAGCGCCCCGATCCGGATCGAGTCCCAGTAACGCGAGTCGCGCGAAAGCTGGCGTGTGAGGAAGTCTTTCGAACCCGGTGCGCCGAGGCGTCCGAGCGCGATCTCCGCCGCCGCCGCAACGTCCTCCGCCGTGTCGCTTTCGGCGGCCCGCCGCAGCGCTTGCGCCGCGGACTCCAGGCCACAGTCTCCCAGCGCCACCGCCGCCGCCCGCCGGATGCGCCGGTCGCGGTCCGTCAGCGCCTTCTGGAGAGCGGAGGCCGCGGCGTCTCCACCGATGGAGCCGAGATCCATGGCGGCTTCCTGACGCAGGCCCCAGTAAGCAGCCGGATCGGACAGCGTGCGCGAGAGGGCCGCGAAGGCCCGAGGCTCCCGCGTGAAGTCCGCCCCGAGCTGCCTCGCCGCCCGAAGCCTCGCCGCGAGGTCGCCCTGCCCGAGCTCGTCTAAGACCTCGCCGATCGGCCGCTCGTACTTCACCTCGCAGACGAGCCACCCCCCCTTGTCGAAGGTCACCCGGCGCGGCCGCCGCG
>JBGPCK010000012.1:0-40599 GCA_041481715.1 Thermoanaerobaculia bacterium | reverse complement strand
GACAACGCGAAAATCTTCGACACGCTCGAACGCAAGATCGAAAAGCTCCTCTCTCGCCTGCGGGGCCTGGAGCAGGAGAACGACAAATTGAAAGGAGACCTCACGGCTGCGCGCCGCGCCGAGAAGGCCGCAGCGGACTCCATCGGGGCGGCCGAGCGTCTCGAGAAGGACCAGGAGGCCGTCCGGCAGCGACTCCAGAAGCTGATCGAGTCGCTCGAGGCGGCCGAGAAAGCCTGATCGAAGGCAATTGCGCCAGTAAACTCAGGCGATTTTCGGCAATCCAACCGCGCCGCCCTAAAGCATTGACTCCGTTCACGCGAACCAAATAGACTCCCGCCCGAAAGGAGTCTCCGTCTCGAATGGAAAAGCGGGGCAGTGTGACTCAAGTGGAGATCTTTGGCCAGACGTACAGCGTCCGCGCCGAAGGAGACAGTTCCTATATCCACGACCTGGCCCGCTTCGTTGATTCCCGGATGAAAGAGGTCGCCGAGCAGACGGCTACGGTAGACACGACGAAAATTGCCATCCTCGCCGCCCTCAATATCTCTGATGATCTTCATCGGGTCGAGAAAAACCGAATGGACAACCCGACCGACGCGTTGGCGCGGGCGGAGCGTCTGATTCGGAAGCTGGACGACGCCCTGGGCGCCTGAAGGCGACGCGTCGGCAACCCCGAAAGGGGCACGAAGTGAAACGATCGGTCGAGTTGAATTTTCCGGTGCCGGCAAGTTCGAACCCTCCGCGGGGGAGAGACTTCCGCATCGTCGTGTAGCCGCCGTCGACCCTCGGCGTCCCCGGGCAGAGGGGAGCCGACATGAGCACATCTCTGGCGATCGCCGTCGCCGCGGGGCTGGCCGTTGCCGCCGCGGTCGGTGGAATCGCTTTTGCCCTTGCACGCAAGAGGCTCCTCGGGGAGCGCTCCGGGATCCGCACGGAGGCCGACCGCATCCGGACGGACGCTTCGAAGGCCGCCGAGGCGAAGCTGCGCGAGGCCTCCATCGAGGCCAAGGAGAAGGTCCTGGCGGCGCGGGCGGAGTTCGACAAGACCGTCCAGGCCCGTCGCCAGGAGATCGCGGCTTTGGAGAAGCGGATCGTCTCCAAGGAGGAAAACCTCGATCGCAAGCTCGCGGCGCAGGAGCGGCGCGAAGAGGAGTTTGCCCACAAAGAGCGCGGGCTTGTCGACGAGCAGAAGCAACAGGAAGAGATGCGCGCGGAGATCCAGCGCGTGATCGACGAGCAAAAGAAGCGTCTCGAGCAAATCTCGGGACTGACCGCGGTGGACGCCAAGCGCGACCTGGTCAAGTCGATCGAGAACGAGGCGCGCGTGGAGGGGGCCGGCCTGATGCGGCGCATCGAAGAGGAAGCGCTGGAGCAGTCGACCCAGAAGGCGCGGCACATCATCGGCATGGCGATCCAGCGTCTGTCCTCCGACGCCGTCGTCGAGGCGACGGTCTCGGTCGTGGAGCTTCCCTCCGACGACCTGAAGGGCCGCATCATCGGCCGGGAGGGGAGAAACATCCGGGCCCTTGAGGCCGCGACCGGCGTCGATCTGATCATCGACGACACGCCGGAGGCGATCGTCATCTCGGCCTTCGAGCCGCTGCGCCGCGAGGTGGCGCGTCTCGCGCTCGAGAAGCTGATCGTGGACGGGCGGATTCACCCGGCCCGCATCGAGGAGATCGTCGAGAAGGTCCGTTCGGAGCTCTGGGAGCGCATCCGCCAGGAAGGCGAGGCGACGGCGCTCGAGTTCGGCATTCCCGACCTTCACCCGGAGCTGATCAAGCTGCTGGGCCGGCTCAAGTTCCGGACCTCCTACGGCCAAAACGTGCTCCAGCACTCCAAGGAGGTCGCGTGGCTGGCCACCAACATGGCGGCCGAGCTCGGTGGCAAGGTGGAGGTGGCCAAGCGCGCCGGGCTCTTGCACGACATCGGCAAGGCGATCGACCGCGAGATGGAGGGTACGCACCTGGAGCTCGGACGCGAGGTCTTGAAGAAGTTCGGCGAGGTCAACGAGGTCATCCACGCGATGGAGTGCCATCACGGCGACTACGAGCCGCGCTCGCTGGAGGCGGTGTTGGTCAACGGCGCCGACGCCCTTTCGGCCGCGCGCCCCGGCGCGCGCCGCGAGATCCTTGAGACCTACGTCAAGCGGCTCGAGAAGCTCGAGCACATCGCCGACGGCTTCAAGGGCGTGCAGAAGGCCTTCGCCGTGCAGGCGGGCCGTGAGCTGCGCATCATCGTCGAAGCGAACCGCGTCACCGATGACGAAGCGCTCTGGCTCTCCCGCGATGTGGCCAAGAAGATCGAGTCGGAGCTGCAGTACCCCGGCCAGATCAAGGTGACGGTAATCCGAGAGACTCGGTCCGTCGAATACGCGCGATGAGAGTTTGACCTCTCCATGAACATTCTCTTCGTCGGCGACGTGGTGGGCGCTCCGGGCCGACGGGCGCTGCACGAAGCGCTCGGCTCCGTCATCGACCGCCGCAAGATCGATTTCACGATCGTCAACGTCGAGAACGCCGCAGGCGGCTTCGGGTTGACCAACGAGCTCTTCGAGGATCTCTCGAAGATGCCAATCGACGTCTTTTCTTCGGGCAATCACATCTGGGACAAGAAGGAGATCTACGACGCTCTGAACCGCTCCGACCGGCTGCTGCGCCCGGCGAACTACCCTCCCGGCAATCCGGGCCGGGGCGTGACGGTTCAGCCAACCGCGGCGGGCATTTCGGTCGCCGTCTTGAATCTTCAGGGACAGGTCTTCATGCCGGCCCACGCCGACTCGCCCTTCCGCGTGGCCGACGAGGAGCTCGCCCGAATCAAGGCAAAGGTGATCGTCGTCGACATGCACGCGGAAGCGACCTCCGAAAAGATGGCCATCGGCTGGTACTTGGACGGCCGCGTCTCGGCGGTCCTCGGCACGCACACCCACGTCGCGACCGCGGACGAAACCATCCGCCCGAGCGGTACGGCCTACCTGACCGACGTCGGCATGACCGGCGCCTATGAGGGGATCATCGGATTCTCCAAGGACCGAATCATCGAGAAGTTCTTGTCGCAGACCCCGCGCTCCTTCGAGACCGCGAAGCGGGACATTCGCCTCTCGGGCGCCGTGATCGGCGTCGATGAAGCGACGGGGAAGGCAACGGCAATCGAGAGAGTGCAGGTGAGAGTCGATTGAGCCAATGACTCCATCCTCTCCCGGCCTGACCGCCATCGTCCCCACCTTCAACGAAGAAGGCAACATCCGCGACTGCCTCGCCTCCCTCGGTTTCGCCGACGAGATCCTCGTGGTCGATTCCTTCTCCACCGATCGGACCGTCGAGATCGCCAAGTCCGTTCCGAAGGCGCGCGTGCTGCAGCACGAGTATTTCGGCAACGGCCCTCAGTGCAACTGGGCGATGGAGCGGGCGACACACCCCTGGATCCTGATCGTGGATGCCGACGAGCGAGTCACCTTAGAGCTTGCGCGGGAGATCGAGGAGCTGCTTCGCCAAGGGCCGGCCGCGGAGCATTACCGCGTCCGCCGCAACGATGTCTTTTTCGGCCGGGTGCTGCGGCACGGCGGGCTCGGCGCCCACGGGCTGGTGCGGCTCGTCCGCAGGGGGGCGGCCCGGTATCCGAACCGCCGGGTGCACGCGGACATGGAGACGCGGGGCCCGGCGCCGCCGCTCGCGCACCGCCTGACGCACTATACGTATCGCTCGTTCGGCGACTACGTCGGGAAGCTCCAGCGCTACGCGGAATGGGGCGCGGCCGACCGGTTCCGAGGGGGGAGACGGGCCGGCTTCCTGGCAGTTGCGCTTCACCCGGCCTGGCGATTCGTGCGCATGTACTTTCTCCAGGCGGGCTTCCTGGACGGAACGGCGGGGCTCGTTGTTTGCGGCCTTCAGGGATACTGCACATTCCTGAAATACGCGAAACTCTGGGAGTGGAGCCGGATGGAGAGACAGGGAGTGCCCGTGCCGTTGCCCGCTTTCGAGAAGGAGACCTGAGCGCCCGTGCGATTCTTCTGGCAGAAGGAGCTTCCGATGGTCAGCGTCGGGCAAACGGCGCCCGAGTTCGAGGTTCTCGACCACACGGGCCAGACCCGCCGCCTCTCGGACTACCGCGGCAGGACCGTCATCCTCTGGTTCTACCCGATGGCGGACACTCCGGGCTGAACGGTCGAAGGTTGCGGGTTCCGCGACCTCTACGGGCAATTTCAGAAGAAGAACGTCGAGATCCTCGGCGTCTCGTTCGACAAGGTCGAGAAGAATGCGAAGTTCGCCGGAAAGTTCGAGTTCCCGTTTCCACTCCTGTGCGACGTCGAGCGCCGGATCGGAATGGCTTACGGCGCCTGCGATTCGGGCAAGGCCCGATTCGCCGACCGCATCACGTATGTCATCGGGCCGGACGGGAAGATCCTCCAGGCACACCCGAAGGTTTCGGCGAAAGCGCATCCCAGGGAGCTGCTGGAGTCGCTTTAGCAGGGGTTAGGGGTTGGGGATTAGTAGGGGTGAGGGGTGAGGGGTGAGGGGTTAGGGACACGGGGGGCCGAGAGGACCCGCTCGTAGAACGGAACGGCCTTTTCCGCGAATCTCGGCCCCGTAAAGTCGAGCGCGCGGGCTCGGGCCGCGGTGGCACAGCGGCGGCGGAAATCCTCGGACTCCAGCACCCGCGCGAGGGCCGGCGCGAGTGCTGCCCCGTCGGGTGCGATCGCGCCCTCGACGCCGTCGGTCATCAGGTCGCGCACTCCCGGAACATCCACCGCCGCAATCGGCAGGCCCGATGCCATTGCCTCGAGGATGGCGCGCTGGCCCTGGTCGGAGCCGGAGGCCGGGAAGAGGAAGGCGTCCCACGTCCGATAGAGCTCGGGCAGGAAGTCCTCCTGGTAGCCCACCCAGAAGTTGCTCTCGGCCTTACCCAGCGCCGCGGCCAAGGCCTTGAGAGACGTCTCGTGCTCCCCGTGTCCGACGTGGACGAGGGACACCGGTCGAGGCAGGCGCGCGGCTGCCGCGATCGCCTCCTCATGGCCGCGCCCGCGCGACATCTTGGCGACCGTGCCCACCAGCAGCCGATCGCCCGGCAGATGGAAGCGCTGGAGCAGATCCGGCGATTTTTGACCCGGGTGAAAACGCTCGACGTCGACGACCGGCGGGAGCTTGGGCCCCGGCCGGCCGAAGCGCTCGGCGATCGCGGTGTTGGCGAAGGCGAACGCGTCCGTGCGCCGGAAAGCGAACGCCATGAGCGGGTCGGGGCGGGCATGCTTGACGTGGTGGAGCGTGCGGACGAGGCGTGCCGGCGTGCCTCGGATGGCCAATGCGGCCAGGATGTGGTCGTAGGAGCGGTGCGCGTGGACGAGATCGAACTTTTCGCGGGCAAGCGTCTCTCGCAGCCTTCGGACCTGCCGCGCATAGCCGAGAGGGCTTCGCGGTTTCGTGAGCAGAGGCCTCGCCCATCCGAGGGGAAGCAGGCGTCGGGCGAGAAGGCTGTCGCCAACGAAACCAAACTGGGCCTCGAGACCGGCCTCGATCAGGGCCGCCGTCTGGTCGAAAACGACCGCCGCGGCGCCGGTCCATCGATCCCCATCGACCAGTTGCAGGATCCGCATCGGGAGTGAAAGCTAACAGAGGTCTCCATCTCTCCTTTGTGGAGAGGTCGACCCGCTGATAATCTGTCGACTGGAGGCAACATGGTCGATCCGGAGCTTCTCGCGATTCTGGTTTGCCCGAAGACGAAGGGACCCCTGGAGCTCGTGGAGCTGAAGGCCGAGGCGCGCCGCCGATTGATCGAGAAGTACCGCGAGAAGTTTCGCGACGAGGAGCCCGTGGTGACGCAGGGCCTTTACTCGAAGCAGGCCGACCTGGTGTATCCGATCGTCTCCGACATCCCGGTCATGCTGGTCGACGAGGCCCTTCCCGGATCCGAGGCCCGCTGAACGGACGAAAGGCGAAAGGTGGGAGCCGGCGGGCGGACGGCGTGACCGGGTGACGATCCGAAAGGTTCTCTTCGCGCTCCTCCTTCTCTTCGCGTTTCTCACTCCCTTCATCGCGCCGGCATACATCGTCTTCGGTCCGCTTCTGCTCCTTTGGGTCGTCGACGTGGTGCGGCGGCGACGGTGGCCGCCGGCTCTTTCCTCTTGGCCGGCGGCGCTCGCGGGGCTTCTGGGCGTGCTCGTGGCGTTTTCGACGCTTTTCTCGCGCGATCCGCGCACGAGCGTGAGGCACCTCGGGGGCGTTTCGCTCTTGTTGCTGCTCCCGATCGCGATCGACCTGCTCGAAGACGCCGGAAAAGGACGCGCCCTTTACCTTACGCTCGGGGCAAGCGGCGTCGTCATCTCCGCCGTCGGCCTGTGGCAGTTCGCGCACGGCGGTAACGACCTCGGCAACCGCATCCATGCGAACCTCTCTCACTACATGACGTTTTCGGGGCTCGCGATGCTTTCCGGCTGCGCCCTGCTCGGGCTGGCTTTCGAGGAGAAGGGCAGCCGCCGGTTTGTCGGTCTGGCCGGCCTGATTCCCCTTTCCGCGATGCTTCTGACGTTCACGCGCAACGCTTACGTGGGCACGCTGGCGGCCCTGCTCTTCTACTTCGCCTGGCGGCGGCCGCGCGGTCTCCTCTTGCTGCCGCCGGCGCTCGTTCTCCTCCTGGTGTTGCTGCCGGCTGGGATCCGCGAGCGCATCCAGTCGATCGGCGATCTTTCGGATCCAAGCAACTGGGACCGTCTCGCCATGGTGCATGCGGGCAGCCGCATGATCGCCGACTTCCCGGTTACGGGGCTCGGGCCGGACATGGTCAAGCCGTACTACGTGCTCTACCGCGACCCCGACGCGGCCCGCTGGCGCGTACCGCACCTCCACAACAACGCCCTCCAGCTCGCCGCGGCGAGCGGGGTCTTCGCGGCGGCAGCGTATCTCGCGCTTGCGGTCCTCGTCGGAGTCCAGGCCGCGCGGCGGCTGCGCCGGGAGGCAAGACCGGCGCCGGCGGCGCTGCTCGCCGGGTCTCTCCTCGTCTCGGTGGCGCTCTTCGCGGCGGGCTTCTTCGAGTACAACTTCGGTGACACGGAGATCGAGATGGCCACACTGCTGGTGTGGGCCGTGCCCTTCGCGGCGGCGACTGCGCCCGAAGCCTCCGATTAGAATGGGTGCATGTTTCCGAGCCCGGTCCCGGTCGAAGCGCAGCCTCGCCCCTACACGGTCACGGAGCTGCTGTCCGAGGTGGGGCTTCTGCTCAAGACGTCCTGGCGCGAGATCGCCGTCGTCGGGGAGATCGGGCGCTTCGATGTGCGGGGCGGGCACGGATACTTCACGCTGAGGGACCGCGGCGGGACCCTGAACGGTGTGATCTTCGCCTCGGACCTGAAACGGATCCCGTTCCGGGTGGAGCCGGGCCTCCAGGTCGTGGCGCGCGGGGCGCTCGACCTCTGGGCGCCGCAGGGACGGTTTCAGCTCAAGGCATATCACTTCGAGCCGGTCGGGGCGGGTGCGCTGCAGCTCGCTTTCGAGCAGCTCAAGGCGCGCCTGGCGGGCGAGGGCCTGTTTGACCGGGAACGCAAGCGGCCGATTCCCTTCCTGCCGGGCCGCATCGGCATCGTGACGTCCCCGGAGGGCGCGGCGGTGCGCGACATCCTGTCGGTCCTGGCGCGGCGTTTCGAGGGTCTTCACGTCACCATTTACCCCGTGCGGGTGCAGGGAGAGACGGCGGCCGTCGAGGTCGCGCTCGCGATCGCCGCCCTGAACCGCCGAGATTCCTTCGACGTGCTGATCGTGGCCCGAGGGGGAGGCTCGGCCGAGGACCTCGCGCCCTTCAACGACGAGCGTGTCGCGCGGGCGCTCGCCGCCTCGCGCATCCCGACGATCTCGGCAATCGGACACGAGACCGACGTGACGATCTGCGACCTGGTGGCCGACCTTCGGGCGGCAACGCCGTCGGCCGCGGCGGAGCTCGTCGTCGAAAGGAAGGACGGCCTCAAGCGGCGGGTCGCCGACATCCGCCGGCGTTGCCAGAGGGCTGTCGCATCGCGGCTCGAGCTCCTTCGCGCGCATCTGACCGGTCTCTCTCGCGCCGAGGGCCTGATGCGCCTTCCCTACCGCCTGAGGGAATTTCGGGAGAACGTGGGCCAGAGCCGCGGGGCGCTGCTCGCGGCGCTCGCGCACCGGCCGGCGGCCGAGCGTGCGCGGCTCTCCGCCGTCCGGACCGCGCTCGAGGCCTTCCCCCGGATGGCGGGGCTCGACCGGCAGCGGCAGCGCGTCGTCCACTTACGGGCCCTCCTCGAAGAGCGGGCGCGGCGGCGCCTGGGACGGCAGCGGGAGCGCCTGCGCCGCACGGCGGAAAAGCTCGAGCTCGTGAGCCCTCTCGCCGTTCTCGCCCGCGGCTATGCCGTGGCCTACCGGGAAGGGTCCCGAGTCCCCTTGCTCTCCGCGGCGGCCGTGCGTCCGGGAGATGCCATTCGCGTGCGCCTTCATCAAGGAGAGATCCGTGCCGTCGCGCGTCAGACGTCGGCTTCGCTCGACGCCGGCCCGCTCTTCTCGGCGGCCGCACCAAGGGAGGAACCGAAATGACGGCCCGCATTCGTAGGGAGAGGAGTTTCGAGGAGGCCATGGCGCGCCTGGAGGAGATCGTCGCCGAGATCGAATCCGAGGAGCTCGGCCTGGAGCGCCAGTTCGAGCTCTTTCAGGAGGGGATGTCGCTCGCCCGGGTCTGCGACGGCAAGCTGTCCGAAGTTCAGAAGTCGGTCGAGATCGTCCTGAAGGAGGCGGCCGGGGAGTGGAAGACGGCGCCCTTCGAGTCGAGCGAGGCTCCGGGTGACGGTGAGGGCGACGATCGCAACTGAAGGCATCGCCGCGGACCTGGCGCGGCGCAAGAGCGAGATTGACCAGGCGCTCGAAGGCCTCGTGCCTCCCGGCGGCGCCTGGCCCTCGACCCTCCACGGCGCGATCCGGCACTCGCTTTTTGCCGGCGGCAAGCGCCTCCGGCCGATCCTGGCGCTCGCTGCGGCGGAGGCGGTCGGGGGAGAGGCTCGGCCGGCGCTCGAACCCGCGTGCGGCCTCGAGATGATCCACACCTACTCGCTCATCCACGACGACCTGCCCGCGCTCGATAACGACGACCTGCGCCGCGGGGTCCCAACCTGTCACGTCGTCTTCGGTGAGGCGATCGCGATCTTGGCGGGCGACGCGCTGCTGACCCTCGGGCTCGGGCAGCTCGCGCGGTTTCCCCGCGAGGAAATCTACGCGGCGGCGAAGCTGCGCGCGCTCGACACGGTCGTCGACGCGATCGGCACGACGGGCATGATCGGCGGGCAGGTGGCAGACCTGGAGGCGCCCGGCTCTTCGGCCGCTTCCGAAGACCTCGTCCTCTCGATCCACGAAAGCAAGACCGGGAGGCTGATCCGCGCCTCCTTGGCTTTGGGTGGGATCCTTTCCTTCGCCTCGGAGGAGGACCTGGCTCGTCTCGACCAATATGGACGCGCCGTCGGCCTCGCCTTCCAGATCAAGGACGACCTGCTCGACGTCGAGTCCGACGCCGCGACGCTCGGCAAGACGCCCGGCAAGGACGCGGCCGCGGGGAAGGCGACGTTTCCCGGTGTTTGGGGCGTCGAGCGCTCTCGGCAGATGCTCGCCTCGACCCTCGAAGAGGCGGTTTCTCTCTCGCAAAGGCTGCCGGGCGGCGGCGGCAGGCTGCCGGATCTCGCCCGCTTCATTGGAGAGAGGAAGAATTGAGACATTGACTCATTGAGAGTCGATGAACCAATCCTCATGAAGGCCTTCGTGCAGACGGCAATCGGCCGGTTCGAGCCGCGGGACTTGCCGGTCCCGAAGGCGGGCAGGGGCGAGGTCGTGGTCCGCGTGACGACGGCGCTGACCTGCGGGACGGACCTCAAGCTCCTCGACCGTGGCCACCCGAAGATCTCGCTGCCGGTGACGATGGGGCACGAGTTGTGCGGAGAGGTGGTCGAGGTCGGAGAAGGGGCGGACGCGGAATGGCTCGGCAAGAGAGTCGTTCCCGCCGTGACGGGTCCGTGCGGTAAATGCCCCGACTGCCGGCGGGGGCTCGGCAACCTCTGCGCGGCGGGCCACTCCGACCGGACCTGGGGCGCCTTTGCCGAGTTCTTGAGGGTTCCGGCGGGAGTCGTCGCTTCGAACCTCCATCGGCCACCGGCCTCCCTTTCCGATGAAGCCGCGGCATTCCTCGATCCGCTCGCCGCGGTGCTCCACGGGTGGAACCGCATCGCGGCTCCGGCCCCCGAACGCTTGCTGATCTATGGCTCCGGGGCGCTCGCGCTCCTGTGGGCGGCGACAGCCCGCGCCCGGGGCGTGCCGGCGATCGTGGCCGGACGCAGGCCCGATCGTCTGTCGCTCGCCGCGGGGTGCGGAGCCGAGGTGCTTGACCTCGGCCGGGACGACCCGGAGGAGCTCTTCTCGCGCACCGGCACGTTGCCTGAGGCCGCCGTCGACTGTACCGGCGATCCGGCGGTGTGGATGCGACTCTCCAACCTCGTCCGTCACGCCGGCCGCGTGCTGCTCTTCGGCGGCTGCGCTCCGGGCTCGACCGTGACCTACGACGCGACGCGTCTCCACTACTCCGAGCTCGCGCTCATCGGATCCTTTCACTACACGCCGCGGGAGGCCCAGGCGGCGATGGCCATGCTCTCTTCCCGCGAGATCGACCCGCGTCCCCTCGTCACCGAGGTGGGCGCGTTCGAAGACCTGCCTCGCTTCCTCGAGGCGCAGCGACAGGGCGACGGAGTGCGGTACGCCATTCGCATGGAGTGACTGTGTCTAGCGGAGCAGACGATCGCGGACGCGTCCAAGGAGGCTGAGGCGACTCCGGCGCCGCAACCTATGATCGTCGGAAGTCGCCCAATCAGTCTTCAATGACGCTGGCTTCTGAGGGTCGGGAGGCTGGCGGAGCGGCGCCTGTTGTCGCTCGATCCCAGGATCGCGCTCAGCCGCTGCTCCATCGCTAAACGGCGAGGCCCGAGCGGAACTTTCGTGAGCCAGCGATAGGCCGCTTGCTCGTCGAAACTCGCGGGAAGCTCGACTTCGGGAAGATGCGCGAAGAGACGGCTTCGCGCAGGCGTGAGATAGAGCGTGTCAAGGAGGGCTTTCTCGGACCGGGCTATGCGTACTCCTTTTTCGATCGTGTCAAAGCCGCCGAAGAAAGACGGCGCGAGGCGATGGATTGAATAGGTCCCGACGCTCGTGCTTACCTTGCGGGTCGGCGCGAGCGAAGCGACATAGATGACTTGCGGGATCTGGCTGATCATGCCGTGGAACCGCAAGGCGGATTGGAAGGAAACATAGGCGGGAAGGGGTGCCGTCAAGTACTCCGGCAGCACAAGAGGATCAACGTCCGGTTCCAGGCTCCAAAGCCCGTGGCGGAGATGGCGCACAAGCCCTACCTTTGCGAGCCGAGCGAGCGCCCGGCTCGCGGCGGAGCGTGTCTGTCCCAGATGCATCGATGCCTCTGCGGTGGTGACCAGGGGCTTACCCAGACGCCGCAGACGGCTCAGCGCTTCGGTGGCCGCGATGATCATTGCTCGATCTCCGTCAATCGATCGACGACGAGCTCGCAAATTCGGTTCCAGGTTTCAGGAGTGCCATAGAGCTCCTGGTGTTCCGGTGCGAGGAACGGAATGACTTGCGCTTTGAAGACTTCATAGGGAAGCGAAAGCGCCCGCTCCACTGCGCCCCCCAGCGCCTTCCGAAGAGTTGGGGTCAGCGGGCGTGGATCCGCGTCTGTCGAGCGCAGGAGGTGCTCGAGGTCCCATATGTCCCGGGCCTGTGTCTCGGCGCGACCCGACAGGGCCTGAATCTTTTGGCGGATAGCCGCGCGTGCCGTGTAGTGATTGGCTGTCGGCGCGAGAAGGGCATAGGGCCTCATGATCTCAGGCCTCACCGGTTCGAGGACATACTCCTCCGCGCTGCCACGCCGGCTGAATTCGATACGGGTGTGAAGAGCCACCGCCGTGTCCTCGGATCGGATCTGGAACTTCCACCGTTGCGTCGTCTCTGTCTGCTTCGGCTTGCTGCCTCGTACGACGCTTAGACCCTGGTAGGCCAGCAGATCGCGGAAAGCCACTGCGGCCAAGGCCTTGTCAACCTTGTTCGTGAGGCGATGGACGCTCCCTCGGACGACGTCGATGTCGAGGTCTTCAGAGTAGCGGAGGCTCCCGAACCAAGCCCTTAGATTCACGCCTCCTTTGACCACCCAACTTCCTCGATCCAGGCGCGACTCCAGCAGCCTCAGAAAGACGAGGTGGAAATACTCGATGTGTTGTGTCTGCGTTCTCACAACGCGATATTAGTCAATATTGTCTTATAAGGCAATAATGACTAATATTGCCTGGGGAAGGTCGCAGCTCGCTTATCTCGCGAGTGACACGGCCGAGCGCCTGACGTGAGGTGCGGGGCTGTACGATTTTGCAGGTGGCAGCGGCTCGGGAGGCGAGTCGACCCGCTCGGACTCGGTTTGTCTCGGCTCCTGGCCAGAATCCGTGGGATGGACCACTTCGGCGCCGACATCGAGATCGTCGTCGACGACCGGGAGCTTGCTTCGGAGGTGCCGGGGTGGCTTGGGCGGCGAGAGGGGCTCTCCATCAGGATCTCGCGGCTTGCCTCCGCCGATTATTCGATCCGCGGTGTCATCGGTGTCGAGAGAAAAACTGCCGTGGACTTCGCGAAATCTCTCATTGACGGCCGGCTCTTTACGCAAATATCCGCTCTTCGGCACGCCTACGAGCGTCCTCTGCTCCTCTTGGAGCGATTTTGTCCCGACGGCGAGATCGGGGGTGTATCTCGGCACGCCCTTTCGGGCGCGCTCATAAGCTTGACGACGATCTTCGGCGTCCCTGTCCTTTTTTCATCCGGTCCGGAGAACACGGCCGAGTTGATTGCCGCCGCACAGCGGCAGCTCGTTCGATCCGCCGGCATCAGCTACGTCCGACCTGGATATCGGCCGAAGGGTTGGCGCCGACGAGCGCTCTATATCCTCCAGCCTTCCGAGCGTCGGTCCCGGACGGGCGCAAGCGCTGCTCGCGCGATTCGGGAGTGTCGGCGCCGCGCTCGCTGCCGACGAAAAGGCCCTGGCAAACACCCACGGCATCGGAGTCGGAGTCGCGCGAAGCATCCGAGCCGCCCTGGGCGAGGAGCCAGGCCGCGCGCGCGCCGACGGCCCGGACGCGCTGCCGATCGTCGATAATCGATCTGCATGAAGGCGGTCCGCTTCGAATCGGGCGGCGGGGTCTCGGTCATCGAGACGCCGGTTCCGAAGATCGGGCCCGGCGAGGCGCTCATGAAGACGCGCGCCGCCGGCATCTGCGGCTCGGATCTGCTCGACTGGTACGCCGCGAAGAAGGCGGGCACGGTCGCGGGACACGAGGTCGCAGGCGAAATCGTCGCGGTCGGGGAGGGCGTCGAGGACTTCGCCCCCGGCGACCTCGTCGTGCCGCATCACCACGCGCCGTGCCTCGACTGCCCGGCGTGCCGGCGCGGGCGCTTCGTACATTGCCGGGAGTGGCGCGCCTCACGACTGGATCCCGGAGGGATGGCCGAGCTCCTCCGGATCCCGGCCGGCAACCTCGCGCGCGACACGCAGAAGATCCCCTCGGGGCTATCCGCCGAGGAAGCGAGCTTCACCGAGCCGCTCGCGACCGTCGTGAAGGCCTTCCGGCAGGGTCGCTTCCACCACGACGACCGGCTGCTCGTGGTCGGCCTCGGAACGGCGGGGCATCTCGCGATCCGTTATGCGGCGAGGCTCGGGGCGAACGGGATCGCCGGCGCCGACGGCGTCGCCTCGCGCCGAACGAAGGCCGCGGCCACCGGGGCCGAAGAGTCCATCGACGTTTCGCGCGAGACGCTTTCGGACGGCGCGCGGCGAATTACCGGAGGCCGGGGCTTCGACTTCGTGTTCGTGGGACCCGGAAAGAGCGGCGTGATCGCCGAGGCCCTCCGGACGGTCGCCCCGGGCGGGACGCTGCTTCTCTTCACGATGCCGTCTCCGGAGGACCGGCTCGCCCTCGACGGCCACGACCTCTACTTCCGCGAGGTGCAGATTGTTCCCTCCTACTCCTGCGGCCCAGTCGAGATGAGGCTTGCCCTGACGTTGCTCGGCGAGCGGCGGCTGCCTGTCGCGGACCTGATCAGCCATCGGTTTCCGATCGAGCGGGCTCCGGAGGCGTTTGCGAGAGCGCGGGAGCCGGAAGGATCGCTGAAGGTGGTCCTCATGTTTCCGTGAAATCTCGTCTGGACCTCCTCCTCGTCTCTCGAGGCTTGGCGTCCTCGCGCGAAAAGGCGCAGGCGATGATTCTGGCGGGTCTGGTCGAGGTGGATGGGCGCCGGGTCGAAAAAGCCGGAACGCCGATAGCCGAAGCTGCGGAGGTCCGTGTCGCCGGGCCGCCCCACCCGTACGTTTCGCGGGGCGGCGTCAAGCTCTCGGCGGCCCTGGACGCTTTCGGGATCGACCCCTGCGGAGTCGTGTGTCTGGACGTCGGGGCCTCGACCGGCGGGTTCACCGATTGCTTGCTGCAGCGAGGCGCCGCTCGGGTGTACGCCGTGGATGTCGGCTCCGGGCAGATCGACAGCAAGCTGCGCGGCGACCCGCGGGTGGTCCTGCGCGAGGGCGTGAACGCGCGCTTTCTGTCACGCGAGCACGTCCCCGAGCCGGTGGCCCTTGCGACGATGGATCTGTCCTTCATCTCGGCCCGTCTCGTGTTGCCGGCCGTCGCGCCCCTGCTTGCGCCCGGCGGACGACTGGTCGTCCTGGTCAAGCCCCAGTTCGAGGCGGGGCGCCGTGAGGTGCCGCGGGGAGGCGTGGTGCGGAAGCTCGAAACGCAACGACGCGTCGTCGAGGAGGTGACGCGGGCGGGCGAGGCCCTCGGCTTGAAGGCGCTCGGCGTGACGCCCTCTCCGCTCAAGGGTGCTTCGGGCAATCAGGAGTATCTGCTCGCCTTCGCCGTCCCGCCGGGCTCGTGAATCGAGAATCGAGAATCGAGAATGGAGAATCGTGGGTTCCCTCTGCGATGACCATTCACGATTTACGGATTCACGCTTTACGAATCTCCGGCATTAGACCTTAAACTCCCCTTATGGGAGTGCGCGCGTCCCGCCGGGCCCGGTTCCACCGCATCGGTCTGGTCTCCAAGCCTGTCCGGGACGCGCTCCGCCTGACCGTGGCGCTCGGGCGGGCGTTGCGCCGCCGCGGCCTGGAGGTCCTCTTCGACGAGGCGACCGCCTCCGCGCTCGGCAAGTCCGGCGGCGTGGCGCGACGCCGGATCGCGCACGAGACGGACCTGGTTTTCGTTCTCGGAGGCGACGGGACTCTCCTCTCGGTGGCGCGCACGGCGCCTTCACGCACTCCGGTGCTCGGGATCAACGTGGGAGTGCTGGGATTCCTCTCGGGGCTGCGCCGTCATGAGACCTTGTCGCGCCTGGACGAAGTGCTTTCCGGCGGCTTCCGCGAGGACCGCCGGCGCCGGCTCGACGTGACGGTGGCCGAGGGGCCGCACCGAGGCACCTATCGCGCATTGAACGACGCGGTCTTGAACAAGGAGGCGATCGCGCGCATCTCGACCTTCTCCGTTTCCGTGGGAGGGGAACCGGTCGCCCGCTTCCGTGCCGATGGCGTCATTGTTGCGACGCCGACGGGGTCGACGGCTTATAACCTGTCCGCCGGAGGGCCCATCCTGCATCCGGAGCTGCCCGCGGTCGTGGTGACGCCGATTTGCCCGCACTCGCTCGCGCAGCGGCCCCTGGTGGTGCGCTCCTCCGACACCATCGGACTCATCGTGCTCGACCGGGGCCGGCACGAGGGGCTCCACCTGACCCTCGACGGCCAGGAGGGGTTTCCCGTCCGGGCCGGCACGCCGATCGAGGTCCGTTCGAGTGCGTCGTCGGTGACGCTCTTGCGCGCGCCGGAGTCCGATCACTTCCGAAAGCTCTCCGAAAAGCTCAACTGGGGGATCTGACGGCCGTCCCGTCAGCCTGAGGAACCGCGCCGAGTGTCCGACCCGAAGCCGCCTCGAGAGACGGGAAGCTTCCCGCTGCCGCAGCGCCTCTCCCCGGCGCGGCTCTTCACGATGATCGTCCTCTTTCTGGCGTTGGCGGGCTATCTGGTCTGGAAGTCCGAGCGCTTCCAGAACCTCGCTCACGGCGTCTCGCAGTCGCGGCTTTCCGAAGCGCTGGGCGTGCCGGTGGACTTCGAGACCGTCGGTCTGCGAATCCTGCCTCCCTCCGTCCGCCTCGTGAAGGTGCGGGTTGGAAACGATCCCGCGCTCGGCCTGCCGGCGGACGAGCCGCTGCTGACCGCCGAGGAGATTTCGATCGGCGGCGGCCGCTCGCTTTCCGCCGGAGAGCTGCGCCTCGGGCGCATCCGCGCCCTGCGGCCCCGCCTCTTCCTGCGGCAGCTGCCCGACGGCCGCTGGAACCTGCCGCCGGGCCTGAGCGGTCCCTCGAAGAGCGAGAAGGGCGTCAAGGTCAAGATCGGCTCGCTCCTGGTTCAGGAGGGAGTTCTCGATTTTCAGGGACGCAAGATCGGCATCGATGCGAGCCTCGAGGACTTCGCCGCCGAGCTCACCTCGACGGGGTCCGACCGCTACCGCGGCGTTCTGCTGGCACGGCAGGGCACGTTCCACCTGCCGAAGGCCGAGCCGATCGTGGCGGCTCTCGAGCTGCGGATTGCGCTCGACGGCAGGCGCGGACTGACGGTGGACGACTTGCGGCTGGAGGGGCCCTTCGGCAGGCTTCAGGCCTCGGGCGCTCTCGAGGACTTGGAACATCCCCACACGAGCCTGCTCGTCTCCGCCGACGTCTCGGTCCAGGAAATCGAGAGAGTCTTTCATTCCTCTCTTGGTTTCGAGGCAGAGGCGTCGGTGCGCGCCCGGGTGGAGCTGTTTCCCGCGGGCGGTTTTCGGGTAACGGGGAGCCTGCGCGCCCCGCGCGCCCTCCGGCCTCCCTTTCTCCTGCAGGATGTCTTCGCGACGGTCGTCGCGCGTCCCGAAGAGCTGGTGGCCAAGATCGAGAGGGCGCGGTACGCCGGGGGCGAGGCGCAGGGGATGCTCCGGATCGCCGACCTCATCGGGGCACAGGCGCCGATGACGCTCGCCGTCGAGAGCACGGGCCTGTCGCTCGAGAGCTTCTTTGCCGACCTGGGCTTGCCGGGGACGGGCTTGTCCGGTTCCGCGGCGCTTGCGGTCGCACTGCGCTGGGGCCGCGAGGGCATCGAGCGCGCCGACGGCGGCGGGCGGCTGGACATCCTTCCCGCGGCGGCGGTCTCGCTGGTGCGAGGACGCTACGGCATCCCGACTCAAGGCGGCGGAGCGCTCGCCGTCGTTCGCGGGCGAATCGGTTTCGAGGAATGCACGCTGCGATTCCCGAACTCGAGCCTCGATTTCACGGGAGGCATCCCGATCGGAAACTGGCAGCCGGACTTCGATTTCCGCTTCCGCTCGCGTGACTTCGCCGAGGCGGACCGCATCTTCCAGAACTTCGTCGCCGCGAGCGGCGGCAAGCCCGAGCCGCTCGGCCTCGGCGGAACCGGAGAGGTGGCCGGCCATCTGAGCCATACGTGGTCGAACCCGAAGGCCACGGCCCAGGTGACGGCCGAGGACGCGAAGTACGGGGGAGTCGTCTTCGGCAGCGCCCGCGGGAGCGTGGACATGGCCGACGGCGCGTTCTTTTTCCGCCCGCTGCGCATCTATGAGGGGGACTCGACGCTGTCGCTCGAGGGGATGGCGGCGTACCAAGCCCTGCCGGGGCGGGCCCCGTTCGACCTCTCGGTGTCGGCGCGACGATTTCCGCTTACGCGGGTGCTGCGGTATCTCGATCTCGACTTCCCGGTCGAGGGAATGCTGACGGGCAGTTTCCCGCTGCGCGGTTCGAAGGAGGCGCTGGAGGGAGGAGGGGCGGTGGAACTGGCCAAGGCCGTCGTCTGGGGGCAGCCCTTCGAGCGGATCGCGGGCCGCGCGGTCTTGACGCCTGGACGCTTCGCGCTCGAGGACGTCCGAGCGCCCCTGGGAGGAGGAATGCTCGGGGGCGGCGGCTTCTTCGAGATCCGGGAGAAACAGTTTCAGGCGCGCCTGGCTGGGGACGGCGTTTCGCTCGATGCGATCGAGGCATTGCGGTCTTTCGGCCGCGATCTCGAGGGGAAGCTTTCGTTCCAGCTCTCTGGCTCCGGGGCACTCGAGCGCCCGGATCTGACCGTGACGGCGTCCCTTGCCGACGCGAAGTTCTTCGGTCACGCGGTGCCGGCCGATGGAGAGCCGACCCTCACGGCGCGCGTGGAGAAGGGGCATCTGGAAGGGGAGGTTTCCGTCCCAAAGGGGTTCCGGCTGACGGCGTCGGGGAACGTCTTTGAAGAGGGAACGCCCTTGCAGGCGAGTCTCGACGCCCCGAGCCTGGCCGCGTTGCTTCGGTTTACGCCGCTCGATCTGCCCGAGGGGTACGGCGGCTCGGTCGCCGCGGCCGGAACGGTCGTTCTTCCGACCCGCCCCGAGCAGCTGCCCAGGGCGTCCCTTCGTGTCACCCGGGCCGTAGCGGATTTCCCGGGCAAGCCCGGCGCCCTTCGAACCTCGGGAGAGGTCCGTCTGGCGCTCGACGGCCGGAGGCTCACGATCGAGCCCTTCGAGATCGCGGGAGAGTCGACCGCGCTCTCGATCAAGGGTTCCATGCTCTTCGCCGAGTCCACCGACGTGAACCTCTCGGTCTCCGGCCCGATGGATCCCGCGCTCCTGTCCGTGTTAATGCCGGACCTTGGCCTGGTGGGCCGCTTGCGCCTGGCGCTGGAGGCCAACGGCCCCCTTTCGAAGCTCCGCCTCTCGGGCGAGGTCGGCATCGAGAAGGGCAAGTACCGCCTGGCGGAGATCTCTCAGCTCGTCGATGACATCGAGGGCACGATCCGCTTCGGGGGCACCGGCGGCGGGGAGATCGAGGCACGCGCGAAGATTGGCGGGGGCGACGCCTCCGTAGGCGGCACCTTCCAGCTCGAGGGCCTCGGACTGCGGGACTTCCGTCTCACGCTGCAGGGGCGGCGGATCACCGTGCGTTACCCGCAGGACGTGCGCCTGCTGCTCGACGCCGACCTGGTCGCGAGCGGCGGCCCCTCCGGCAACCTCTTGCGCGGCGAGGTGGTCGTCTTGCGCGGCACCTACTCGCGCGATTTCGATGTGACGCTCTCCGATCTGCTGGCCAAGAGTCGCCCTGCGGTTGCAGCCGCGCGGGAGCCGTGGAAGGAGAAGACGCGGCTGGAAGTGCACGTGACCTCTTCGCAGTCGCTCGAGGTTCGTAACAACCTGGCGCGCCTGACGGGCACGGTGGACCTGCTGGCCCGCGGCACGCTCGCTGACCCCACGCTGGTCGGGCAGGTCGTGCTCGACGAGGGCGGGCGCGTGACGTTCCGGGACGTCCGTTACGAGATCGAGTCGGGCACGCTGACTTTCGCCAGCGCGCGCGGGTTGGCGCCCATCCTGGACGTGCGGGCGAGGGCCGAGGTGAAGGGATACGACCTGGCCGTGAACCTTGCGGGGATGTGGCCGCGCCTGGAGACGGGGTTCAGCTCCGATCCGCCTCTGTCCGACGAGGCGATCGTCAATCTCCTTCTCACGGGCAGCCGTCCGACGACCACGACCACGACCGATCTCTCCGGCACGCTGGCCACGACGGCCGGCTCGATCGTCGGGGGCGCCGCGACGGGCGTCCTGACACGCCCGGCCCAGAAGCTCTTCGGGCTGGAGCGGTTTCAGATCGACCCCATCTTCACGTCGAGCGGGCTGGCCGGGGCCACCACGACCGTCGGCAAGCAGATCTCGCCCAACTGGTCCGTGACGTACTCCCAGCCCCTCTTCGAGGCCGGCAGCCGCGAACCCGTCGTGGAAATGGAGGGTCGCATCTCGCAGACCTGGGTGCTGCGGCTGCGGCGCGATGAGAACGGCGTCTACCTGGTGGACCTGCGCCGCCGGACCCGGTCTTGAGCCCGAGCGCGCGCCGCGCGGCGAGGGTCGAGCCGTGACTGTTCCGAGGACCGAAGCCTTGCGCTGCCTTCTCTCGGGCGCGATCCTCTTGGGCGCCGCTCTCCGATCCTCCCCGGCGCTCGCCCAAACCGGAAGCCTCTACGGAAGGACCGTCGTGTCCGTCGCCTACACCTGTGACGGCCCGGTGGAGACGGCCGACGTCACGAGGCTCGTGGCGGTGCGGGCCGGCAGCCCGCTGACGGAGGCCGGCACCGCACAGACCGTCCGGAATCTGTTCGCGACACTGCAGTTCTCCGACGTCGAGGTCGAGGCCTCCCCGGCCGAGGGTGGCGTCGCGGTACGGGTCCTCCTCTTCCGCTCCTTTCGCGTCTACCCGTTGCGGTTCACGGGCCGCCCCGGCATCTCCCGCGACGAGCTGCGTCGCGCGCTGCAATTCTTCGAAGGCAGCGTCTACTCGGCCGAGGACGTGGAGGAGGGCGCGGCGGCGATCGAGCGCCGACTCATCGCGGAAGGTTTCCCGCAGGCAGCCGTGAAGCCGGAAACGCTCTTCGACCGGCAGCGTTTCGACGCGCGGGTGACCTATCGCATCGACGCGGGGGAAAGGGCCCGGACCGCGCCGGCGATCTTTCTGGGTCCGATCGAACCCTATACGGCCGACAAGCTGCTGGCGCGCGCCCGATTGAAGCCGGGCGACCGGTACCGTGAGGCAAAGGCGATCCAGGACGCGGTACGGATGCGGGAGTTCCTCCAAGAGCAGGGGAGGCTGAAGGCGTCGATCGAGCTCATCGCTGCGCAGCCGTCCGAGGGCGGCCGCATTTGCCCCGTTTACCGCGCGTCGGTCGGGCCGGAGGTCGTCTTCGACACCCGGGGCGTGAAGGCCAAGCGGGTGCGGCGCGATGTGCATGGGTTGCTCGAAGCGCAGGTCTTCGACGAGGACCTGATCCTTCAGTACGCCGAGAACCATGAAAAGGAGCTGCAGCGTAAGGGGTACTACCGAGCGAAGGTCACGTACTCCCTGGACCAGCAGCCCGAGCGGGTGACGATTTCGATCGTTGTGAACGAGGGCCCCAAGTACTCCCTCGAGCGGGTCGTTTTCGAGGGAAACGCGTCGGTGAAGGACAAGACGCTGCTCAAGCTGATGGTGACGACGCCGAGGGGCCTGCCGCTGCTGCACTCCGGCCGGCTGACGGACGAGGATCTCAAAGGAGACCTCGACGCGATCCTCGGCTGGTATCAAGCGCACGGCTGGGTCGGGGCGAAAGTGGGACCGGCCGGCGCAAGGGACGGATCGAAGCCCGGGCGCCTCGTCGTCCGCATTCCGATCGAGGAGGGCCCACGCACGCTCGTGGCCAGCCGCAGCCTGGCCGGCGCCGAGCACGCCGACGCGTCGGCGCTCGAGAAGCTGCTGTCGATTCGGGCTGGGCAGCCGTTCAACCCGAATCTGCTGCGCTCGGACGTCTCCGCGATCCAGGGCTACTACCTGGACCGGGGCTATCTGGAGGTGTCGGTGCGCGACGAGTACCGTTTCTCGCCCGACCGCGCCACGGCCGAGGTCACGTATCGCGTCGAGGAGGGTCTGCGCTCCTTCTTCGGAAAGACCATTGTGCGGGGCAACACGTCGACCCGCACCGACCGGATCCGGCGCCTCGCCACCTGGACCGAGGGGGCGCCCTTCTCGGAGGAAAAGATCCTCGAAGCCCAGCGTCGGATTTCCCGCACGGGCGCCTTCCGTCGTGTGGAGGTCCGGCCGGAGCCCGCGGACCCGAGTGACCGCGAGCGCAACGTGCAGGTCGACGTACAGGAGGGGCGGCCGCTGTCCCTGCTCTACGGGTTCGGTTACCAGTACGTCCCCGACGCGGCGGAGAACCGAAACGACCCGTTCGTCGTGGGAGGGGTCACCTCACACAATCTCCTCGGCGGCCTGCGCTCGGCGGGGTTGGAGGGTCAGATCGCGCTGTCGGGCCGCTACCGCGTGCAGTTGAGCTTTCGCGATCCGTTTCTGATCGGTGACGACTATCCCTTCACGTCGGTGATTTTCGCTTCGCGCGAAACGATCCAGAACATCAACCTCGACCGGCTCGGTTTTGTCAACGAGGTATCGCGCGTCTTCGGGAAACACTTCCGGGCCGCCCTGCGCGCCGAGTACCAGCGCATCCGGCCGACCAATCCCGAGGACCTCTCGTCGGTCGAGATCAGCCAGTTCCCAAGCGCGGACCAACCGATCGAGGAAGCCACGGTCGGACCGGCATTTTTCTACGACCGGCGCGACGACGTCATCGATCCACACCGCGGCTACTACGCCTCGCTCGCGGGCAAGTACGCGTTCCCGCTCTTTGCGGCCGAGGCGCGGTACACCAAGTTCGCGATGCAGGCGGCTTACTTCCGGCCGATCGGCCGGGCGGTTTTGGCCGTCTCGGGCCGCTTCGGCGGCATCTTTCCGTACGGCCCGACGGACATCCAGGTCCCGATCGCGGAGCGCTTCTTCGTGGGCGGGCGCTCGACGGAGCGCGCCTTCGAGACTGACCTGCTTGGCATTCCGGGCTCTACGGTCGACTACAACACCAAGGCCACCCTCCGCAATCCTCCCGACGGAAAGGGGAGCTGCGCGGGCTCGTTCCCGACGCTTGCGGACTACGACTGCAGCGCCGGGCCTCGCATCATCGGAGGCAATGGGTTCGTGTCTTTGAGCGCCGAGCTGCGAATTCCCGTCGCGGGCAATCTGGGGGCCGTTGCCTTCTACGACGCGGCGCAGGTCTGGGCGAGCTTCTCGCAGATCAATCTGCGCTTCGAAGGGGTCGACGGGCTGCGACAGGGAGCCGGTGTGGGCCTCTTCTACATGCTTCCGATCGGGCCCTTGCGCGCCGAGTACGCGTGGAAGTTCACGCGCCGCACGATCCCGTTCGTGGTCCAGGACGTGACCGATCCCAATCTGCAGCCGCCGCCCGTGCTCGCGCACTCGCAGGTTCGCGAGAGTCCCGGCGAGTTCTTCATCTCGATCGGTTTCCCGTTCTAGCGCCGCGTAACGGGAGTCTCGATAGCGGCCTTGGTCGTAGAGGCGGGGCTTTTCCCCGGCGCGGGCGGCCGCAAGGGCCGCCCCTACCGGGCCGACGCGGGTCAGGACTTCGGTTACACGACATTAGTCGGCCTTTCCGGCGTCCCCGGGGCTCGATGCGGCCGGCACGCCGACCGGCGTCTGCGACAACTTGCGCTCTTCGCTGGCGAGCGCCCGGCGCAGCCCTTCAGGATCCTCCTCCAGGGACGCCGAAAGCCCGGTGAACGACGCCTCGCCGAGCGCCTCCCGCCAGGGAAGGGAGGCAAGCCCTCCGTCGCGCAGGGCGTGCGCGAGCTTGAGCGTTCGAAAGGCGTCGAACCAGGTGTGCAGGTGCCGCCGCAGCGTCGCGGCGTCTGCCGAGCGGGCGCGGGCTTGCGCGATCGCGCCGGCGACTCCGAGTCCCTCCAGGGCCTCCCGCAGCAGGTCCGTGCGAAAGAAGGCGCTCGAGGGCGGCAGCTCCGTCATGGCCCGGCCGATGTCACCGCCGGAGCTCGCGAGGCGGTCGAGGGCCCGCAGCCACGCGGCCAGGTGCGCGAAGACGAGAGGATGATAGAGGCGGAAGCCCGCAAGCGCCTTGCGCCGGCCCGTGAGGTCCCGCAGCGCCCGTCCCGTGCCGAAGGGAACGCGGTCGGAGGGGCGTCCCTCGAGGGAGAGCGGCGCACCCGCCAGGCGCTCGATCGCGCCGACCTTGGCGAGCTTGTCGAGGACGTAGAAGTCCTCGGCGGCGTTCTTCTTCGGGAAGCCGCGCACCTTCGCGTACGCGCCGGCCGGGATCGCGAGGCAGCTTCCCATGCTCTGGTAGGCGTAGGGGGAGCCGGCCCAGGCGAGCCCGAGCACGTAGTAGCGCAGCGAGATCTCGTATAGCCTTCCCGCGAGCGCGAGATCCGGGTCCGCCTCGAAGCGGTGCTCGAAGAAGTAGATCGCCGCGCCGGTCTCCTCGGCATCGAAGACCGCGGTCTGCTCGAAGTAGTCGGGGGTCAGAAGCGTGTCCGCGTCGGTGTTGTGGAGCCACGGGGAGGAAAGCCTGCCCTCGGAGTGCAGCCGCAGCGCGAGGTCGTTGCCGATCTTGCGCGCGAGGCCGACACCCTGCCCTTCCGGAAGGAACCTTCCGGGCGCCGCCCGGTCGATGAGCAGGAGCGTTCCTCCATGCAGCGGATAGGCCCGGATTGCAGGTGTCTCGGACAGAAGGGTCGCTGCCGGCAGATCCCTCTCGAACCGCTCGCGGGCGGCCCGATTCGCTTCGTAAACGGGCGGGGGGGAGTCGCCACGGGCATTGAGGACCACGACGACGAGCACCGGCCCGGCCGGCCCGCCGGGCACGGAGGCGATGAGCTGGAACAGACTCTCTCCTTCGCCATAGGCCGGCACGATCAGGACGTGGCCGAAGGCGCCCGGCAGAAGCGAGGCGACCTCGGCCTCGGGCTCCGCATGACGCGAGAGGTATTGGTTGAGGGCCTTGTTGGGTGCGTTCATGAAGGCTAGCAGGCTGCTGAAAAATGGATGCGGGCGTCGAGTCCGGCTTTCGGCCGCAGGCATTCGCTTCGCGAACGGCGGCCGAGAGTTTCAAACCGGAGCGGGCCCGCTGCCTTTGACTCAGATGCCACCAACTGCTCTCCACCCTCGTTCGGGCGCGTCGAGCGCCCGATCAAAGACCTCGCCGCTCCTCTGCGATGCCACCGCATCGCCGTCGTCGCGTCTCCTGGCATCTGACTCCGCGGCGCTCGCAACGCCATCCCACACCCTTTTTCAGCAACCTGCTAGAGCCTATCCCGGCCGGTTCAGCCGTCCGGAAGCCCGTCGGACTTCACGGCTACCGTGGCGCCGGAGCTCGGGATCCTCGGTCGCTTCGCTCTCCCGATCAGTACATCGCCGCCCGCACCGGGAGCTCCGCAACGACGCGCGCTTCCACGTCGAGCAGTTCCTCGAGCCTCGCCGCGACCACGTCTTGCGAAAAGTAGCGGTGAGCGAGGCCGAGAAAAAGCTCGTGGTGCCGCACCTCGGAACGCGCGATGTCACGGTAGAACGACTGGAGCGGCCCCGCGGGCAGCGCCGCCGCGACGAGGCCGAACCGCTCGCAGCCGCGTGCCTCGACGATGCCCGTGACGAGCAGGCGGTCGAGGAAATACGCCTCCGAGCCCTTCCGGTACTCCCGCGCGAGGCGCGCCATGTAGGGGTTGCGGGTGTCGGGGCCGAGCACCAGGCCTCGCTCCGTGAGCTTTTCCCAGACGCGTTCGAAGTGCTCGAGCTCCTCGCGCGCGACGGCAAGGCACTGCCGCACGAGCTCGGTTCGATCGGGATAGTGCGCAACGAGCGTCATCGCGGTGGCCGAGGCCTTGCGCTCGCAGGCGGCATGATCGAGCAGGAACGCGTCGAAGTCGGAGAGAACGGTCTCGACCCAGGCGGCGGGCGTGTTCGTCTTGAGAATCACGCGCTCGGGTCAGCGGTCCAGCGTCGGTAGATCTCCAGGACCTTGCGGCGCAAGTCTTCGAGCGAGCCGTCGTTGACGATCGTGTCCTGCGCGCGGTCGATGGCCTGCGCCGGCGGCAGCTGCGAGGCCATGCGGCGCCGCGCGTCCTCCGCGTCTCCTCCCTTGGATTCCCAGCGCCGCACGCGCTCGGCCTCCGGGGCCACGACCAGGAGGATGCGGTCGTAGTCGCCCTCCGTCCGAGCCTCGAGAAGCTGCGAGGCCTCGGCCACGGCGATTCGGGCGCCCTGACGCTCGGCCTCGGCGAAGCGGCGGGCGCGTTCGGCCTGTACGAGCGGGTGGATCCGCGCCTCGAGGGCGTGCCGGCTGGCCGGATCTCGGAACACGACCTCGGCGACCTTCGCCCGGTCGATGCGGCCGGCAGCGTCGAGCACGGCGCTGCCGAAGAGGTCCTTCGCGGCGGCGGCCCCGGCGCCGTCGGGCGTGTAGAGGTCGCGCACGATCGCGTCCGCGTCGAAGACGACGGCGCCCTGCTCGGCGAGCAGGCGCGCGACCGTGGACTTTCCCGATGCGAGCCCGCCGGTCAGGCCGACGCGTAGCACCGCCGCTACCGCGTCTCGGAGGACCGCACGACCTGGCCGGCTTTCATCACCCAGTCGATGCGCGAGAGAACCGAGACATCCGAGAGCGGGTCCCCCGAAACCGCGGCGAGGTCGGCCCAGGCGCCGGTCTCGACCGACCCCGCCTTGCCCTGCCAGCCCAAAAGCTCGGCCGCAACCGTCGTGGCGCTGCGGATCGCTTCGAGCGGGGTCATTCCAAGCCGGACTTCCCACTCGAACTCCTGGGCCTCATTGAGCTCCGTCCAGGGGAAGCCGCCCGCGTCCGTTCCGAAGACGATCTTGACTCCCGCCTTGCGGCAGTTGGCGACGGACTTGGCCTGGATCTTCTCCGACTCGGCGCAAATCGCGCAGCCCGCGGCCACACGCGGCGCGGAGACGTAGTGGACCACCGTCAACGTCGGGCAGAGAAAAATGCCCTTGCGCGCCATCTCGGCGGCCATCTCGGGGCGGATCGAGTCGCCGTGCTCGATCGAGTCGACGCCGGCCTCGACGGCGATCCGGACCCCGCTGTCCGAGCGCGCGTGCGCCGCGACCTTGACGCCGTGCGCGTGCGCCTCGGAGACGACGGCCGCGATCTCCTCCTTCGTCCAGTTGGGAGGCGAATCGACGTAGCCGTCCGAGGTCAGCCGGAGGCCGCCCGTGTTGGCGTAGATCTTGACCCAGTTGGTGCCGTAGGAGAGCTGCTCCCGGACCGCCTTGCGGCAGCCGTCGGCGCCGTCGCAGATCTGAACGCCCGTGGGGAACTTCCAGTCCGGCCGGAAGTGCGTGATGGGATAGCTTCCCGTCGTCGAGAGCGCCGGACCCACGACCTGCATCCGCGGCCCCGGGATCACGCCTTCATTCACCGCGTCGCGCAGCGCGACGTCGTCGTAGCCGGCTCCCTCGGTCTCCAGGTCCCGGAGTCCCGTGAAACCGTGCTCGAGCGCGATCTTCAAGGCGCGCACGGCGCGGGCCACGCGGTGGGCCGGATACTCCTTCAGGATCTGGTACTCGTACTCGGGTTCCGTCGCGTCCCCCTGGAGCAGGACATGGGTGTGCGCGTCGATCAGACCGGGCAAGAGAGTGCGATTTCCAAGATCGAGCACCCGGGCGCCGGGCGGGACGGAAGCCCCGACGCTTTCGACGCGATCGCCGCGAATCACGACGACGGGGCTCTCGACGTAGCGTCCGGAGCGGATGTCGAGCAGCCGCGCGGCGCGCACGGCCAGAAACGGCTCTTCGGCCCGGGCCGGCAAAGAAACGAGCGCCGCAAACAGGGCGAGCCCTGCGATCTTTCTCATGGTTTCTCCTTGCCGGCGGATTCTATGCGGGGCCCGGGCGCGATGTCCTTCGGCCCCGTGCGCCGCGGCCTGGCGGCGGAAGGGTCAGTCGACCAGTTCGCCGCGCGAGACGGTCACGGCCCGGCCGATCAGGGCGACCCGTCCGCCTCCGGCCACGCGCACGCCGACGGTGCCGCCGCGCGCGGACGCCTGGTAGCCGATGAGATTCGACTTGCCGAGGCGCTCGGCCCAGAAGGGTCCCAGGCAACAATGCGCGGAGCCGGTGACCGGATCCTCGTCGATGCCGGCGGAAGGCGCGAAGTAGCGGGAGACGAAGTCGCGCTCGGGGGAATCGGAGCGGGCGGTGACGATCACGCCCCGGGCGGGCCGGGTCGCCGCGGCGAGCGCCGCGAAGTCCGGACGGACCGCCCGCACCGCCTCTTCGGATTCGAGCTCGACGAGGAAGTCGAGGCGGTTGCGGCCCGTGAAACGGGGGGCGGCGGCGCCGAGGGACCCGAGAAGGCCCTCGGGCGGGGGCGCGGGTGTGGCCGGCTCGGCCGGGAAGTCGAGCTCGATCTCGAGTCCGCTGCGCGCCGCGCGAAGCGTCCCGCTCTTGGTCGTGAAACGCAACTCGCTGCCCGAGTCCGCGAGCCCGGACTCCCACAGGACGTGCGCCGATGCGAGGGTGGCGTGTCCGCACAGGTCGACTTCGACCTTCGGCGTGAACCAGCGCAGGCTCCAGGCGTCGCCGCCTTGGCGCAAGAAGGCGGTCTCGGAGAGGTTCATCTCGCGGGCCACGCTCGCGAGCCACCCCTCCTCGCGCTCGCCCGACAGAACGCAGACCGCCGCCGGATTGCCGGCGAATGGCCGTTGCGTGAAAGCATCGACGACGAAGAGGGGCGCGCCCATCCTCCGCCTTGTAGCTCAAGCGCGTGCCGGTTTCCAAGTGCCGGAAGGGCGAAAGTGGACCGGGACGGAATGTCCCGATGAGACCCGCGACACCGAATGATGAAAAGAGTTCGCTTTGCCGCGAGCTCTGCCTCGCATAGCCTTTTCCCATGAGGAAGACGCCGCGATTCCTTCTAGCCGCCGGCCTCGCTCTCCTGCCCGCGCTTGCCGCGGCACAGTCGATGTCGATCGAGGACTACGAGCCGAAGTCGACGCTCGTCGTGCCGCAGCATCCCGTGGCGCGAGCGAAATACCCGTTCATCGACGTCCACAACCACCAGGACACGGACCTCTCGGAGGCCGCGGTCGCGCAGATGGTCGGCGCCATGGATGCGATGAACATGCGTGTGATGGTCAACCTCTCCGGCGGCCAGGGGGAGGAGCTCGTCCACGGGCTCGCGACCCTGAAGGGCCGATACCCGAAGCGGTTCGTCGTGTTCGCGAACCTCGACTTCGCCGGGATCGAGGATCCGGGCTGGGGAGAGCGCGCTGCGGCACAGCTCGAAAAGGACGTGCGCAACGGCGCGCAGGGGCTCAAGATCTTCAAGAACCTCGGCATGACCGTGAAGGACCGGCAGGGACGGCGCGTGGCCGCGGACGACTCTCGCCTCGACCCGGTCTTCGAGAAGTGCGCCACCCTCGGGATCCCGGTCTTGATCCACACCGCCGAGCCGAAGTCCTTCTTCGATCCGCAGGACAAGTACAACGAGCGGTGGCTCGAGCTCAAGCAATTCCCCCAACGGGCGCGTCCGCCCGACAAGTACCCGCCCTGGGAGCAGTTGATCGGGGAACAGCATCACCTCTTTGCGAAGCACCCGAAGACGAAGTTCATCGACGCGCACCTCGGTTGGCTCGGCGGAGACCTCGCCCGGCTCGGGAGGCTCTTCGACGCTCTCCCGAACGTGTACACGGAGATCGGCGCCGTGCTCGCCGAGCTCGGGCGGCAGCCGCGCTTCGCGCGGGAATGGTTCGTGAAGTACCAGGACCGCGTGATGTTCGGCAAGGACACCTGGGAACCTTCGGAGTATCCGGTCTACTTCCGCGTGCTCGAGACCGCGGATGAATACTTCGATTACTATCGAAAGCGGCACGCCTTCTGGAAGATGTACGGCCTGGAGCTGCCCGACGAGGTTCTGAAAAAGCTCTACTACAAAAACGCCCTCGCCGTGATTCCCGGGCTCGACGCGGCCGAGTTTCCGAAATAGATAGGGAGTTTCTCCGCTTGCGCACGCGCGTCTGCGAGCTCTTCGGGATCGACCAGCCAGTCGTGCTCGGCGGAATGGCCGGGGCCACGGGGCCGGATCTCGTGGCCGCGGTCTCCAATGCCGGCGGCCTCGGCATCCTCGGCTGCGCGGCGCTGCCACCGGGCGAGGTCGAAGCGCAGGCGCGCGCGATCCGCGAGGCAACCTCGCGTCCGTTCGGCCTGAACCTGCTGCTCTTCCTGGCGGACGAGGCGGCATTGGCGGCCGTTCTCGCCGCCCGGCCGCCGGTCTTTTCGACGGCATGGGCATGGCCCGAGCAAGACTTGGCCGGACTCTTTGCGCGGGCCCACGCGGCCGGCGCGAAGGTGCTTCACATGGCTTCGACGGCCGCAGAGGCGCGTCGCGCCGCCGAGGCAGGCGCCGACGCCGTCGCGGCCCAGGGCAGCGAAGGGGGAGGGCACGTCGGCCTGATGGGCACGGTGGCGCTCGTGCCGCAGGTCGTGCGCGCGGTCGCGCCCCTGCCGGTGCTCGTCGCCGGCGGGATCGCCACGGGCGAAGGTCTCGCGGCGGCCCTGGCGCTCGGCGCCGAAGGGGTGCTCCTCGGCACGCGGTTTCTGGCGACACCGGAGGCGCCGATCGCGCCGGCCTACAAGCAGGCGATCCTCGAAAGCGACGGCCACGACACGGTCCTGACAGAGATTCCGGACATCGCCCGAGGCCGCGTGTGGCCGGGCGCTTTCTCGCGCGTCGTGCGCAACCGCCTGATCGAGGAGTGGAGCGGGCGGGAAGGAGAGCTGCGCGCCCGGCGCGCCGAGGTGGGCGCCCGCATGCGTCACGCGCAGGAAACCGGAGACCGCACGTACGCCCCTCTCTTCATCGGCCAGGATGCGGGGCTCATCGACGACCTGGTCCCTGCGGGCCAGATCGTCCGGCGGATCGTGCTCGAGGCGGAGGCGATTCTGAAGCGCCTCGCGGCGTCCGCGGGATAGCTCATGGAAGTTACCCGCGTCGCGCCGTTTCTCGACTACTGGGAGAAGGTGCGCGAGAGGACCCGCCGCGTCGTCGTCCGGATTCCGGAGGAACGCCTCGAGTGGGCTTGGAAACCGGGCAAGTTCACGCTGGGAGATCTGGTTCGGCATCTGGCGGGCATCGAGCGTTGGATGTACGGAGAGAACGTCCAGCGCCGCCCCTCGCGTTACCCGGGCCACCAAGAGGAGCTGGCCAAAGGGCTGCCGGCGGTCCAGGCGTACTTCGAGTGCCTTCACGCGGAGTCGATGGAGATTTTTCGCGGGTTGTCGGATGCCGACCTCGCCGAGCGCTGCGTGACGCCGGGCGGCGCCGAGATCCCGATCGGAAAGTGGCTGCGGCTGATGATCGAGCACGAGGTGCACCACCGCGGGCAGATCTACCTCCAGCTGGCCATGCTTGGTGTCGAGACGCCGCCGCTCTACGGGCTCACGTCCGAACAAGTCCGAGACCGAAGCCTGCCCCCGGCGGAGGAGAATTCATGAAGATCCAAAAGGTGAATCTCTCGCAGAAGCTCGCGACCTTCCAAGACCACTACAGCCCCAAGATCGTGGGCGAGGTCAACGACTGTTACGTCAAGCTCGTGAAGGTGCTCGGCGAGTTCCTCTGGCACAAGCACGATCGGGAGGACGAGCTCTTCCTCGTCGTCACGGGGAGGCTCACGATCCGGTTCCGGGACCAGGACGTGACGCTGGATCCGGGCGAATTCGTGGTCGTACCCCGAGGCGTCGAGCACATGCCGGTCGCCGAGGAAGAGACGCACGTCGTTCTGATCGAGCCGAAGACGACGTTGAACACCGGAAACGTGGTCAACGAGCGGACGGTGGCGGAGCTCGACCGGATCTGATCGCGCGGCGGCCGGTCACCCGGGCTCATCGAGGAACGGGGTGGCGTCGATCTCGGCCGCCGTTCACACAGCGAACGCCTGCGGCCGAAAGCCCCGGTCCTATCCGTGTGTGCCGCTGCGCGTGATCGCGGTGACGGCCGGGCTCGCGGTGCGGGCCAGGATTCTCACGAAGTCTGCCAGGTATGCGGGGGCCCGGCGGCGCTTGATCCATGCCGCGCTCCATTGCCGCGGGAGGCCCCTGCGCGTGAGGCGCTTGACGAGAACGCCGCCCCTTCGCGCGTGCGGCTCGGCGGCCCAGCGGGCCATGACGCCCACACCCCGTCCGGCACGAACCATCTCCACCATCGCCTCGGTCAACTGCATGGGCGTCCACTTGCGCGGCCGCACGCCGGCGGGCTGCAGCACCTCGGTGAAGACCGTCAACTCCTCCTTCGGCGCGGCGTAGGTGATCAGGTTCTCCGACGCGAAGTCCTCCGCCCGCAGATAGGGCGCCTTGCGAAGCCGGTGGTCTGCCGGCAGCACGGCCACCAGCTCGTCCTCGAAGAGGAACTCGAGGGCGATGCGAGAGCTCTTGACCGGGTCGCTGACGATGCCGACATCGATCCTCCCGTCGAGCAGCGCGGGAACCGGTTCCCGCGTGGCCTCGACGACGACCTCCACGTCCACGGCGGGGTACCGGTGCTGGAACACCTCGAGCGCGGCCGGCAACCAGTGGTAGCAGGTGTTGCATTCGGTCGAGATGCGGACCGTACCCTCGGCCTGGCGCTCGCTTTCTCGGACCTCGCGCTCGGCGCCCTCGAGCTCCCGGACCACGAGCTCCGCCGAGCGGCGCAGCCGCTCACCGGCGGAAGTCAGTCGCATCCGCCGGCCCTCCCGCAGGAAGAGCGGCCGCCCGAGCGTCCTTTCCGCGTCGCGAAGCTGATGCGAGAGCGCCGACGGGGTCAAATTGAGGCGACGCGCGGCGCCCGTGAGCGACCCCTCCTCGCAGACCGCGAGCAGCAGCTTCAGATGCCGGATCTCGAGACTCATCGACCGTCTCGGGGCGCCATGACATGTGAATATATCTCATCGCTTCTGTGAAAACAAAGAGCTTTGTTTGATGTCGGCCAGCCGCTACCGTTCCCTGCGTGAACGTGGGCGTGGTCGGCTGCGGCCGGATGGGGCGCGCCCTGGGGGCCCGGGCGGCGCGGGCGGGGCACACGGTCGTCTTCGGCTCTCACGAGCCCGGCTTCGCGCAAGAGGCGGCGCGGTCGGCGGGCCACGGCGCCGCCGGTGGCTCCTATGCGGACGCCGTCGCCCCGGCCGAGCTCGTCCTGCTCGCGACGCGGTGGCAGCAGACCTTCCGAGCGCTCACCCGAGCGGGAAGCTGGAACGCCCGTACGGTGCTCGACGCGACGAACCCTTCCACGCCAGATGGGCTCTCGCTCTTGCTCGGCCACACGACCTCCGGCGCGGAGGAGATCGCGCGGGCCATCCCGGACGGCCGGGTGGTGAAGGCCTTCAACCACGTCTACGCGGAGGTCGTGGCCGGAGAGACGCGGTTCGGCGGCGTTGCGCCGACCGTCTTCTATTGCGGAGACGACGCGGGCGGCAACGCTCTGGCCGACCGCTTCATCCGGGGCCTCGGGTTCGACGCCGCCTTCGTGGGGCCGCTCTCGGCCGCGCGGTACCTGGAGCCCGCGGCGCAGCTCATGGTCGCGCTCGTGGAGGGACAGCGCCAAGCGCCGACCGGCGTCGCGCTCGGGCTCCTGCGGAATCCGGCCTTTCGAGAGGCCCACCCGTGAGAAAAGAAATCCTTGAGGCTCCCGCCACCTTTCCCGACGGCTACCAGGACATCTCGACCGAGCGCCTGCTCGCGGTGTACGAGGCGGGGCCGCGGCGGCTCGGCCAATCCCTCGAGGGGCTCGACGCCGCGGACCTCGGAGCCCGCGTGATTCCGGACAAATGGACCATTCAGGAAGTGCTGTGCCACGTGACGGACTCCGAGACCGTCGGGGCCATTCGCTTCCGGCAGGCGTTGGCCGAGCCCGGAGCGCGATTCCCCGGTTACGACCAGGACCGATTCGCGTCCGGCCTGGCGTACGCTGGGTTCGACGCGTCGCTTCTGCGGGACACGCTCGACCTCTTTGCCCGCCTGCGGTCGGTTTCCGCGCGTCTCCTGCGGCGGGCCGCGCCGAAGGCGTGGGACAACGCCGGGATCCACGCCGAGTGGGGAGAGGTCACCCTGCGGCAGCTCCTCGAGCTTTACGCCGATCACGGCGAACGCCACCTCGAGCAGGTTCTCGAGCGCCGCGCGAAGCTCGAAAAGCCTCTCGCGATGGAGCGGCTGCTGCCCGTCCGGCTCTATTGACATGGCGGCAACGGCAGGCGACCTCGTCTTCGCCGACGATGACGGGCGCTCTTCCTGGCTCACGTTCCGGGAGCATCTGCGCGAGGTCGGCGCCGCGATCGAGGAGTGAAAAGGAGGCGGCCGACGGGAAGGCGGAAACCCTCGCGAGCCCTTCTCGTATCCTCATCGAGGGGCTTGGGGCGGCCCCGCGGCCGGGCGAGCAATCCTTTGACAAATCGTTCCATCTCAAGAAAGGCAAGGTCGAGGCGCATGGGCACTTCTCTTCCGCTCTCGAATCCTCGCAAGTTCGCCCGGTGGGCCGGCGACGGCGCGGCGCAACCCGCCTTCCCGGTCGCGATCGGGGAGGATCCCGAGCGCCCGGGCGATCCGATCACCCAGGCCATGACGCGCGTCGACCGTCTGATTTTTCGCAGTCCGTTGCTCGTGATGGCCACGTTCCGGTGCGGCCCGGACGACCCGCTCTTCGTGGATTCTGGACCGGCGCGCAACGCCATTTTCGTCTTCCCGCGAACGGTCGTCCGGATCCAGCACGAGGGGAAGCCGGCATTCGTCGCCGGACCGAATCTCGTCACGTTCTACAACCCCGGTCAGGCCTACCGGAGGTCCAGCGTCGGGCGTGACGGAGACGAGTGCGACTGGTACTGGATCGAGCCCGGCACGCTGCGGCAGGTTCTGGCCCGCCACGACCCCGCCGCGGCGGACAGCCCGGACCGCCCGTTTCGCTTCGCCTGGGGCCCGAGCGATCCGCGGACGTATCTGGAGCAGCGCCGCGCCTTTCTGCACGCCGCAACGGCGGAGCGGCCCGATCGCCTTTACCTCGAGGAGACCATGGTCTGGATCCTCGACCGCGTCGTCGCCAGCGCCGTTCAGACGCCCGCCGCGCGGGAGCGCGCGACCGCCGGTGCGGCGGGCCGCCATGCCGATCTGGCCGAAGGAGCCAAGGCGCTGCTCGCGCTCTCGGCCTGCGAGCCGCTCGACCTTTCGCAGCTCGCCCGGGAGCTCGGCTGCTCCGCATTTCACCTCTGCCACGTCTTCCGGCGGCAGACCGGTCTCACGCTGTCGGAGTACCAGCACCAGATCCGGCTGCGCCGGTCGCTCGAGGGCGTTGCGGATCGGGGCACGCGGCTCACGGAACTGGCGCTCCAGCTCGGCTATGCCAGTCACAGCCACTTCACCTACTGTTTTCGCCGCGCGTTCGGCGTGACGCCTTCCGCGCTTCGCTCGCGGCTGCTCGGCCTTCCATTCCGACTCGAGACGGATACGCCGGACGCCGTGTGAGCGGCCTGGCGATGAAGCCGCGGTGCGAGAAGTGCGGCGCGGCCGTGGATCTCTCTGCCGAGGCCTGGATCTGCAGCCACGAGTGCACGTTCTGCCCGGCATGCTCTCGAGCCCTGTCGGGGCGCTGCCCCAACTGCGGCGGAGAGCTTCTCCGGAGGCCTCGCCGCGCGGGCGCGAGCCTCCCGCCGCCCTACGACCTGAACGTCGAAACGCGCGACACGTTCGGCCGGCTCCGTCTCTGAGCGGAAGGACCGCCATTGCATCGGCGATCCGCTCGAGCCGGAGCGTTGAGCCGGCCGGCCTCTGGCAGAGCGGGTATTCTCTGGCGCGCATGCGCGAGGACACCGGGATCGGCGGGCCGGGGAGCCGCTTTCCGACAACGCGGCCGTCGGTCATTCGCGAGGCCGGGAGCCCCGACCTCGAGGTCCGGAAGCGAGGGTTCGGCGCCGTGGTCGAGGCCTACTGGAAGCCCGCCTACAAGTACGTGCGCCTGCGCTTCAGGGCGGAGACGGAGCCGGCCAAGGATCTGACACAAGGGTTCTTTGCCCGCGCCTTCGAGAAGCACTGGTTCGCGGGCTACGACCCGAAGAAGGGAAGCTTCCGCACGTTCCTGCGGACCTGCCTCGACGGCTACGTCGCCAACGAGCGCAAGGCCGCGCGGCGCCAACGGCGGCACCCGGGGACGCCCCTGCTCTCGCTCGACTTCGAGGGGGCGGAGGGAGAGCTCTCCGAGAGGCCGACCCCGGCGGGAAAGTCGATGGAGGACTTCTTCCACGAGGAGTTCGTGCGCGGGATCTTCGCCGCAGCCGTCGCAGAGCTCGAGGCGCACTGCGGGGAGCGCGGGAAGCCGGACGCCTTTCGTCTCTTCGAGCGCTACGACCTCGACCCGGGACCGGAGGGCGCCCCGACCTATGCGCGGCTCGCTGCGGAGCTCGGAATGTCTCCGACCGACGTCACCAATCGGCTTGCCTACGCCCGGCGGACGTTTCGCCGGATCGTTCTGGAGAAGCTGCGCCGACTCACCGGCAGCGAGCGCGAGTATCGCGAAGAGGTCCGCGCAATCCTCGGAGCGGATCGGGCTTGATCACGCCCGGCCGGAGCCCGCGGCGTGAAGGCCGAGGATCGCCGCGACGAACGCGTGCGTGGGCGTCTCGACGGCCGATTCGCGTCCCATTCGCGCGACTGCTCCGGAGAGCCAGGGCAGCTCGAGCCGGTTTCCCTTCAACAGATCGTTGAGCATCGAAGAGACGGATTCCGGAAAGAGGCCGTCGCAAAGGGCCATCTGCCGCTCCACGGTGTCTTCGGAGAGGCCGACACCCCGCGCACGCCCGACGGCGTCCGTCTCGCTCATCGCCCGCCGCAGCAGCTCGCGGGTCTCGGGGTTCTCGCGAATCCGACCGACCGGGAGCCGCGCGAGCGCGGTCAATCCGCTCACGGCAGTGAGGAACACGAACTTCTCCCAGATCGCGAGCCCGATGTCGCGGCTGACGGAGGCCGCGAGCCCCGCCCGGCCGCAGGCGGCGGCGAAGGCTTCGGCCGTCTCGCATCTCTTGCCGTCGAAACGGCCCAAGGTAAGTCGGGCGAGAGTGCCGGCGTGTCGAATGACGCCGGGGGACTCGATCCACGCCGCGATGTAGGCGACCCCGCCCAGAACCCGCTCCTCTCCGAACTCTAGGGCAAGGGCGTCGCGCGTCTCTACGCCGTTCTGGAAGGAGACGATTCGGGTTGCTGGTCCCAGCAGCGGGCGCGCGGTCCGGAGGGCTCCTTCCGTGTCCCAGGCCTTGACCGCGATCACCACGAGATCGACCGGACCGACCCCGGCCGGATCTTCCGCGACCCTCGCCGGGAACAGCCGCAGGTCTCCCACGTCGCTTCGGATCACGAGGCCGTCGCGGGCAATGGCCTCCAGGTGTCGGCCTCGGGCGAGAAACGTCACCTCTTCCCCGGCGGCGGCCAGCCTCGCGCCGAAGTAGCCGCCGACTCCACCCGCGCCGATCACCGCGATCTTCATCGGCTCTTCCCTCGCGGAGATTCTCTCCGACCGCAGCCCTCGGCGAAACCTCGGAAGGACCTCGGGACTTCCCGAGGGCCGTTTTCGTAAGCCATCGTGTAGGAGGGGACCATGGCGCGTTTCGCTTTGACGGTCAACGGCCGCCGGCGCGAGGTCGAGGGGGCGGATCCGGACATGCCGCTGCTCTGGGTGCTGCGCGACCGGCTTGGGCTGACGGGTACCAAGTACGGCTGCGGCATGGGCGTCTGCGGGGCCTGCACGGTGCTCCAGGCGGGCGAGGCGGTGCGTGCCTGCCAGGTTTCGATCTCGGCGGCCGCTGGCGGCCGCTTTACGACGATCGAGGGGCTTTCGAGCGACGGAGGCCACCCGTGCCAGCGGGCCTGGATCGAGGAGGACGTCGCGCAATGCGGCTACTGCCAGTCCGGGATGATCCTGGAAACCGCGGCGCTCTTGTCGCGCAAGCCGCGCCCTGCCGATGCCGACATCGACGCCGCGCTCGGCGATCACGTTTGCCGCTGCGGCACCTACCAGCGCATTCGGCGTGCCGTGCGCCGCGCGAGCGAGCTCGGAGGCGCTCGATGAGCGCAACGCGACGCGACTTCTTGAGGTATGGCTCACTGGCGGGCGCGGCTGCTCTCGTGCTGCGGGTTCCGCTCGCGGGGCAGATCGCGAAGCCCTCCGGGGCCGCGCGCTTCGCGCCGAACCAGTGGATTCGGATCGGCCGCGACGGCCGCGTCACGCTCGTCGCGGCGCGCTCGGAGATGGGGCAGGGCGTGCGGACGTCGCTCGCGATGATCCTCGCCGAGGAGCTCGAGGCCGACTGGGCCTCCATTTCCATCGAGCAAGCCTCTCCCGGGCCCGACTACACGGATATGAACACGGGCGGCAGCGACAGCGTGGCGGCCTCGTGGACACCACTTCGCCAGGCCGCCGCCGCGGCGCGGGAGATGCTGCTCGAGGCCGCGGCGCGCACGTGGAGGGTCGATCGCTCGGCCTGCCGGGCCGAGAACGGGTCGATCGTTCACGCGGCGACGGGCCGCCGCCTCTCGTACGGCGCGCTCGTTCCGCTCGCCGCGACGCTGCCTTTGCCCAAGGAGCCGGCGCTCAAGGACCCCAAGGACTTTCGCATCGTCGGAACGCGCGTGCCGCGGGTTGACGGTCCAGCGATCGTGTCGGGCCGCGCCGCCTATGGCCTGGACACGCGAGTGCCGGGGATGCTCTTCGCCGCCGTGGCGCGTTGTCCGGTGGCCGGCGGGAAGGCGAAGCGCTTCGATGCGACGAAAGCGGAGAAGGTCGCAGGCGTTCACCGCATCTTCGAGATCTCCAGCGGCATCGCCGTCGTCGCCGGCGACACCTGGGCGGCGCTCTCGGGACGCGACGCGCTCGAGGTGTCCTGGGACGAGGGAAAGAATGCGAAGCTCTCTAGCGAAGAGATCTGGCGTCGAATCGACGAGGCCGCGGCCCGTCCCGGGCATGTCTCGCGCAAGGAGGGGGACGCGGAGGCGGCCCTCGCCACCGCCGCGACCCGGATGAGCGCCGTGTACCGCGACGCGTTCGAGGCGCACGCCTGCGTCGAGCCGGGCAACGCCACGGCGCGCGTTGAGGACGGAAGGTGCGAGATCTGGGCGCCGACGCAGAACCCCCAACGGGTCCAGCGAGAGGCGGCGAAGCTTCTCGGGATCGCGCCCGAGAACGTCACGGTGCACGTGACGTTGATCGGAGGAGGCTTCGGGCGGCGCCTCGGCGCCGACTATGCGACCGAGGCCGCCGAGGTGGCGCGAGCCGCCGGGCGCCCGGTGCAGGTCGTCTGGTCGCGCCGCGACGACTTTGAAGGAGACTTTCTACATCCGGCCGGCCGCGTGGATCTTCAGGCCGGGCTCGACTCCGCCGGGCGGATCGTGGCGTGGACCCAGCGGTTCACGTCGCTCCACCTTTCGATGTTCGGCGCCTTCGATCCCAACGCAGTGGACCAGCCGGACGTGAACCCCTGGGGCGGCTACGACAATCCCTACGCGATCGCGAATCTCCAAGCGGATTGGACGGACATCGAGTCGCCGATTCGCACCGGGGCCTGGCGGTCGGTCTTCTATCCACCCAATGTCTTCGCGCGCGAGTGCTTTCTGGACGAGATCGCACAGCGCGTGGGGAAGGATCCGCTGGCGCTGCGCCGGGAGCTTCTGAACGGAGATTTCGCGTTCGCGTCGCGAAGAGTCGACCGGTCGGCCCTGCGGGCGGTGCTCGAACTGGCCGGTCAGAAGGCCGGCTGGGGAGCGCCGCTGACCGCTCGCCCGGGCCGGCGCTCCGGCCTCGGGATCGCCTGCAACGTCTACCATGGGCGCACGACGCTCGCGCACGTCGCGGAGGTCTCCGTTGGGCCGTCGGGAGACGTGCGCGTCCATCGCATCGTCTGCGCAACCGATTGCGGCCAGGTCGTGAACCCCCTGGGTCTCGAAGGGCAGGTCGAGAGCGGCGTGGCGTGGGGCCTCTCCTACGCGCTGAAGGGGGAAATCACGATCCAGGACGGCCGTGTGGCAGAGAAGAGCTTCCGCGACTACCCGCTTCTCTCGATCGGAGAGATGCCGCAGGTCGAGGTGCATACCGTTGGCGGCGGGACGCGCCCGACCGGCTTCGGCGAGATGCCGGTGCCCCCGGTTGCGCCGGCCGTGGCCAATGCGATCTTCGCCGCGACGGGAAAGCGGGTCCGAAGGGTCCCGATCCGCCCGGCCGATCTTCTGTCCTGAGGACCGGCTGCCGAAGGCGCGCCGGCCTAGACCGGGTTCTCGATGACGCGGATGTCGCAGGTGTGGCGATCGATGCGAGGGTAGACGATCCAATCTCCGTCGCCGGAGACCGCCAGGCCCGACATTCCCTGCTCGGGCAGCAGAGCCAGATCCACGGGCGTCGAGGTTCCATAGGCGAGAAACGCCGCTGCCGGGCCTTCGTGCCGCGGGCACAGCTCGCGAAAATAGAGCCCTTGCGCGCCCGCGAGCCAGTTGGCCCAGTCCTCGGGCGCGAGGCGGTCGGTAACGCGCTCGACCGGCCCCGCCGGGCCCACCGAGGTGCCCTGTTTCCAGATGCCGGGCGCGTCCGCGCGCGTGAAGAAGAGCCACTTCCCGTCCGGGGACTCCTGTGCCGCGTAGCCGCCCGCCGCGGTGACCGGCGTGATCCGCCGCCCGTCGAGCTCGAGCCGCCAGACCTGCCACGCGCTGCCGCCCCGGCGCGAGGCGAAATACAGCGATCGGCCGTCTCGCGACCAGTTCGGCGCTACAGCGTCGGCCGCCTCCGCCGTGAGGCGCTCGGGCACGCCGCCGTCGGCGGAGACGACGTAGAGGTCGGCGCGGGCCGGGACGCGGGCCGAGAAAGCGAGGCGCCGCCCGTCGGGCGACCAGCGCGGCGTTTCGAGGCGCGCTCCTCGAAAGGACGTTAGCCGCTTCGTGCCCGAGCCATCCAGGGAAACCACCCAGATTTCCTCGTTGCCCGAGCGCGTCGAGACGAACGCAACCCGGCGTCCGTCGGGAGAAACGTGTGGCTCGAAGTTCCATTCGTCGGTCGCCTCGGTCAAGCGCAACGCCGCCGGTGCACCGCCGGCCGGCCGCGCGGGGACACGCCAGAGGTTGACCTCGTAGATCCAGTTCT
>JBGPCK010000011.1:0-42617 GCA_041481715.1 Thermoanaerobaculia bacterium | reverse complement strand
GACTCGGGTCGCCATCGCGAGGTGGACCGAGCCCGGCGCATGCGGCTTCTCCCCGATCTTCGTGAACGAGCCGGTCGATGTCGTGACGCGGTCCGAGGTCGGGTGCTCCACCCCGACGTCGGCGGACGGGTTCTTCTCGAGCGTCCGGATCCTCTCGACGTTGTCGGCCTTCGGGCGGGCGAACTCCTTCTTGCGATAGGAGAGCGTCACGTGGGCGCCGGCGGATGCCAGCGCGATCACCGTTTCGAGAGCCGAGTCTCCGCCGCCGACGACTAACGCCTCTTGTCCGGCGAACTCCTTCGGATCGTAGAGTCGGTTGAAGACCCTGTCGAAGTCTTCTTCGCCTGGAACGCCGAGCCGGCGGTGATTGCCGCTTCTTCCAATCGCCAGGATGACGCGCCGCGCCGTCGTGGCCGCGGGCTTCCCGCCCGGGGTCTCGCCGTGGTGCAGGTGGAGCAGGTTTCCCCGCCGCTCGATCCGCTCGATCCGAGAAAGCGTGATCGGGATGCCCGCTTCCGTCACCGCCTTCTCCATCCCTTCCAGCAGTTCCTCCTTCGGATGGACCTCGGACCGGAACTGAAGCTCACCCTCCGGACGCATGCCGGTCGGGTACGTGTAGATGGGCTTTCCCCTCGGGAAGTTGGCGACCGTCGAGAACGGCTCCGAGGCCTCGAAGACCTGGAACGCGAGGCCGGCCTTCCGCGCCTGCAGCGCGGCCGCGATGCCCGACACGCCGGCGCCAATGATCGCGACGTCCAGGACCTCGGGATCCGTTCCACGCACGGCAACGAAGTCGGGCTCCGCGAGGATGGCGTTGACCGCCTTCGCGCCCGTATCCGACGAAAACTTCAACAACGGGATCCCGGTCAGGTCTCCGACGATGCGCACGCCGGCAACGGCGGTGGTCCCGTCCTCCCGCACTTCCGGCAGCTTCTCGACGGTGCCCGCCGGCCACATCGTGTGGAGCCAGTGTGTGTAGCGGCGGATCAGAGAGGGCATGCTGGTGCTTGGATGCTTGCGGGGGAGTCTCTCTTCCGGACCGGGCATTGTAGTCCCGGCCGTTCTCGCGGGCTTTGAGGCTAAGCTCCCGCTCGTGCCCGAGTTGCCGGACATCCTGGCGTATCTCGCGGCCCTGGAGCCGCGCGTGACGGGCCGAAGGCTCGAAGCCGTGCGCCTCGGAAGCCCCTTTCTCCTGCGCTCGATCGCGCCGCCCTTGCGGGAGGCGGAGGCACGAAGGGTCATCCGGCTGCACCGCATCGGCAAGCGCCTCGTCTTCGAGCTCGAGGGAGATCTCTTCCTCGTCCTGCACCTGATGATCGCGGGGCGGCTCCGCTGGAAGGCGAGGGGGGCGAAGGTTGGCGGCAGGGTCGCGCTGGCGGCGTTCGACTTCGAGGAGGGGACGCTGCTCTTGACCGAGGCCGGCTCGAAGAAGCGCGCCTCGCTCCATCTGGTCGCCGGCAGATCGGCGCTCCTCGAATTCGACCGGGGAGGACTCGAGGTGCTCGACGCCGACCTCCCGGGCTTTCGGTCGGCGTTGATACGGGAGAACCACACCGTCAAGCGGGCGCTGACCGATCCGCGCCTCTTCTCCGGCATCGGCAACGCCTACTCCGACGAGATCCTGCACCGGGCCCGTCTCTCCCCGGCGAAGCGGACAAGCCGGCTGACGGACGACGAGGTCGAGCGGCTCTGGCGCGCGACGCGCGAGACGCTCGACACCTGGAGCCGTCGCCTCGTCGGGGAAGCGGCCAAGGCCTTTCCGGAGAAGGTCACCGCCTTTCGCGAAGGCATGGCCGTGCACGGCCGCTACGGCAAGCCGTGCCCCGCGTGCGGGTCCCCCGTCCAGCGGATCGTCTACGCCGAGAACGAATCCAACTACTGCGCGACCTGCCAGACCGGCGGCAAGCTCCTTGCCGACCGCGCCCTCTCGCAGCTCTTGCGCGGCGACTGGCCGAAGACGATTGAGGAGATGGAGGAAAGGAAGGGAAGCGGCCCCGCCTGACCGGACCCGGCCCTCAGGGTGCGCGTGAAATGGGTGAGACCGGCCTGCGACGCCCGAAAAGCCGGTCGATGTATAACGTGCCACTAAGCTGACCGAATTGGAAACCTCGATTCAAGATCGCTTGTCCGCTCACCGGCTGCTCGCCGGCGCACCTGCCGACCAGATCGCCTGGCTCGCCGCTCGCGGCCGCCTGGTCCAATTGGAGCCCGGGGACGTCCTCTCGCCAAAGGGCAAACCGGTGCAGGGCCTCTACATCATGCTTTCCGGCCACATGACGATTAGCCTTGACCGAGGCGCCGGACCACACAAGGTCATGGAGTGGCGTGGGGGTGACGTGGGAGGCGTCCTGCCGTACTCGCGCCTCGTCGCAGCGCCGGGCGACGTGAGGATCGAGGTTCCGACCGAGATCTTCATGATTCCCCGCGAAGAGATACCGGCACTGATTCGCGAGTGTTACGAGCTCACCGCGATATTCGTGCACGTCATGGTCGATCGCGCCCGCCACTTCACATCGATCGACCTTCATGAAGAAAAGATGTCCTCCCTCGGCAAGCTCGCGGCAGGGCTTGCGCACGAATTGAATAACCCTGCTTCGGCAGTCGCCCGGAGCGCCCAGGGACTCAGGCTTCGGTTGTCGGAGGTCGAAACGGCTTCCCGAGCACTGGGCGCCGCACGGTTGTCGGAAGCTCAGCAGGCCGCTGTCGACAGAGCACGCGAGCGCTGCTTCGCTGCGGCCGGCGTGACGTTCGGCCGCTCACCCATCGAGCAGGCGGACCGTGAGGACTCGATCGCCGATTGGCTCGAGCGCCATCACGCCGATGTCACCGCCGCGCAAGCGCTGGCGGAGTCCGCGGTAACCCTCGACGCGCTCGACCAACTCGCGGAAGCGCTCGATGGCGAAGCGCTCCGTGCGACCCTGGCGTGGCTCGTGGCCGGCTGCGCGACGTACCAGCTGGCATCGGAAATCGAGGCCGCCGCATCCAAGATCCACAACCTCGTTGCCGCGGTGAAGGGCTTCACCTACATGGACCAGGCGACCATGCCCAAACCGGTGGATGTGGGCCAGGGTCTGGCCGACACGCTCGCGGTCCTGAATGCAAAGGCCCGCGGGAAACAGGTGGGCGTGAACCTCGAGGTGGAGGCCGATCTTCCGCGCATCCAGGGGTTCGGCGGCGAGCTCAACCAGGTGTGGGCGAACCTGGTCGACAACGCGCTCGACGCGGCCAAGGGTCAAGTCGCCGTCACGGCGGCCCGCCAGGGTCCTTCCGTCGTGGTGCGCGTCGTCGACGACGGGCCGGGATTACCCGCGGAGATTCGCGAGCGCATCTTCGATCCTTTCTTCACGACGAAGGCGGTCGGCCAGGGCACCGGTCTCGGCCTCGACATCGCGCGGCGCATCGTGCTCAAGCACCAGGGACAGATCGAGGTCGATTCCCACCCCGGGCACACGCGGTTCAGCGTGACGCTGCCGATCGACGCCGGCAAGAGCTGACTTGGCCAAACCGGTGATCCTGGCCGTCGATGACGACCCCGAGGTGCTCGGTGCCGTCGAGCGCGATCTGCGCCAGCACTACAGGAGCGACTACCGCATCTTGAAGTCCGGGTCTGGCGGCGAAGCGCTCGAGGCCGCCCGCCAGCTCAAGCAGCGCGGGACTCCCATTGCGCTATTCCTCGTCGACGAGCGGATGCCCGGCATGACGGGCACGCAGTTCCTGTGCGAGGCAATCAAGCTCTACCCGGAGTCGCGCCGGGTCCTTCTCACCGCATACGCCGACACCCAGGCCGCGATTTCCGGCATCAACGACGTGGGGCTCGACCATTACCTGCTGAAGCCCTGGGATCCTCCCGCGGAGCGGCTCTATCCGGTCCTCGACGACCTGCTGTCGGACTGGACGGCGCACGTGCGCCTTCCCTACGAAGGCATCCGGGTCGCCGGCGCGCGGTCGTCACCTCGCAGCTTTGCGGTGAAGGAATTCCTATCGAGCAATCAGGTCCCCTACCGGTGGATTGACGTCGACCAGGACCCGCCGACACGGGAGTTGATCCGCTCGTTCGGCGACGCGACGCGGCTGCCCGTCGTCCTCTTCCCCGACGGCAGCCACCTGGTCGCGCCGACCGACCGCGAGCTGGCGAACAAGATTGGGATGCAGACGCAGGCGACCCTGCCCTTCTACGACCTCGTGATCGTCGGCGGCGGCCCGGCGGGGCTGGCCGCGGCGGTCTACGGAGCCTCGGAGGGGCTGCGCACGGTGCTCGTCGAACAGAGCGCGCCCGGGGGCCAGGCCGGCACCAGCTCCCTGATCGAAAACTACCTCGGGTTCCCGTCGGGCGTTTCCGGGGCAGATCTCGCGCGCCGCGCCACCACTCAGGCGCGCCGGTTCGGCGCCGAAGTGCTCGCGCAAGAGGCGGTCGCCCTGCGCCGCGAGGACCCGTACCGCGTGGTTCGACTTTCCGACGGGACCGACGTGAGCTGCTACGCGGTCGTCCTGGCCACGGGCGTGTCCGTGCGGATGCTGGAGGTGCCCGGCGTCGAGTCTCTCCTCGGCATCGGTGTCTACTACGGCGCGGCGATGACCGAAGCCGCGACCTACCGCGGCCAGGACGTGTGCGTCGTTGGCGCGGGAAATTCGGCCGGCCAAGGCGCCCTCTTTTTCTCGCGCTACGCGCGCCGCGTCACGATGCTCGTCCGCGCGGATTCCCCGGGCAAGTCGATGTCGCAGTACCTGATCGACCGGATCACGGCGACGCCGAACATCGAAGTCGTGACTCGCGCCGAGGTCACCGCGGTCTGCGGCACCGGCCGGCTCGAGAAAGTCGCGGTCCGCCGCCTCCCTGACGCGGAGAATCACGAGCTCGAAGCGGCGGCGATGTTCATTTTCATCGGCGCGAAGCCCCGAACCGAAATGGTCACTAGCTTGCTCGAGCTCGACGAAAAAGGCTACGTGTTGACCGGCCTCGACTTGCCCCGCACGGACCGTCGGCCTCGCGGCTGGACGCTCGATCGGGACCCTTTTCCTTTCGAGACCAGCGTCCCGGGAGTCTTTGCCGCCGGTGATGTGCGGGCCGGTTCCGGCAAGCGCGTGGCAGCGGCGGTCGGCGAGGGCTCTGGCACCGTCGGCGTGGTGCATAGCTACCTGGAGACCGTCTGAGCCATCTCGAGTTGCTGCGCTCGGCCGGCTAGGGAACCTCGCCGTGGAGGATCCGGGCGAGCTTGCCAGGATCGATGTTTCCCCCGGAGACGACGCAGGCGATCTTGCGCGCGCCGGGGACGCCCCGGAGTGCGGCCGCGAGGGAGACGGCACCGGCGCCCTCGGCGATGACGCGGTGGCGCTCGGCCAGAAGCTTGACGGCCGCGGCCACCTCGGCGAGCGAGACGACGAGCGACCCCGCGAGCAGCGTCGAGGCGAGCGGCCACATCTCCGCCAGCATGCCTTTGGCGCCGATGCCGTCCACGAAGCTCGGGGTATAGGTGACGTCGACGGGCCGGCCCGCCCGGAGCGAGGCCGCAAACGGGGCGGCCGTCTCGACCTCGCACGCGAAGACCCGGGCCCGCGGCGCAAGCGCCCGGACGGCCGACGCGATGCCGCAGGAAAGGCCGCCCCCGCCGAAGGGCACGAGAATGACATCCGCGTCCGGCAAGTCCTCGAAGATCTCGAGGCCCGCCGTGCCGTTTCCGGCGATGACGGCGGGGTCGCTGACGGGGTGGATGAAGAGGCCTTCCATGCCCGGGTATCTGTGGTCGACGAGGACCTGCCACCAGCGGTCGAAGGGGAGCTGGATGACCTTGCCGCCGAGGCGCTCGATCGCGGCGAGCTTGGTCTGCGGCGCATGGTCGGGCACGAGGACCGTGCACGGGACACCGAGCTGCCGCGCGTTCCAGGCCACGCCCTGCGCCATGTTGCCCGCGCTCGCGGTGTACACGCCCCCGGCGAGCTTCTCCTTCGGCGCCAGGCGCATGGCGTTGCCGGCGCCGCGCAGCTTGAAGGACCCAATCGGCTGGAGATTCTCGAGCTTGAGCCAGACTTCGGCGGCCGCGGCGTCGGTATTGAGGCGCAGGAGCGGCGTTCGGACGGCTGAGCCCGCGATGCGCGCGCGGGCCGCGCGGATCTCCCCGAGGGGGATGGGCTCAATCGGATTCGTGGCGGGCCCCCCCGAACTCGAGGAAACGGCCGAGGCCGGTCTTCTTCGCCTTCTCGTAGATGTGGCGCGCGGAGGCCACGTCCTCGACGGCGAGGCCGAGCGACTTGAAGAGCGTGATCTCCTCCGGGGAGCGGCGCCCGGGGGCCTTGCCGATCAGGACCTCGCCGATCTCGCCGACGACGTGGTCGTCTCCGATCGCACCCTCCTTCTTCGGGGTGAGGAAGTCTCCGGCTTCGTTGAGCAGCGACTCGCGCCGGTCGGCGTAGAGGCGGGAGGAGACGACGGCCGCCGTGTCGAGCTCCCGGGCGGCGGGAATGCTCGAGCCCACGGCATTGATGTGCGCGCCCGGAGCGATCCAGTCGCCCTGCAGGATCGGCTCGCGCGCAGAGGTCGTGGTGCAGATCAGGTCGGCCCCTTCGACGGCCTCGCGCATCGTCGCGACGGCCTCGATCGCGATCCCCTGACGCTTGGACTCCCTTTCGGCGAAGGTCTTTGCGTTGCCGAAACTCTTGCTCGCCACGCGCACCCGCCGGATCTTGCGGACGCAGCGCATCGCCTCCAGATGCGTTCGCGCCTGAACGCCGGAGCCCAGGATCGCGAGATCGCCGGCGTCTTCCCGCGCGAGCGCCCGGGTCGCAACCCCGCTCACCGCCGCGGTCCGGATGGCGGTGATCGAGGTCGCGTCGATGACGGCGAGCAGGCTTCCGTGCTCCGCTTCGAAGAGAAGAACCGCGCCCTGATGCGTGTCGATCGGCGTGCCTTCGTTTCCGGGGAAGAGCGTGATCACCTTGACGCCGAGGACCCGCTCGGGCAGGAGGACGCCCGGCATGAGGCCGAGCGCCCCGACCCGTTCCGGCAGCCACAGGATCGAGCGCAAAGGCAGAATCGTTTCGCCGCGCGCAAGCTCCGCCATCGTCGAGGCCATGACCTCGATGCACTCGTTCATCGGCAGCAGCTTCGGCACGTCGGCCTGTGTGACGACCAGCGTTTCCATGCGTCCGCCTCCTACTGCCAGCGGAAGATCTTCAGGGCGATCCCGAACGTGACCAGGCCCCAGGCGGCAAGCAACAGGAGCTCTCCCGCGATCGGAGGCAGACCCTTTCCCTCGAGCATCACGGCGCGCAGCGCGTCGTTCAAGGCCGTCAGCGGGAGCGCGCGGATCAGCGGCTGCGCGGCCTTGGGAAAGCGCTCCGCGGAAAAGAAAACGCCGGACACGAGCCACATCGGGACCATGACGAAGTTCATCAAACCGCTCGCGGCTTCGAGCGTCTGTGCCCGCGCCGCGACGAGCAGCCCAAGCCCCGCAAAGGACAGAGAGCCGAGCAGGGCGGTAAAGAGCAGGAGCGTGAGGGAGCCGCGGATCGGGACGCCGAAGACGAGGACGCCGAAGAGAAGGATGACGGCGATCTCGAGCACGAGAAAAACGAAGCGCGAAAGGATCTGCGCCAGCAGGTACTCGGACTTGCGCATCGGTGTCGCGGTCATCAGCTTCAGGGTCTTCTTCAGCCGCGCGTTGACGATTCCGAAACCGATGCCCCAGATGCCCGTGCCCATCAGGTTGAGTCCCAGGATCCCGGGCAGCAGGAAGTCGATGTACCGCGAGCCCTTCTCGTGCATCGGCTCCTCGCGAAAGTGCACGGAGTCCCGACGCCCGGCCGCGCGCTGAATCGCGTCGTCCACCTCCAGTCGCGCCAGCCGAGCGTCGGGACGCGTCGGATCGAAGTGATAGACGAGGGGGTCGCCGCCTTCGACGAGCAGCGCGATCTTGCCTGTTCGAAGGGCCTGAAGCCCGTCTTCGACGGTCGCAAACGGAGTCGTGTTCAGAACCGGAGACTGCTGAGGCAATGCTCCGAGCGGACGGGACTGGGACTCGCCGGTGACTCCGACGGGGATCTTGTCGGGCGCGTGATCGCGGAATGCGAAGCCGAGCACGAGAGCCATGATCACGGGAAAGGCAAAGACCCAGAAGACCGCTTCGGGCTCGCGGATGAACTCGAGCACGCGCGCCCGGGTCAGGGCGTAGAGCGGCGGCCGGGGTCTACTCATCGCGCAGTTCCCGTCCGGTGAGCGAGATGAAGACGTCCTCGAGTGTGGCGCGGTGCGTCGAGAGCGACAGGAGCTTGGCGCCCCCGCGGTCCAGGCGCGACAGCAGCGCCGGAATGGCGTCGACGAGCGCGGCGACGCTCACGAACCACCGGTCGTCTCGCAGGCGGCAGTCGCGCACACCGGGAAGGGCCTTCAGGTCCTCGGCGGAAAGCGCGGGCTGCGAGGCGAACTCGACGATGTGGGGTGCGTGGAGCCCGGCGACGAGCTCGGCGGGAGACCCCTCCGCGATGATCTTTCCGTGGTCCACGATCGCCACCCGGTCGCAGAGCCGCTCGGCTTCGTCCATGTAGTGCGTCGTCAGCAGCACCGTGCGCCCGGCGGCGCGAAATTTTTCCATCTTCTCCCAGAGCTGGAGTCGGCTCTGCGGGTCGAGTCCCGTCGTCGGCTCATCGAGGAAGAGGATCTCCGGGTCGCCGGCGAGCGCGCAGGCCACCGCCAGGCGCTGGCGCTGTCCACCCGAGAGTTTGCCGACCCGCGCGTCGCGCTTTTCCTCGAGCGACAGGTCCGAGAGCAACAGCTCCGGGTCCCGGCCCTTCGGATAGAGCGAACGAAAGAGGTCGAGCGTCTCGAAGACCGTGAGCTTGTCGGAGAAGCGAGTCTCCTGCAGGGAAATGCCGAGACGTCCCCGCAGCTCCCGCTCGTGCGTTCCCCACGCGTGGCCGAGAATCCGGACCTCACCGGCATCGGGGACCGTCAGTCCCTCGAGGATCTCGATCGTCGTGGTCTTGCCGGCGCCGTTTGGCCCGAGCAGGCCGAAACACTCGCCATGTTGGATCTCGAGGTCGAGTCCGTCGACGGCCCGCACTTCGGCGTAGCGCTTGGCGAGACCCCGGCACAGAATCGCCGGAGGTCGCGCTTCACCGCCGGGAATCTTTGAAGCGCTCATCGGGACGGGAGAGTTTAGACTGGGAGCGTCGAGAATGTACGAAAGCGCTTTCACGGGCCCCCTTGGAGAGCTGCTGGCGGTCGTCGACGAGCAGGGTGCGCTCCGGCGCCTCGAGTTTCGGAAGGGTCGGCGGGCGCCGCAACGCGCATCGCGAAACGATGCGGCCCGCTGCGCGCACGTCCTCGGGCAGCTCGCGGAGTACTTCGAGGGAGGACGGCGTGAGTTCGAGCTGGCGCTCGCTCCCGAGGGGACTCCGTTTCAGCAGGCGGTCTGGAGCGAGCTGTGCCGGGTCCCGTTTGGCTCGCGCGTCAGCTACGGGGAGCTCGCGCGGCGGATCGGCCGTCCGGCGGCGGTGCGAGCCGTGGGCGCCGCCAACGGAGCGAACCCGATCGCGATCGTGATTCCTTGCCACCGTGTCGTCGGGAGCGACGGGTCGCTGACCGGCTACGGCTCCGGCCTGCCGATCAAGCAGTGGCTGTTGGATCACGAGGCGGGGTTGCGGCGGCTTCCTCTGGGCGAATTAAATACTGCCGGTCCCAGGGGCTCGCCCGGTTTGCTGAACGGGATCTATTGGGGAACGACGATCCCTTCGAAGCCCGCGGCTTCCAGGTCAGAAAGCGCCGCCTGAGCTTCTTCGCGTGTGGCGAAGGTGCCGACCTTGACGCGGGAAAGACCGTTGTACGGCTCGAGGAAGACGTCACGTCCGGTCGCGCGAATCCGCTCGGCTTGCCGCTCGGCGTGCCCCGGATCCGCGAAGGAACCCACCTGGATCGCCCACGGACCCGTTCGGGGGGGCGGCGGCGGCGCGAGGGAGACGACCTCGATGCGCACGCGGGCCACCCCTGGTCCGATGACATCCAGACGACGCGCCGCCTCCTGCGAGAGATCGAGGATGCGCCCTTTGAGAAACGGGCCGCGGTCGTTGATCCGCACTCGCACGCTCTTGGCGTTGTCGAGGTTCGTCACGTCGACGACGGTCCCGAGCGGCAGCTCTCGGTGAGCCGCTGTCAGCCGCGAAGAGTCGTAGATTTCCCCGGAAGCCGTGGGCTTTCCCTCGAAGCCGTCGTCGCCGCCGTACCAGGAGGCCATGCCCTCTTCCGACCAGGCCGAGCCCGAGGCCGGCGCAGGCGCCGCGGGTACGGAGGGCGCCGGAACCGTCGGAGGCCGGCGCGAGGCGCAAGCGGCGGATAGCGTCAGGAAGAACGCCGGAGCGAGGAGGCGGAGGAGCCGGCGCCTCAAACGCGAACCGGCGCGGCCTCGATCTCGGCGACACCCTCGAGCGCCGGATCGAGCTCCTGTCGGACGAAGGCCTCCACCTGCTCAGGGCAGCGCCCGATCAGATTCTCCGGCCGCGCCGCCGCCTCGAGCTCTTCTCGGCGCATGCCGAAGGTCGGGTCGGCCCCAAGCCGCTCGAGCAGGTCGGGCATGCCGCCCTCCCGGCTCACCCGGTCCGCCGAGGCGCGGGTGTGGACCCGCAGCTTCTCGTGCAACTCCTGCCGGTCTCCTCCGCGCCGCACCGCTTCCATCAGGAGGTTCTCGGTCGCGAGGAACGGAATCTGCTCCGCCAGACGTCGCCGGGAGACCTCCGGGTGCACGACGAGGCCGGAGACGACATTCTCGAGCAGGATCAGGATGGCGTCGGAGGCGAGGAAGGCTTCGGGCACCGCAATGCGCTTGTTGGCGGAATCGTCCAGGCTGCGCTCGAGCCATTGGGTCGCGGCAGTCATCGCCGTGTCGAAGGAGAGGGCGACGACGTGGCGGGCCAGCGCGCAGATGCGCTCGGCGCGCATCGGATTGCGCTTGTAGGGCATCGCCGAGGACCCGATCTGGTCTGCCTCGAAAGGCTCCTCGAGCTCGCCGTCGTGTTGCAGCAGGCGCAGGTCGGTTCCGATCTTGTGGGCCGACTGCGCGAGCCCCGAGAGCGCCCGCACGACCGTGTCGTCCTGCTTGCGTGAATAGGTCTGGCCGGAGACGAGCTGCCGCTTCGCAAAGCCCGCGCGCCGGGAGACCGCCGCGTCGAGATCCTCGACCTTCCGCGAATCGCCGTTGAAAAGCAGCAGGAAGGAGGCCTGGCTGCCGGTCGCCCCCTTGGCCCCGAGGAAGCGCAGGCCGGCCCGCGCCGCCCGCACGGCTTCTAGGTCGGAGAGCAGGTCCGAGGCCCAGAGCGCCGCGCGCTTTCCGACCGTCGTCGGTTGTGCCGGCTGGTAGTGCGTGTAGGCGAGGGTCGGCAGGTCCCGGTGCGCCAGGGCGAAGTCGCGCAGCCGCCGCAGGACCGAGACCAGGCGCCGCTCGGCGAGCGACAGCCCGTCGCGCATCTGGATCAGGTCGGCGTTATCGGCGACGTAGGCCGACGTCGCGCCCCAGTGGATGATCCCGCGCGCGGCCGGAGCGGCGGATCCGAAGACGCGCACGTGGGCCATCACGTCGTGACGGGTGCGCTCCTCCTCGCGCTCGGCCGCCTCGAAGTCGATGTCGGAGAGGTGCTCCCGCATCTGTGCCAGGGCATCCTCGGGAATCGGAAGACCCAGCCGGCGTTCTTCCTCGGCCAGCCACAGCCAGAGGCGCCTCCAGGTCTCGAATTTGAATTGCGGCGAGAAGATGCGGGACATCTCCGCCGACGCGTAGCGGTCGGCGAGGGGATTTCCAGCCCGCTCAGCTCTGCTCACTGCCGGCGTCTTCTCCAAGAATGAACTGCGCGGGATCGTCATTGCCGCAGACGAGGCACTGCGCCTCGCTGATCCGTCCGGCTTCCATCTCGAAGACATAGCTCGGCGTGGAGCAGGTACTGCAGATCAGGTAGTCGATCTCGCGATCCTCGGCGGGGGCGGGCTTGTTGGGAGGCGTCGGTTCCACGGCGGCTATTTTCGCACGGAGTCGGCGGCGGTCCGAGGGGCCCCGTCCCCGCCGCCTACTGCTCGGACATCATCTGTCCGGCCGCTCGGCTCACAATCACCATGTGACCTCATCGGGGTTGGCCTGGGCGCTGGCCGGGGCCGGCGTTGTCGGGCTCGTGGCGCTCGTTTTCGCGGCGCTCTTCTGGCGTTCGCGGGGGACTTCGACACGCCTGGACCGGCTGCTCGCCGACACGGCGGCGGCGCGGCAGGCGTCCGAGGCAGTGGACCGGCGATTCGAGGAGCTGCGCCGCTCCATGGACCAGCGCGTGCAAGGCGTGGAGCAGAGCCTAACCGAGGGCCAAAAGAGCCTGACGGACCATCTCGGCAAGTCGGGGCGACTGCTGCAGGACGTGGGCGAGAAGATGGGGCGCATCTACGAGGCCTCACAGAAAATCGAGAAGCTCGCGGGAGATGTGACCCGCCTGGAGGAGCTCCTGAAGCCCCCGAAGCTGCGAGGGACTCTCGGCGAGACGTTTCTCGAGCAGGCGCTCGCCCAGGTGCTGCCGCAACGCTGCTGGCAGATGCAGTACCGGTTCGCCGACGCAGTGGTCGACGCGGCAATCTTCGTGGGTGAGCGCATCGTGGCCGTGGATAGCAAGTTTCCGCTGGAGAACTACCGGCGGTCGCGGGAGGCGGCGGACGAGGGGGAGCGCCGCCGCGCGCTGCGGGAGTTCGGCGCGGACGTCCGCCGGCACGTCGAGGCGATCCGTGGGAAGTACATTCGTCCCGAGGCAGGCACGTGCGACTTCGCGTTGATGTACGTGCCGGCCGAGGCCGTCTACAGCGAGATCGCGGGCGAAGGGGAGGAGCCCTCGCTCGCCGACTATGCCGTCGAGCGGCGGGTCATCCCGGTCTCGCCACGTCTCCTCTATGCGTACCTCGCGACCGTCGCGATGGGGCTGCGCGGCCTGGAGCTCCAGCAGAGCTCGCAGGTGATCCAGGAGAAACTGGGAGAGCTCGCGCGCCTCTGGGACCGGGTGGAGGAGCCGTTCGCAAAGCTCGGCGCGCATCTGTCCAACACCGAGAAGCAGTACGAGGAGTCCCGCCGCGCCCTCGAGCGGTTTGCGACACGCCTGGAAGGGGTGGCCGACAAAGCGGAGGAAAAGCTCGAGATCGACGACGCCGCGCTCCCGCTGCTGCCGCCGTCGTAAGGCCCATTCCCTCGATCCTCCGGTTCGGTCGGATCGGGGGATCGTCGGATTCCCTCTGATAGAATCCTTCGTTTTCCGGGGCTCATGAGCCTTCACGTCACCTCCGAAATCGGAAAGCTGAAGACGGTCCTGGTGCATCTGCCGGGCCCGGAGATCGACCGCATGGTGCCGTCGATGATGGAAGAACTGCTTTTCGACGACATCCTCTATGGCAGCCGGGCCCGCGAGGAGCATCGGCGTTTCCAGCAGGTCCTGGGCTTCATCGCCGACGAGGTCCTGGACGTCCAGCAGCTGCTGGAAGAAATTCTGGTCGTCCCGGAGCAGCGCGCGGCGATCCTGGAGGACCTCGGCCGGACGCTGTCCTGGGGCCCCGACATGGAATACCGGCTGGCCGATCTCACGCCTGAAGCCCTGGCCTCGGCGCTCGTCACCGGGATCGAACGACCGGCTCAGGAGATCGCGCAGTCGACGGGCGACCTCTACCACCTGGCGCCGGTGCCCAACTACTTCTTCCAGCGTGACCCGCTCGTGGTCGTCGGCAACCGCGCGATTCGAGGCTCGATGGCGACCCCGGCCAGGCTGCGCGAGCCGCTTCTCTCGGGCTACGTCATCCAGTTTCACCCGCGTTTCGAGACCGAAGGCGGTCGTTTCTGGTTCCGGGAGTTCTCGGCCGACTACGGCCGACCCGCCTCGCTGGCGCGCATGCGCCCGACCCTCGAGGGTGGAGACATCCTGGTGCTCCGGGAAGACATGCTCGCGATCGGGTACTCCGAGCGCACGGAGAAGACGACAATCGAGAGGCTGGCCGAGTCGTTGAAGGCGCAGAAGTCGCCGATCAAGCGGATCTTCGTGGTGGCGATCCCTCCGGCCCGCTCCTTCATGCACCTGGACACCGTCTTCACGCTCGTCTCGCGCGACGAGTGCCTCGTTTACGGGCCGATGATCCTGCCCGACGGCCCCGAGGAGGCGGACGTCTACGAGTGCGACCTGACCAAGCGCGAGATCACCTGGACCACGGAGAAGGACTTGCTTTCGGCGCTGCGCACGCAAAAGATGGACTTGAAGCCGATCCGTTGCGGCGGCGCCGACCCGATCGCCGAGCGTCGCGAGCAATGGACCGACGGCGCCAACGCTTTCGCGATGGCTCCGGGCGTCATACTGATCTACGACCGCAACGAGCGGACCGCGGACGAGCTCTCCCGGGCGGGCTACAACGTCGTGGACGAAGCGGATCTCCTCCTCGGGAAGACCGAGCTGCAACTTCGCAAGAAGAAGAAGGCCGTCATCCGCCTCGCGGCGCACGAGCTGTCGCGCGCCCGCGGCGGGCCGCGCTGCATGGCGATGCCGCTCGTGCGCGAGGACCTCGCGCCATGAGGCGTACAGAACGGAAACCGTAAACCGTGGACCGTAAACGGAAGCGACAAGCACTCGGTCGCTCGGATCGGTTCTCGGTTTCCCGCTCGCGGTTCATGTCTTGATCAACCGTACTCCGTTCTTCTCCTTTGTCCGGCCTCTGGCCGTCGTGGCCTTCGGCGGCAACGCCCTCCTGCGGCCGGAGGACTCGGGCACGACCGCCGAGCAACTCGTCCGGGCCCGCGAGGCCGTCCGGTGCCTGCTGCCGATCCTCGGGCGCGGCTTCGAGCTCGTCGTCGTCCACGGCAACGGGCCGCAGGTGGGCAACATTCTGATCCAGGCCGAGGCGGCGGCAGACCGCGTGCCGCGCCAGACGCTCGACTTCTGTGTGGCGGAGACGGAGGGCTCGATCGGTTTCCTCTTGGAGCTCGCCTTTGGCAACGAGCTCGCGCGCGCCGGCTTCCGCAAGGAAGTCGTCACGTTCATCACGCAGGTCCAAGTGGACGCCGCGGACCCCGCCTTCGGGAAGCCTTCCAAGCCCGTCGGCCCGTTTTTCCCGGCGGAGAAGGCGGCCAAGATCCAGGAGGAAACGGGCTGGATAATGGCCGAGGACTCGGGACGCGGCTGGCGCAAGGTCGTCGCCTCACCCAAGCCCCTGGCGATCCGCGGCATCGACGTGGCGGCCGCGCTCATCAACCGCGGCCACATCGTCATCGCGGCGGGCGGCGGCGGCGTGCCGGTCGTGGTCTCGGAAGACGGAGAGATCCGAGGCGTGGAGGCGGTGATCGACAAGGACTATGCCGCGTCGATGCTCGCCGCTTCGCTTCAGGCAGATCTCTTCATCGTGCTAACCGGTGTCGAGCGCGTGTCGCGCGACTTCGGGAAGCCCGGCGAGGAGCCGCTGTCCGAGATCAGCGTCAAGACGGCCCGAGAGCTCCTCGCCCAAGGGCAGTTTCCGCCGGGCAGCATGGGGCCAAAGATCGACGCCGCCGTCCGCTTCATCGAGGCGGGGGGGCACGAGGTCCTCATCACGCGATCCGAGTCGCTCGAGGAAGCTCTCGAGGGGAGGACCGGAACCCGGATCCGGGAGAACAAATGAAACGCGACTACGTCAACGAGAACGACTGGGCCCCGGTGGAGCTCGAAGGGCTCCTCGACCTCGCAGCGAAGGTCAAGAAGGGCCCGGAGGCTTACCGAACGGCCCTGTCCGGCAAGACACTCGCCATGATCTTCGAGAAGTCCTCCACCCGCACCCGCGTCTCCTTCGAGGCCGGAATGTTCCAGCTCGGGGGCGCGGGCATGTTTCTCTCGTCGCGCGACCTGCAACTGGGCCGCGGTGAGCCGGTCTCCGACACGGCGCGGGTCCTCTCGCGGTACGTCGATGGGATCATGGCGCGCGTTTTTGCGCAGGCGACGGTAGAAGGCCTGGCGGCGCACGCCTCCGTTCCCGTGATCAACGGTCTCTCGGAGCTTCTGCACCCCTGCCAGGCGCTCGCCGACTTCCAGACCGTGCGGGAACGGTTCGGAGGCGCGCGCGGCTTTCCCCTTTGCTACGTCGGTGACGGAAACAACGTCGCGCACAGCTTGCTCGTGACGGGCGCCAAGCTCGGCGCCCGGGTCGCGGTCGTCACGCCAAGAGGCTTCGAGCCGAAGGTGGAGGTTGTGGGGTGGGCGCAGAAGGCAGCGGCCGAGACCGGTGGCGCGGTGCGCGTCACGACCTCGCTCGAGGAAGGGCTTGCCGGGGCGCGCGCCGTGTACACGGACGTGTGGGCCTCGATGGGGCAGGAAGAGGAAGCGGTTGCTCGCGTGAAGGCGTTCCAGGGCTACGCCGTCACGGCGCGCGTCTTCGGGATGGCGGCCGCGGACGCGATCTTCCTGCACTGCCTGCCCGCGCACCGCGGCGAAGAAGTGGAAGCGTCGGTGATCGACGGCCCCGCCTCCGCGGTCTTCGACCAGGCCGAGAACCGCCTTCACGCGCAGAAGGCGCTGCTGGTGACGCTCTTGAGCCCGGATCGTTCGCGGTGACCCGGTCGAAACACGGCATTCTGACCTTGCTCGAAGAGCTCTGCCTGCGCGATCGGTGCCGCGGCCGGAGGCGGCGGTGAAAAGTGTGGGTCGGAGCGCGTGAGCCAGGGGCCGTGAGACGGGCGCGGTCGGCCCGCATCCCGCGCCGGGCGGTCCTCGCCGTATCGCTCGTCCTGGTCCTGTGCCTCGTCGCGTTCCTGCTGCTCCTACGGCCCCACTCGGCTCCCGCGGCGGCCGGACGGGTGGAAAACGTGCCGGCCACGGTCACGGTGGAAGAGGCGGATCTCAAGCGCGAGCCGAGGGCGGAATCGCCGACGGTCGAGAAGCTACCGCGAGGGACGCGCCTGGACGTACGCTCCGATGAAGGCTTGTGGATCGAGGTCCGTGCGAAGGACGTGTCCGGGTTTCTGAGGGCCGACTCGCTCGAGCGCGACTCCGACCGGGAGGCCCGGGCGCGGCGTGCCGGAACGATCCTCGGCTTCCCGCCGGTTGCGGGCGTCGTCGCCGAGGATACGGACCTGCTTCTGGCCCCGTTCCCCATGGCGGCACGGGCCGGCCACCTGGAGAAGGGCGCGACGGTCCGCATCCATTCCGTCGATCACGCGTACTACGCCTTGCGTGGCCCCGACGGCGGCCTCGCCTTTGTCGACTCGGCGAAGGTCGACGTCATCCCTCCGGATCCGCGGCTTCCGCCGATTGTCGCCGCCCGGGAGCGCGCGCTGAAGGATCTCGAGGTCAGCGACGCGACGGAGCCGCTGGCTCCGGCGCCGGGAGAGGGGCCGCTTTCCGACGAGGCTCCCGTGGCGCCCGGCAGTGCCGGCCCCGCGCCACTCCCGCCGGCGCCGCCGGCCGGGGAGCCCCTCGAGCCCGCGACCCTCCTCTCGAGGGTCAATCCGACGTATCCGGACGCGGCGCGCCATGCCGGCGCGGAGGGGACCGTCGTGCTCGAGGCCACGATCGGGGCGGACGGGCGCGTCGTTCGGGTGGACGTCGTGCGCGGGCTCGCCTTCGGCCTGTCGGAGGCGGCCGCCGACGCGGTGCGGCGGTGGCAATACCGCCCAGCCCGCGGGCGCGCGGGCCCGGTCGCCTCCCGCAAAGAGGTCCGGATCGAGTTCCGGCTGCGGCCATAAGCCACGGCCCGGACCGCCGCCGCGGTCTATAATTTTTCGGGTTCGATGCTACAGGTCCTGTACGAGGCGGATGGCCGGCCGCAGGTCTTCAGCCTCACGAGCGAAGAGGCGACGATCGGTCGGGCGACCGACAACGATATCGTCCTGAATGATTTTTCCGTCTCGCGACGGCACGCCTACCTGCGCCGCGAGAACGGCGCATGGGTCCTGCGCGACAACCATTCCACCAACGGCGTGCGCATCAACGACCGGCCAGTGCCCGAGTGCTCGGTCGCCGACGGGGACGAGGTCTCGATCGGCACTTTCCACCTGCTCTTTCGGGAGCTCGCGGAGGCCGAGCCGCCGGCGTCGGCCGCGCTCGACTCCACCGCGACCTGCATTCGCCCGATCGCAGAGTTCAACCTCGACTTCGGTCTGGAGAAGGACGCCACTCCGGTCCCCGAGACGACGGAGAACCGCAAGCGCGCCGTGCTCGACGTCTCCTACAAGAACAAGGTGTTCGAAATCCTCGTCCAGGTGGCCAAGGCCCTCATTTCGGCGGACGACGTGGAGACGGTCCTCGCGAAGGTCATGGACCTGATCTTCGAGTACCTGCCGGTCGACCGGGGCTTCCTGCTGCTCGAGGAGTCGGGAAGCCTCCAGCTGCGGATGAGCCGTTTCAAATCGCAGCACCGGGCGACGTCCGACGGATCGGCGCCCTACTCCCGCACCATCGTAGACATGGTGATGCGGCAGAAGGTGGCCGCCCTCACCTCCGACGCGCAGGTGGACGAGCGGTTCGGCGCGGGCATGTCGATCCGCATGCAACAGATCCGGTCGGCGATGTGCGCGCCGCTCTGGAACCGCGACTCGGTCATCGGGGTCATCCACGTGGACTCGCCGCTCCACGTCGGCACCTTCACCGAAAAGGACCTGGACCTGTTGACCGCCCTGGCCAACTTCGCGGCCGTGGCGATCGAGCGGGCGCGCCTTCACGAGCGTGTCGCGGAAGAGAAGCGGATCCGGGGGAGGCTCGAGCGATACCATTCCCCGCACGTCGTCGAAGAGATCATCGCGGACGTCGAGGCGACGGGCACCTTCAAGGGCGTGCGCACCGAGACCGTCACGATCCTGTTCGCGGACCTGGTCGGCTTCACGTCCTGGTCGGAGAAGATGGCGGCCGAGCCGCTCGCGGCGCTGCTGACGCGCTTCTTCACGCTCTGCTCGGATGCGATCTTTTCCCAGGAAGGCACCATCGACAAATTCATCGGCGACGCCGTGATGGCCTTCTTCGGGGCGCCGATCGACCAGCCGGACCACGCCGAGCGGGCCGTCGTTGCCGCGCTCAAGATGCGCGAGGAAGTGGAGGTCTGGAACCGCCAGCGGGCGGCGTCGGGCGAGCCGCCGATCGAGGTGCGCATCGCGTTGAACACCGGCGAGGCGATTGTCGGCGAGATCGGCTCTGAGCGCCGCGTCGACTTCACCGTTCTCGGCAACGCCGTCAACGTGGCGGCCCGCATGGAGGAATACGTCGCCACCGCAGGCGACATCGTGATCGGGCCGGCGACCTACGACGCCGTGCGTAACCGCTATCGGGTCGCGCGCCTCGGCCACTATTCCCTGAAGGGCCTTTCGACTCCGGTGCCGATGTACAAGGTCCTGGGGGAGCTGTCTCCCGAGGAGACGATGGACCGGTCCGGAACGGGCGCAAGGGTGCGCGAATAGCTAGGGCCGGTCCGCCGGGCGCGTGCGGGTCCGGGGCATCGGCAGCGCCGCGAATCGAGTGTCGAGGTCCGAGTCGCGTGGGGCGAATTCGAGACCGCGGTAAGCCTCGTAGAAGCGTTCCGCCACCCGCGGCCGGTGCTCGTCGAGTTCGCCCAGGGCGAGGTCCTTGAGCGAGCGGGGGAGCGTCCGGCGCAGCTCGCCGGAGAGCGGATCGTCGGGATAGGTGGCGACGAAGAGATTCGCGGAACGGGCCAGAGCCATCGCCTGGAACGATTGCCGCTCGACGGGCAGAGATCGCCAGTGAGTGAGGAACTTGCGAAACCGGGGCGTTCCCTGCGCATCCATGCGCACAGGAGCCTCGAGGAAGCTTCCCGAGGGTTCGGCCGCCGCGGGCTCCGGCGTGGCTGGCGGCGAGGGGCTCGGTCGGGCGGACACGGTGGCTTGCGTGCGGACGACGCCGGCTTCCGATGGGTCGGCGACGCTGCGGCTCGAGGCCCGCGAAGAGCCGTTCTCCAGGATGCGGGGCGCCGAGATATCCACGGCGTCGATGCCAGGCGGTGGCGCGGGAGTGGGCGCCGATGGCGCGACGGCCGAGGGCGTCGGGGCGGGTGCCGAGGCCAGAATTGAGCTGCGGCGGTGGATCAGGGCGTACGCCGCCAAGCCCGCGGTCAGTACGAGGAGCGACGCGGCCGCGCCGATTGGGAAGGCGCGCCGCGTGCCCGGGAGGACCGTCGTCGCTGCCGTGTCGTCCGGCCCGCTCGCCGCGGCCTCGAGGTCCGCAACCGCCTGCCGGAACTCTTCGGCGTCCTGGAACCGGCGGCCGCGGCTCTTCTCGAGCGCGCGCTTCAGGATCGCGGCGAGCGGCGCGCCGACCTGGGCCGGCAAGCGCGACGTGTCGAGCGAAGGAGGAGGCGTGTGGAGGTGTTTCCCGAGATATCCCTCCGGCGTCTCGGCCTCGAAGGGCGGCCGCCCCGTCAGCATCTCGTAGAGCACGGCGCCGAAGGAGTAGAGATCGCTCCGGCCGTCGAGGGTCTCTCCGCGCGGGAGCGCTCCCGCCTGCTCGGGCGAGCAGTACTTGAGCTTTCCCAGGAACATGCCGGTTCCGGTCATCGGCATCGCATCGGAGGCGACGCGCTTGGCAATGCCGAGATCGATGATCTTGGCCTGAAGGCGGCCCCCGGCAACCTCGCGCAGCATGATGTTGTCGGGAGCGAGATCCCGATGCACGATCCCCTGGGCGTGGATCTCGGAAAGACCCGCAAGCACCTGGCGCGCCACTCCGAGCGCGCGGCCGGCGGGCATCGGCCCATGCCGGCGCAGCCACTCCTCGAGCGTGACGCCGTCGATGAACTCCCACACCATATAGAAGGAGCCGTCGGGCAGCCGTGAAAAGTCGTAGAGCGCAGCGACGTTGGGGTGGCGGACCAACGTCGCGATCCGCGCCTCCTCCTGAAAGCGCCGCGGCTCGGTGCCTTCTCCGAGCGGATCCGGCTTGGTGACCTTGATGATCCGAATCTCGTCGAGATGGATGTGCCTCGCGCGATAGACCTGCCCCATGCCTCCCTCGGCGAGCTTGTCCAGGATCTCGTACTTGCCGTCGAGAACCTGGCCGGGCGAGAGCCGCGTGGTGGCGAAACCGCAGGAAGGGCAGAAGCGGGCGTCCGCGGACACTTCCTTCGCGCAGCGCGGGCAGCGAGAATCACCGGTGCCCATCGGCATTCATTGTAGTCGGGTGGCGGCGCCGGTCCGGGCCGCCGGCGGTCGGGCGCTTGCGTGTCAGAATCGCGGCGTGCCTGCGCCTCTGCTGCTCGTCACCACGCGCGCCGAGAAGGCAGAGGAGGCGCGCCGCCTGGGCTTCGCCGTGGAACAACGAGCGCTCGAGCTTCCGGAGCCGCAGGCGCTCGACCCGGCGGAGATCGTCGAGGCGAAGGCGCGCGCCGCCTTCGAGAGGCTCGGCAGCCCCGTGCTCGTCGAGGACTCGGGGCTCGCCATCGCGGCCTGGGGAGGATTTCCTGGCGCCCTCGTGAAGTGGATGGAGAAGACCGTCGGGCTCGACGGCATCGCGCGCATGCTCGACCCGTTCTCGGATCGTAGCGCGACGGCCGTTTGCGTCGTCGGGTCCTTCGACGGGAAGAGTCTCGTCGTGGCGCGGGGAGAATGCCTCGGCTCGATCGCCGACGCGCCGCGGGGCTCGGCGGGCTTCGGATGGGATCGGCTCTTCGTTCCCGACGGGAGCTCTCGAACCTTCGCGGAGATGGCGCCGGAGGAGAAGGACCTGGTCTCTCACCGTGGGCGCGCCTGGGAGAAGCTGGCGAGGCGTCTCCCGAGTTTGGGCTGAGGCGTCCAGGTTCCTTATTTATTATTGAAATTAACGTACATCATCTTATTTAATTCGGACTAGAATTGGGTTGTCTTGATAGCGTTAGGGCATCGGCGAGCCCGCTCCGTCAGCGGGGTATCTTGGCGCAAGCGATGGAGTTAGCGGAGGTCGTCGGTCAGCTCGTTGTGCTGCGGCGCTTTCCGATCGAGCCGCTGGGCGGGGAGACTCCCAACGAAGTCGCCGTGCGGCCCGAGGGCGCGGTGGGCGACCGAGTCTACGAGCTGGCGGACGAGCGGGACGGACAGCCGCTGACCTGGCAGTCCGCGCCCGAGCTCCTTGCATACGAAGCACGCTTTCTAGAGGACCTCGTCGTCGAGGACCTGGAGAACTGGACGCGCGTTCGCCTTCCCGACGCGCGGGAGTTCACCATGGCGGACCCCGAGTGGCTGGCGGATGTCTCGCGCCGGCTGGGTCGGCCCATCCAGCTGCGCCGCGTCGCCGCGGGCGACCCGCAGCGCGGCATACTGCATCTGATCTCGCGCCCCACGATGCGTTTCGTCGAGCGGGTCTACGGCGCCGCCGTCGAGCCGCGCTGGCCGCGCGCGAACTTCGTCGTCGACCTTTCCGGGGGTAAGGCCTTCGAGGAAGACGAGTGGCTCGGCCGCCAGATCCGCATCGGCGACACCCTCTGCGAGGTCGTGGCGCCGAGCCAGGGTTGCCTCGCGGTCTCCTATCGTCCGGAGAAACCTGCGGGCGACGCCTCGATGCTCGAGGGCCTGCTGAAAGTTCGCAGCGGCGCTCTCGGTCTGCAGGTGCGCGTGACCCGGGGGCAGCGCATCCGCGTGTCGGATACGGTCTCCCTGGTCGATTGATAAACTCCCGCCGATGGCGAGGCCAATCCGCGTCCTGATCGCCAAGCCCGGGCTCGACGGACACGACCGGGGAGCAAAGATCATCGCCCGCGCCTTGCGGGACGCCGGCATGGAGGTCATCTACTCGGGGCTGCGCCAGACGCCGGCACAGATCGCCGCTGCGGCGATCCAGGAGGACGTCGACGTCGTCGGCCTCTCGATCCTCTCCGGGGCGCACAACGTCCTCTTTCCGGAGATCCTGAAGCTGCTCAAGGAGCGCGGAGGCGAGGACATTCTGGTGCTCGCCGGCGGCATCATTCCGGACAAGGACATCGCAACACTGAAGGCGCTCGGCATACGGGAGATCTTCTTGCCCGGGACTCCGACTCGGACTCTTGTCGAATTCATTCAACGGGAGGCGGGCGAGAGAGTGAACGGTTGAGACGGGGAGTCTGAGTCTTTTCACCCATGGAACCCCTCCAGACCCACATCGATACGGCCTCCGAAGAGTTCCTTGCGCGTCGCCGGTGCATGGAGGAGCTCGTCGCGAAGTTGCGCGAGGAGATCGCCCGGGCGCGGGAAGGCGGCGCGGGGCGCGAGCGACAGGCGGAGCAGAAGAAGATGTTCGTGCGCGATCGCGTGGACGCGCTGCTCGACCCGGGCTCCCCGTTTCTGGAGCTCTCGCCGCTCGCGGCCCACGGCATGTATGACGGGGAAGCGCCGGGCGCCGGCCTCGTCACGGGAATCGGGCGCGTCGCGGGTCGCGAGGTCATGGTGATCGCCAACGACGCAACCGTCAAGGGCGGGACCTACTTTCCGGTCACGGTCAAAAAGCACGTGCGGGCCCAGGAGATCGCCGAGCAGAACCGCCTTCCCTGCGTCTACCTGGTGGACTCGGGAGGCGCCTTCCTGCCCCTGCAGGCCGAGGTGTTCCCGGACCGCGACCATTTCGGCCGCATCTTCTACAACCAGGCGCGCATGTCCGGGGAACGCATTCCTCAGATCGCCGTCGTCATGGGCTCGTGCACGGCCGGCGGGGCCTACGTGCCGGCGATGTCGGACGAGGCGGTCATCGTCAAAGGGACGGGAACGATTTTTCTCGCGGGGCCGCCACTGGTCAAGGCGGCGACGGGTGAAGAGGTCACGGCCGAGGAGCTCGGCGGGGGAGACATCCACACGCGGATCTCCGGCGTCGCCGACCACCTCGCCGAGGACGACGCTCACGCGCTCGAGATCGCGCGGTCGCTCGTCGGCAACATCGGCGGCGGCAAGACCCTGCCCGCCGACCGGCTGGATCCGGAGGAGCCGGCCTACGACCCGAAGGAGATCTACGGCGTCGTCCCGCCAGATCTGCGCCGGCCGTACGACGTGCGGGAAGTGATCGCACGTCTGGTGGACGGCTCGCGCTTCCAGGAGTTCAAGGCGCGCTATGGGACGACGCTCGTTTGCGGTTTCGCGCGGCTCTCGGGCTTCCTCGTCGGGATCGTCGCGAACAACGGCATCCTCTTTTCCGAGTCGGCGCTCAAGGCCACGCACTTCATCCAGATGTGCGCGCGGCGCAACATCCCGCTCGTCTTTCTTCAGAACATCACCGGCTTCATGGTGGGAAAGGACTACGAGCGGGGAGGGATCGCGAAGGACGGAGCCAAGATGGTCCATGCGGTCGCCAACGCGGCGGTGCCCAAGTTCACCGTGATCATCGGGGGATCGTTCGGGGCCGGTAACTACGGCATGTGCGGGCGAGCCTACGGACCGCGCTTTCTCTGGATGTGGCCGAACGCTCGGATCTCGGTGATGGGAGGGGAGCAAGCGGCTTCGGTTCTCTCGACCGTGAAGCAGGAACAGCTCCAGCGCGCCGGGAAGCCCCCGATGACGGCCGAGGAAGTCGCCGACTTCGAGCGGCCCACGCGCGAGAAGTACGAGGTCGAGGGGAGCCCCTACTACTCCACGGCCCGAATCTGGGACGACGGCGTGCTCGATCCGGCCGAGACGCGCACCGCGCTTGCCCTCGCGCTCTCGGCCGCGTATAACGCGCCGATCCCCGAGACGCGCTTCGGCGTCTTCCGCACGTGAGGCGCGGCCGGCCCCCTGTTAACATCACCGGGTGGCCCGGCTTCTCGCGGTCCTGGCGGTAGCGGCGTCGGCCGCGGCGCCGATTTCGCTGGCGATCCGCCCGGGCCCGGCCGACACGCTCACCGTCATCGCGACCCGCGAGACTTCCGGCGAGGACGCCGGCGCTTTTTCCGGGACGGTCTCGCTCAACGGCTCGCCCGCGGAAGCTCGCGTGACCGGGCAGGCGGAGCGTTCCGGCTCCCGGTTGAGGCTGTCTCTGACGCTGCGGTACGCGGACATCCCGGCCGACTGGGCGGACCGCTTTCGACTCGGGACCTTCGACTACCGCCTGCGGGGGACCGTCGGGGGCCACCCGGCCGACGGGTGGAGAGGCTCGATGCCCTGGAAGGATGTCCAGGTCGAGGGCGAGAAGGACAACGCCTCAAAGTTCGTGCGGCTGGGATCGCTTCAAATCACGCGGTTTTCGCTCCTCGAGAGCGAGGCGCGCGCGTCGGTGTCGGTGCGCAATCCTCTTTCCTTCCCGCTCAAGCTCGCCGGCGCCTCCTATCGCCTCCTGGCCAACGGCCGCGAGGTCGGCTCGGGAGAGGCGCACGGAATGCTCTTACACGCGAGTCAGGACAACACGCTCGATTTCCCGATCGAGATCGAGCACGCGCAGCTGCTCTCCGCGGCCGGGAGCGCGCTCGCGTCCGGCGGCGAGATCGAGGGCCGCCTGCGCGGTGAGCTCGTCGTCCGGCTGGCGGGCGGCGACATCGCCGTTCCCCTGGATCTTTCGGGCAGACTCGACCTTCTTTCGGAATGAGCGGCGGGCAATCGGCTCCCACGCGGCTGCGGATCGTCCGGGAAGGGCCGGTTTGCCGCGTGATCCTGGCTCGCCCCGAGGTCCGCAACGCCTTCGACGACGTTCTGATCGCGGAGTTGACCGAGGCCTTCGCAGGGCTCTCGGAAGATGCGCAAACGCGTGTGGCCATCCTGCAGGGGGACGGGCCGTCGTTCTGCGCCGGGGCCGACGTGGCCTGGATGCGGAAAGCGGGAGGCTATTCGCGTGACGAGAACGAGGCGGACGCCCGCCGCATGGCGTGGATGCTGCGCGCGATCGACTCCTGCGCGAAGCCGGTCGTCGTGGCCGCGCACGGCCATGCCATCGGCGGAGGAGTGGGCCTCGTGGCCGCGGGAGACATCGCCCTGGCCGCCGAGGGGACCATTTTCTCGCTCGCGGAGGTCAAGCTCGGCATCTTGCCTTCCGTGATATCGCCCTACGTCTTGAGGGCCATCGGGCCCCGCAACGCGCGCGACCTTTTTCTCACGGGGGACCGATTCGACGCGCGTGAGGCTCTGCGAATCGGCCTGGTGCACCAGGTCGTTGCCGCGGACGACCTCGAAGCCGCCTGCCTACGGAAGGTGGAGTCGCTCCTCTCATCGGGGCCAGAGGCCACGGGCGTCGCTAAGCGGCTGATCGAGCAAGTCACCGGACTCGGTCCCGAGGAGGCGCTCCCGCTGACGGTCCGTACAATCGCAGAGCGGCGGGCCTCCGAGGAGGCGAAGGAGGGCCTCACGGCCTTCCTCGAAAAGCGGCCGCCGAAATGGGCGGTTAAGAAGCCGACGTAGGCGCCGGCGGGGGCGCCACGGGAGTCGGGGTGCGCCGGGCCTCCTCGTCCTCGACCTCGTGCTTGCAGAAGTAGCACTTGATCTTCACTCCCGGAGCGGTGTCGGGGCGCCAGGCGAAGAAGACCTTGCCGCAGTTCGGACATACGCGGCGCTGCTGCATACCCGGGATCCCGCCCTCGACCGACATAGGCCGAGTCTAGCAGGCTGCCGAAACCCGTAGAATCTGTCCTGCGTTCGCGCAAGGAGAAGCCGATGAAGAGTCATTCTCGCCCCCCGACTGTCCTGTGTCTGGCCGCCTTCTTCCTGGTCGCGGCGGCTCCTCTCGGACCGCGCCCGGATGAGGCGCTGATCGCGGAAGTGCTCTCGGCAAGGTCATCGCTCGAGCCGAACCTGCGTGTCTTGACCGATGAGATCGGCGGCCGAGTGACGGGCAGCGCCGCCTGCGAGCGGGCCCTGGCCTGGGGCGTCGAGGCCTTCCGCCGGGCGGGCGTCGATACGGTCGGTCTCGAGGGTTATCCCGCGCCGGCGAAGTGGGAAGGGGAGTCGGCCACGGCGTGGTTGACCGATCCGGAGCGGTTTCCTCTCCGGGTCGTTTCGTTCGCCCTCGCTCCGTCGACGCCCGGCGCGCTCGCCGCGGCGCTCGTGGACGCCGGCGAGGGACGCCGCGCGGACTTCGAGCGTCTGGGCGCCGCGGTCAAAGGCGCAGTCGCCCTCGTGCGTTCCCGCCCGATGCGGTCCTTCGACGATCTCTTCGCCGAGTATCTGGCCGCTCCGGAAATGATGCAGGCGGCGGTGGACGGCGGCGCGGCGGCGATCCTCTTCGTTTCGACGCGGCCGCGCGATCTGCTCTACCGCCACACGGTGACCTGGGGCCCGATCGCACCGATTCCGATGGCGCAGGTCGCGCGTGAGGACGGCCTGCGCCTCGGCCGCCTTCTCGAGAAGGGGTCGCCCCTGAAGATCTCGCTCGAGCTGCGCAACCGGGTCGGCGGCCCCTGGGAGGCGAAGAATGTCGTTGCCGAGATCCGCGGCAGCACCAAGCCGGAAGAGGTCGTCCTCCTGGGCGCCCACCTGGATTCCTGGGATCTCGGCACGGGCGCTCTGGACAACGGCGTCAACTGTGCCCTCGTGATCGAGGCAGCGCGGGCCCTGGCTTCCGGGCCTCGCCCCAAGCGCACGGTTCGCTTCGTCCTCTTCACCGGGGAAGAGACCGGTCTGCTCGGCTCGCGGGGCTATGTCGCGCGGCACCGGGCGGAGCTCGACCGGCACGTGGCGGTGCTGATCCATGACATCGGGGACGGCCGAATCCGCGGCTACTTCGACAACGGACGGCCGGAGCTGACGGCGGCGATGTCGGCGGCGCTCTCGCCGGTGGCCTTCGCGGGCGCCGCGGGCTCGAACGACGAGGCCCTCCTCGGCACGGACAACTTCGACTTCCTTCTCGAGGGAGTCCCCAACTTCGTCGCGGATCAGGAGACGGACCGGTATCTCTCCGACTATCACGCCGAGTCGGACACGTTCGACAAGGTGGATCTTCGGGAAGCGCGCTGGAACGCCGCGATCGCGGCGGTGGCGGTGGCCGGCCTCGCCAACGCGACGGAGCGCCCGGGTGCCAGACAGTCGCGCTCCGAGGTCGCGCGGCTGCTCGAGAAGAGCGGCCTGGACCGGCAAATGAAGACCTACGGGCTCTGGGAAGACTGGGAGAGCGGCCGGCGCGGCCGCGCCGAGGGCGCGGTTCGATGATCCGGACCCTGCTCGTGGCCAACCGCGGCGAGATCGCGGTGCGCGTGGCGCGGACGGCGCGCGAGATGGGCATCGAGGCGGTCGCCGTGTACTCGGACTCCGACGCCGGCGCCTTTCATGTCGGCCAAATGCCCCGCGGGGTTCGTCTCGGCCCCGGACCTCCGCGCGACACGTATCTCTCGATCCCGCGGCTGCTCGAAGCGGCGCGCGAGGCCGGCGCCGACGCGGTGCATCCCGGCTACGGCTTTCTCTCCGAGAATGCGGCGTTCGCGCGCGCGGTCGAGGCGGCGGGGCTGACCTGGGTCGGGCCGCCTGCCCAAGCCATCGAGGAAATGGGGGACAAGATCCGGTCGCGGGCGCGAATGCGCGAGGCCGGTGTGCCCGTGGTGCCGGGCTCGGACCCCGCGGCGCGGACGGACGAAGAGCTGTCCGCCGAGGCGCGGCGGCTCGGCTTCCCCGTGCTCGTCAAGGCCGCGGCGGGGGGCGGCGGAAAGGGCATGTCGCGCGTCGACCGACCGGAGGACCTCGGGCTGGCGCTCTCTGAGGCGCGGCGGCTTGCCGAGTCCGCCTTCGGCGACCAGACCGTGTACCTGGAGAGGCTTCTCGAGCGCCCCCACCACATCGAGTTCCAGATCTTCGGCGACAAGGCCGGGCACCTGATGCACCTCTTCGAGCGGGAGTGCAGCGTCCAGCGGCGGCACCAGAAGATCGTCGAGGAGACGCCCAGCCCCTCGCTCGATCCGCCGCTGCGTAGCCGAATGGCCGAGGCGGCGGTCGAGGCCGGCCGAGCCGTGGGATACGTCGGCGCGGGGACGGTCGAGCTGCTTCTGGACGAGAAACGCAACTTCTACTTTCTGGAGATGAACACGCGGCTCCAGGTCGAGCACCCGATCACGGAGGCCACACTCGGGATCGATCTGGTTCGCGCGCAGATCGACATCGCCGGCGGAGGCCGGCTGCCCGACGGCTGGGCGCGCCTGACGCCCCGCGGCCATGCGATCGAGCTGAGACTCTACGCGGAGGATCCCGTGACGATGCTGCCTCGCTCGGGAGAAGTGCTCGAGTACGCGGAACCCTCGGGCCCCGGCGTGCGCATCGACGCGGGAATCTCGCGTGGCTCCCGCGTGGGGCTCGAGTTCGATCCGTTGCTCGCCAAGCTCGTCGTCCTGGGACCGGACCGGAAGGCGGCGATCGAGCGGGCCCGCCGGGCCCTGGAGGACTGGGTGGTGCTGGGCGTTGAAACGAACCGGCCGATGCTTGCCGCCGTGCTGCGCAGCGAGGAGTTCGTCTCGGGGCGCTATGCGACCGACCTCGTCTCGCGCCTGCCGGCTCCGGCGGTTTCCGAGCCCCCGGCGGCCGCGTGGATCGCCGCGGCGCGGGTGCTCGAGCGTCCGGCCGCCGCGGCGCGGGGTGCGAGCCCTTCGGAGGGGCCCGAACCCCCGGCCGACCCGTGGAGCGAGCCGTCCGCGTGGCGGGTGGGTGCGTGAGAATCGCGAGCGGCGAGCGGGTCCGTGAGGTCCGGTTCGAGCGCGGCGCCGCCGCGCTGGACGGAGAGCGCGTCGAATTCCGTGTCGCGGACGACGGCGCGGCGGGGGAGCTCCTCGAGCTCGAGGGTCGGCGGCACCGAATCCGGGTCGCCCGCCAGGGGGATCGCGCCTTCGTCTGGTGTGACGGGGAGGCCTACGAGTTCACCCGGGCGCGCGCAGCCGACCGAGCCGGCGCCGAGCGAGGGGACCTGCTCGCGCCGATGCCGGGCCGGATCCGAAAGACCTTCGTGTCCGAGGGTGAAGCCGTCCAGCGCGGCCAGGTCCTGCTCGTCCTCGAGGCGATGAAGATGGAGCACGCAATCCGCGCGCCCCGGGACGGCACCGTGCGGCACCTGCCGCATCGGGAAGGAGACCTGGTGGAGACGGGAACGCCGCTGGTGGAGATGACATAGCGAACCGGCGTCATAATCACCGTCGATGGAACCCTGGCAGGAGCACGCCATCCGCCGCCCGCACTTACCCGAGCGGGTGACCGTCTACGAGGTGGGCCCCCGCGACGGCCTTCAGAACGAGTCCGAAACGCTGCCGGTCGAAGTTCGAGTGGACTTCGTGGATCGCTTGAGCGAGTCGGGACTGCCCGCCATCGAGGTGGGATCGTTCGTCTCGAGCAAGGCGGTGCCGCAGCTCGCCGACACCGAGCAGGTCTTTCGACGCATTCGGAAGGCCTCGGGCGTGCGGTATCCGGTCCTCGTGCCCAACGAGAAGGGGCTCGACCGGGCGATTGCCGCCGGAGCTCTCGAGATAGCCGTGTTCACGGCCGCCTCGGAGACTTTCAACCGCCACAACATCAACGCGGGCGTCGACGAGTCGATCGAGCGCTTCCGGCCGGTCGCCTCGCGCGCGCGAGAGCAGAAGATCCGCGTGCGCGGCTACGTCTCGACCGCGTTCGGCTGCCCCTACGAGGGAGACGTCTCGCCCGAAGCGGTCCGCGAGGTCGCGCACAAGCTGCTCGACCTCGGGGTGGACGAAATCTCGATCGGCGACACGATCGGCGTCGCGACACCGGCCGACGTGTACGACGTCGTCGAGTCGCTGTACGATTCGGGCGTCTCACGAGGCATCCTCGCGCTCCACTTCCACGACACTCGGGGCACCGCGCTTGCCAACGTCCTGGCCGGCCTCGAGTGCGGCATCACGACCTTCGACGCCTCCGCCGGAGGCCTTGGCGGTTGCCCGTACGCCCCGGGGGCTTCGGGCAATCTGGCGACGGAGGACCTTCTCTACTTGCTCGAAGGCCTCGGCGTGGCGACGGGAGTGTCGTTGCCGAAGGTCGTTGAGGCGTCGCGCTACCTTGCCGGGCGGCTCGGCCACCGTCCTCCGGGACGCTACCTCGCCGCCGTGTGGGGCGAGGAGAGGACGTCGTAGTGGTCTTGCGACAACCCTCGAGCCGCGTCCGGCGTCCTTCCTTCCACCTTCTCCATTGACAGACCGCCGGACGAAGTGTAACTTTTTGAAGCACTCGCGCTTACATCGCTGATGCCGAAAAAGATCTTGCTGGCCGACGACAGCCTGACGATCCAGAAAGTCGTCGAGTTGACGTTTTCCGACAGCGACTTCGATCTGGTTTGCGTGGGCAACGGGATGCGCGCCCTGGAGAAGGTGCGCGAGGACCGGCCCGACCTGATCCTCGCCGATGTCGTGATGCCGGAGAAGAACGGGTACGAGGTGTGCGAGGCGATCAAGGGCGATCCGGCCACATCCCGCATCCCGGTCATCTTGCTGACGGGCACCTTCGAGCCCTTCGACCGCCAGCGCGCGGAGCGGATCGGGGCGGACGCCATCGTCTCCAAGCCTTTCGACTCGCAACAACTCCTAAGGCAGGTCGAGGCGCTACTGGCGCGCGCGGGCGTGGGATCGTCGGCGGCGGCCACCATGGCGTTGCGCATTCCCGAGGAGATCTCCCTCGGTGCGGGCTCCCCGCCGGGACGTGGACAGGACACGGAGCCCTTCGACACGGGATTCTCGCCCGAGGACTTCACCGGCAGCATCCGCACGCCGACCGGCGACCCGTTCGAGGAAGAGTATGTCCGGGGCGACGTGGACTCGGCGATCGAGGCATTCGAAAAGGCGCAAAGCGGGTTCGACGCGCCGTCGGCGCCGAGCCGGCCGAACGCCCCTTCGCCGTTCGAGCAAGAAATCGAGGAGTCCTCCTGGCTGGCCGAAGAGCCCGAGCGGTCCGAGCGGAGTCACTGGGTGACCTCCGAGATGCCCGCCGCGCCGCAGCTCTTCGAAGGAGACGAGGCGGAGCCCTCGCGTCGCGCGGACGAAGCGCCCACGGAGGAGATCGTGACCGGACGCTACGACTTGCGCCCGACGGAACCGTTCCCGGCGCCCATGGCCCCGGCGCGCGTCGAGGAGATCACCGCCGACGCCGCCGAAGTGCTGTTCGACATTCCCTCTCTGGAGGTCCCGGCCCCGGCGGGCGCGGGAGCCCGGGTAGAGCCTTCGCCGGTCGCGCCGGAGCCTGCCGCAGCGGCCGAGGCCGGTTCGCCGCCGCATGAGCTCGAAGCGCTCGCGCAGACCTCGTCGATTCCGGAGCTCGCGCAAATGCTGTCTTCCGTTTCCCGAGCGGCGGACCTGTCCGACGCCGACATCGACCGGCTGGCCGCGCGGGTGGTCGAAAAGCTGTCGGACCGCGTCATCCGCGAGATCGCCTGGGAAGTCATTCCCGACATGGCGGAGATCGTCATCAAGCAGCGGATCAAGGAGCTCGAAACCGGCATCGAGTGACTCCGAGGTCTCCGCGGGGGACCTTCCCGCCTTGTGTGATAAATGAGAGGGCTTCGAGCCCTTTTTTTAATGCCCGAAAGAGCAAGTTTGCCCGAGACAACCGACGCATCCCGGAGGCTCGAGAAGACCTTCGACCCGGCCTCTTTCGAACGGCGGTGGTACGCGCTGTGGGAGGCCGAGGGGCGCTTCCAGCCCTCGGGCCCGGCCAGCTCGCCGCGTTTCGTCATGGTGATCCCGCCCCCAAACGTCACCGGGCGCCTCCACATCGGGCACGCCCTGGGACGCACACTGGAGGACGTGCTCGCCCGCTGGAAACGGATGCAGGGGTACCGCGTGCTCTGGGTTCCCGGGACCGACCACGCGGGAATCGCGACGCAGATGGTGATCGAGCGCAAGCTCGCGAGCGAAGGCGTCGACCGGCGCACCCTCGGGCGGGAGGCCTTCGTCGAAAGGGTCTGGGCGTGGAAGCGCGAGGCGAAGGACACGATCCAGAATCAGATGAAGCGCCTCGGCTGCTCGCTCGACTGGACACGGGAACGATTCACGCTCGATCCCGACCTCTCGCGGGCGGTGCGCCGCGCCTTCGTGCAGCTCTACGGCGAGGGCCTGATCTACCGTGGCCGCTACGTCGTCAACTGGTGCCCGCGCTGCGGCACGGCGGTCTCCGACCTCGAGGTCGTGCACAAAGAGGTGAACGGAAAGCTCTATCAGATCCGCTACGACGTCTCCGGCCTCCGTTCGGGGGCGGTCGTGGCCACGACGCGGCCGGAGACAATGCTCGGCGACACGGCGCTCGCGATTCACCCGGACGATCCGCGCACGGCGAAGTTGCGCGGAAAGACCGCGATCCTGCCGATCGTCGGACGGGAGCTTCCGATCATCGAGGATCCGATCCTGGTGGACCGGGCCTTCGGCACCGGGATCGTGAAGGTCACGCCGGCCCACGATGCGAACGATTTCGCCAGCGGGCAGCGCCATGGGCTTGCGGCAGTGGTGGTGATCGGCCCGGATGCCCGCATGACCAAGGAAGCCGGACCGGATTACGAGGGACTGGACCGTTTCGAAGCGCGAAAGAAGGTGCTCGAGCGCCTGGCGGCGGAGAACCGGCTGGTCGCGACGGAGGACCACCGGTACGCGCTCGGGCACTGCCAGCGCTGCGACACGATCATCGAGCCGTACCTCTCCACGCAATGGTTCGTGAAGATCAAGCCGCTGGCCGAGCCGGCGATCCGGGCGGTCGAGCGGGGGGACGTTGTCTTCGTGCCCGAGTCGTGGGCGAAGACGTACTTCGCCTGGATGGAAAACATTCACGACTGGTGCATCTCGCGGCAACTCTGGTGGGGCCACCGGATCCCGGCCTTCCACTGCGACAACGGGCACATCACCGTTTCGGAGGAGACTCCTTCGGCTTGCGCGACCTGCGGCTCCGGCCGGCTCGAGCAGGATCCGGACGTGCTCGACACGTGGTTCTCCTCCCAGCTCTGGCCCTTCTCCGTCTTCGGCTGGCCCGAGGAGACGACGGACCTGAAGGTCTTCTATCCGACCGACGTGCTCGTAACCGGCTACGACATCCTCTTCTTCTGGGTCGCGCGGATGATCATGGCCGGGCTGCACTTCACGGGGAAGGCTCCCTTCCACACCGTCCACCTGCACGGTCTCGTGCGCGTGGGCGGGGAGAAGATGTCGAAGACGAAGGGCAACGTCATCGACCCGCTCGAGGCGATCGACGAGTTCGGGGCCGACGCCGTGCGATTCGCGCTCGCCGCGGCGGCCGCGACCGGTCCGAACGTATCGCTCGAGAAGCAGCGACTGGCGGGCTCGCGCGCCTTCGCGACGAAGCTCTGGAACGCCTCGCGCTTCGCCCTGGGCCAGTTCGAGGAGGAGCGCCCGGCCGGCAGCCCCGAGGGGCGGCGGTTGGAGCTGCCCGATCGCTGGATCCTCTCCCGCCTTTCGGCCGCGGCGGGGGAGGTCTCTCGAAAGCTCGCGCTCTTCCGCTTCGACGAGGCGGCGCAGGCGATCTACTCCTTCGTCTGGCATGAGCTGTGCGACGGCTACATCGAGATGGTCAAGCCGCGGCTCTCCGGCTCGGGCGGGCAGCCGGCCAGCCGCGAGGCGGCCCGCGAGACGCTCGCGCGTTGCCTGACCGACTCGCTCGCTCTGCTGCATCCGTTCATGCCCTTCGTGACCGAGGAGATCTGGGAGAAGGTGGTCGGCCGCGCGGGTACGCTCATCGTGAGCGGCTTTCCACGGGAGCGACCGGAGTGGACGGACGCGCGCGCACAACGTTCGGTCGAGGCTCTGCGCGCCCTCGTGACGCGCGTGCGCAACTATCGCGGCGAGCGCAGCGCCTCCCCGACCGAGCCGGTCGATCTCACGATCGACCGGGCGTCCTCGGAGGTGGAGACCCTTGCGGATCTGACGGAACTGGCGCCGCTCCTCTCCCATCTCGCGCGCTTGTCGTCGCTCTCCTTCGAGCCGCCGCCGGAGGGCTCGACCCGCGACGTCGTGGCCGGGATCGGCGTGGGCCTGTCTCTTTCCCGCCCCGCGTCCTCGGCCGATCGCTCGCGCGTCGCAAAGACGCTCTCCGAGCTCGACGAGGAGATCCGGTCGCTGGCCGTGAAGTTGCGCAACCCCTCATTCCTCGACCGCGCACCGGCCGCGGTCGTCGAGAAGACGCGCCGCCGCCTCGTCGAGCTCGAACAGCGGCGGGCCGCCCTGGCGAGCGCCGGCGCATGATCCCATACGCTGAAGGCGGGCTCGAGGCGCACCGGTGGAGGACCTTCGAGAACCTGGCGTGTCTGGCGCGGACCGAGTCCTCCAACGACCTCGCCCGGGAGCTGATCGAGATCTATTTCGGCGAGGACCAGGATCTTCCGGCCTCGGTCCTCGTCGCCGAAGGCCAGACCGCGGCCCGGGGTCGCAAGGGCCACTGGCACGCACCGGCAGGCCGCGGTCTGTATTTCACGTTTCTCGTTCCGTCCCGGGGGCTGCCGCTGTCCGTCGTGCCGATTGCGGTCGCGCGGTGGACGCGCGAGGTGGTGCTCGAGGCGACGGGCGTCGTGTGCGATCTCAAGTGGCCCAACGACCTCTACATCGGGCGGCGAAAGCTCGCCGGGGTCCTGCCCGAGGCGCGCACGCAGGGGGAACGGACGTTTCTCGCCGTCGGAATCGGTCTCAACGTCGCGGGCAGCGCCGAGTCCCTGGGGGTGCCCCACGCCACGACACTCGAGCAGGAGGCGGGGCGCCCGGTTCCTCGCGCCGCCCTGCTTCAGAGCCTGCTCGACCGGATCGACCGGGAGTTTCTGCAGCCGAGCTGGGAGCGCGAGGTCGCCGCCTGGGAGCGGGCCTCACTGCATCGGCCCGGCGACCGCATGACGATCCGGCGCGAAGGCGAGGAAGTCAAAGGCGAATACCTGGGGCTCGATGCCTCGGGGTTCCTGAGGCTGAAGACCGAGACCGGCGAGGCGGTGCTTCCGGCGGGGGAGGTGGCCGAATGGTGAAGCCGCCGGCCGCGCGCTTGCTCGCCGTCGACGTGGGCAACACGAACACGGTGCTCGGCCTCTACGAGGGGGACGCGCTCCGGCGCCATTGGCGCTTGACGACGCGGCGCGACGCGACCTCCGACGAGATCGCCCTTTCGGTGCGCGGGCTGCTTGGCGCGGATGGCCCCGAAGACGGACATCCCGACGTGATCGTGGCGAGCGTCGTGCCCTCGCTGCGCTTTCCGCTGCGGCAGGCCTTCCGCCAGATGTTCGGCGCCGAGCCGCTCTTCGTCGAGCCGGGCGTCAAGACCGGCATGCCGATTCTGTACGAGAATCCACAAGAAGTCGGGGCCGATCGCATAGTCAATGCCGTCGCCGCGCACGCGCGTCTGGGCGGACCGTGCATCGTCGTCGACTTCGGAACCGCGACGACCTTCGACGTCGTCACCGCCAAAGGGGAGTACTCGGGCGGCGTCATCGTGCCGGGCATCTCGATTTCCGCCGAGGCGCTGTTCGAGAAGGCCGCGCGGCTCTGGCGCGTCGAGATCCGGCGGCCGGAGCGGGTGATCGGCAAGACCACCGCAGCTTCGATCCAGTCGGGGCTCTACTTCGGGTACCTCTCGCTGGTTGACGGCGTCATCGAGCGGATCGAGAAGGAGCTCGGAGCGCGGCCTCGGGTGATTGCGACCGGTGGCCTCGCGGAGCTTTTTGGAGGAGGCTCGCAGCGCATCGAAGAGATCGATCCCTTGCTGACGCTGACGGGCCTGCGCCTGATCTATGAGCGAAACCGAGGCGGATAGGGCCTACTACGCGGCGGGCGAAGCGGCTTTCATCCGGCGGCGCGGCACCCCCTTCCTCCTCTCGCCCAAGGACTTCGTGTTGCTCAAGCAGTGGCGCGCGCTGGGCGTCTCGATCGAAGCCGTCGAGCAGGGGATCGACGACGCATTCTCCCGCCGGGAGGAGCGTGGATCGACCGGGCGGGTCAACTCGCTGTCCTACTGCCGCGACGCGGTGCTGGCGGCCTGGGAGCGCCGGGCGGAGGCGGCCGTTGGCCGCGGGGAAGGGCGCGACACCTTGCCCGATGCGGCCGCGGGGCTCGCCCGGCTTCGAGAGAGCCTCCGTGCGGTGGCGGCGCGCCGGTCCGACCTCGCCGAGCCCGTCGAAGCGGCCCAGCGCTCGATCGAGCGGCTCGCGGAAGGCTCACGCGCCCCTGGGGACATCGAGGAGTCGCTCGCCCGGCTCGACCGCAAGCTCGCCTCGGCCCTCTACGAAGCGCTGCCGGCGGAGGAGCGGCGGGAGCTCGACCAGAGGATCGAACGGCAGCTTTCCGCACTGCGCGACCGCATGGACGAAGAAACGGCCCGCCGGACCGGCAAGGCGCTCGCCCGCCGCCTCCTGCGCGAGCGGCTGGAGCTGCCGCGGCTCACACTGCTGTAGTGGCGCCCTCGTGACAACTTGGTAGGCAGTGGACGTCGCCGCTCGACCCGCGGCCAACGGGAGAGAGCAGGGTGAGGGCCCCTCACCCCAACCCTCTCCCGCCGGGAGAGGGGGAGGAATGATCCGCCGCGTCCGAATCGACTCGCTCGCGCCGACGGGCGAGGGGGTGGCCCGGACCGCCGAGGGCGTGGGGTTTATCGCCGGAGCACTGCCGGGGGAGGAAGTGGACGCCGAGGTCGGCGAGGTCCGCAAGAGGTTCTGGAAGGGCAGGGCCGTCGAGATCCGGGCGCGCGCACCCGAGCGGCTCTCGGGCGGCCACGCTGAAGGATGTGCGGGCTGCGACTGGGCGCACCTGGACCTCGCTCGGGCCCGAGAGTGGAAACGGACTCTCTTCCTGGAGACGATGGAGCGGATCGGCGAGCTGCCGCGGCGGCTCTTCGGCGAGATCCCGATCACCGCATCGGCACCGGGTTACCGCCTGCGCAACCGGTTCCACGTGTCGGGGCGCGGTGCCTCAGCCGCGGTGGGCTTCTTCGCTCCCCGCACGCATCGGGTCGAGCCGGCGGACGGCTGCGAGGCCCTGGGACGGGAGATGCGAGCTCTCCTGCCGCGCCTGCGCGAATCGGTGGCACAAAGCGGGGCGGGCGTCTCGGAGATCGCGACGGTCGAGACGCTCGACGAGTCGCGCCGGCTCGCGCGCGCAACTCTTTCGGAGGGAGCGGACCGCCGCGAGGCAAACGCCTTGCTGTCCGCTCTCGAGCCGCTCTTTGACGGCGTGACGGTCGCCGACCGCTCGGGCGCGGTGCTCGGCCGAGCCGGTACCACGCGGCTGTGGCTGCCGGTCGGCGGGCGAGAGTTCCCGGTGACGGCCGGGACCTTTTTCCAGGGCAACCGCCATCTCATCGGACCGCTTTACGCCGAGGTTGCGCGGGAGGCGGCCTTGATTCCGGCGGGCCGGGCGCTCGACGCTTTCGGCGGAGTCGGTCTCTTCGCGGGAGCACTGCTCGACGCGGGCCACGCCGTCGTGACCGTCGAAGCGGATCACTCGGCCGTCGAGCTCGCGCTCGAGGCGAAGAAGCGCTGGGACGCCCAAGGCTGGACGATCACCCACTCGGCCGTGCTCTCCATCGTCGCGAAGGAAACGGAGGTCTTCGATTTCGTGGTCGTGGACCCACCGCGCGCGGGGCTGGGCTTGAGGCTTTCCGAGGCGCTGCCGGCGCGGATCGGGCAGCGCCTCGCCTACGTCTCCTGCGATCCGGCCACACTGGCGCGCGATCTGGCCTTGCTGCGGCCGGCCGGTCTCGAGATCCGGGGCGCACGGCTCTTCGATCTGTTCGCATTCACGCATCGCGTCGAGGCGGTCGTGGCCCTCGAGCGCGTATCGCGCGGATGATCGGCCCGGTCGCCCGCGAGGGGGAAGCTCCCGCCGCGCCGGCCGCCGCGGCGTTGGTCGCCGGAATTCTGCTCGGCAGCCGGTCGGTCGAGGGGGAGCTCTCGGCAGGCCTGCTGCTCGTCCTGGCCGGAGCGTGGCTTTTCGTTCGCCGGGGCGGCCCGGACCGGGACCGCCGCCGCGCCGCCGCCCTCGGTTTCTTCTGGGTCGCGGCCGGCTTCCTCTGCGGCCGCCTTCGGATCGCCGTTCCCGCCGAGACGGCGCGCAGGACCTTCGCGGCGATTCCCTCGGCCGGCGATCGGACCGAGCGGATCGAGGGAGTGCTCGCCGACTTCTGGTCGGGCGCTTGCCCGCAGGCGCGAGGGCGCCTGGAGGCGCGCGAGATCCTGGGCGACGGGGCCCCGCAAGCGTTTCCGGCCGAGGTCGCCCTCTTCGTGGCCGGTGAGGCGGCGCTCGGGGCGGTGGACCGAGGGGATCGCGTCCTCTTGACCGGGCGCCTTTCCCGGGAAGACCTGCCCGCTTCCGAGCGCGACATCGAGCTGCCGTGGACCCGTTACCGCCTCTCGGTCAAGAGCGCGCGGCTCGTCGAGCCGCGCGGGCGAACTCTCCTTTCCTGGCTCCAGATGCCCAACCGCCTTCTCTTTGGAGCAATGCCCGTCCGGGACGCAGCCTTCGAGCGCAACGTGCGCGGCCCGCTCGCGGCGTTGCTCCTTGGGAGGACCTCCGAGCTCGACCGTGGGATGGTGGCGCGCTATCGTCGGGGAGGGCTCTATCATCTGCTGGTCGTTTCGGGACTTCATGTGGCGCTCGCCGCGGGCCTCGTCTTCTGGTGCCTGCGCGCGGCGGGCGTGCGCGGCAAGGCTCGCGACGGGGCGCTGCTCGCCGGCATCGTCGGCATCGTTCTGGTCGGCGGAGCGAACCCTCCGGCCGTGCGCGCCGGCCTGGTCTTCGGCGTCTTCCTCGTGGCGCGGCTGATCGAGCGCCCGATCCGCGGCGCGCAGGCGGCGGGGTTGTCGGCGCTGATCCTGTTCCTGGCGGCGCCGCGGCAGGTCTTTTCGATCGGCTGTGTGCTGACGTTTGCGGCGGTCTCCGGGATCGCTCTCTTCTCGGCGCCGATTCGGTCGCGGCTGCCGGCGCGGCCGGAATGGCTGTTCGCCGGCTTCGCGACGGCGTTCGCGGCGGAAATCGCGACGGCCCCGGTCCTGCTCTGGAGATACAACCTGCTCGCGGCCGGCGCCTGGCTGACGGCGCCCCTCTCCATTCCGCTGGCGGGCGGCATGATCGCCCTTGGGGCGGCGCTGCTGGGTTTCTTCTCGCTCGGACTTTTTCCGGCACCGCTCGTCGCGCTCTTTTCGGCGGGCTCGCGCCTGCTCGAATGGTTGGCCGAACGCGCCGCAGGGGTCGCGTTTCTGCGGCCGACCCCGCCGCTGCCGGCCGTTCTCGCCGTGGGAGCCCTGATTCTCGGGACGGCCTTGGCGCCGCAGCGTCTCAGAGCCTGGTCGTTCGGTCTCGCCGCCGCTCTCTTCCTCTTTCTCGCGCTGCGCCCGGGCCCCTCCGGCCCGGCTCGCGGCTTCTCGCTAGAGGCTCTCGATGTCGGGCAAGGGGATGCGCTCTTGCTGCGTTGGGAACGGCACGCGCTGCTCGTCGACGGCGGAGGCCCGTTCGACCTCGACGCTCGAGATTTCGGCCGCACGCGGCTGGTCCCCAAGCTCCTCGACCGGGCGGTGACACGCCTCGACGCCGTGATTTTGACGCATCCGCACCCCGACCACGCGCTCGGCCTCTTCGCGGTGTTGGACGATCTGCCCGTCGGCCGCCTCTGGCGCTCTGCCGGCGAAGACGAAGGAGGCTTGTATGCGGACCTGGAGGCGATCGCAGGGCGGCGCGGCGTGCCCGTTTCGGTGCTCGAGGCGGGCGCGATTTCGCTGTCCGGCGCGCGGCTGACGGTACTGCAGTCGGGCGGCCCCAGGCGCAAGCGCGACAGCGTCAACAACCAGTCGATCGTGGCCCTCTTCGAGAGAGACGGGCGCCGGGCGTTGCTCACCGGCGACGCCGGAGCGGAGGCGGAGAAAGATCTCTTGAATTCCGGAGCCCTGTTTCCGGCGGACGTGTTGAAGGTCGGCCATCATGGCAGCCGCGGCTCGACGACGCCCGCGTTTCTGGACGCGGTCTGTCCGCGGCTGGCGCTGCTCTCGTGCGGCCGTGAAAACCGCTTCGGGCATCCCGCGCCGGAGACCCTCGCGACCCTCGCGGCGCGCCGAATTCCCGTCTACCGCACCGACCTCGCCTCCGACGTCCGGGTGGATCTCCTGCCGAGAGCGACGCGCCTGCATCTGCGGGGGCTTCGTTGAGCGGCGATGGGCGCGCGACGCTTCTCGTCGTGCTCGGTTCGACCGGGGCGGGCAAGAGCGAGCTCGCGCACGAGGTCGCCCGGGCCCGCGGCGGCGAGATCGTGTCGGCCGACGCCTTTGCCCTCTACCGCGGTTTCGACGTCGGCACGGCGAAGCCTCCCGCGGAGCGACGCCGACAAGTTCCGTATCACCTGATCGACGTCGCGGGCCCTTCGGAGACCTACTCGGCGGGGCGCTGGCAACAGGAGGCGCGAAGACGCGTCGAGGACATCACGGCGCGGGGGAGACTTCCCATCGTGTGCGGGGGAAGCGGCTTCTACATCCGGGCGCTGCTCGAGGGGCTGCCCGCGGGCGAGGCGAAAGACCCGCAGCTTCGGGCGGCGCTCACGCGGTGGGGGAGCCGGCATCGGGAAGCGGCGTACCGTCTGCTCGCCGGGAACGACCCGGCGGCCGCCGCGCGCATCTCGTCCGGCAACCTCCGTTACGTGGTGCGCGCTCTCGAAATCCTGCTCGTCACCGGACGCCGGCCTTCCTCGCGTCTGTCCCACGCCGACCCGTGGGCCGAGCGCTATCGCGTGATCAAGGTCGGTGTTCGCCCGGCTCCCGCGGACCTCTATGCTAGGATCGCCCGCAGAGTCCGCGAGATGCTCGACTCGGGGTGGGAAGAGGAGGTCCGGCGGCTGCTCGCGGCGGGGATTCCTCACGACGCAAACGCTTTTGAGGCAATCGGGTACCGGGAACTGGCCGACGCGATGCTCTCGGACGACGCCGGCGATTCACTGGAAACGGAGAAGAAAATCGTGACCGCCACCCGGCAACTGGCCAAGAGGCAGGCAACGTGGTTCCGGCGCGAGCGCGACGTCGTCTGGGTGACGCCGGAAGCGGCTTTGGCCCGGACGCTGGAACTTGTGGACGCGGGCAACGAGACGGAGAGACGCGGATGAACAAGGCCCCGATCAACGTGCAGGATTCCTTCTTTTACAACCTCCGCAAGGACAACGTGGCCATCACCGTCCGGCTGACCTCGGGCGAGGAGCGCATGGGGCGGTTGCGCCGATTCGACAAGTTCGCCCTGGTCCTGGAGGTCGACGGGCGCGAGGAGATGATCTACAAGCACGCGATTGCTTCGATCCGTCCCGAGAGTCTGCCGACGGGGGCGTGACGGGGAGTCCGCAGTCCGCTTTCGACCGTCCCGGGCCCCGAGCGTTTGGTTCCCGCATTCTTCGCGCTCGAGAAATCGCGACCCCCTTCGTGATCCGAGCATTCCTGCCGCCGGCCCTGCTGGCGCTTTTCCTCTTTTCGGTTTCCTGCGCGACCGCGCCTCCTCCCGTCACCTTGCGCGACCGATTTCCGCTCGACCCCCGGGAGGGTCTCGCGGGGCCGTTCCCGCCCGAGGTCGGGGCAGGGTGGGCCGCGCTGCTGGCCGGAGACGCCGCGGGCGCCCGGGCGCACTTTTCCCGCGTGCAGCCGCCCGAGCCGCTCCAGGCCGCGCGGATCGGTCTGATCGAGACGCTCGTGTCCGACGCCTCCCTGCCGGAAGCGATCGCGGCCTGCGGCGAGGTCCTTTTCGCCGGTGATCCGACGACGCCGCTGCTCGTCGCGTGCGGCGAGGCGAACGCGCGCTCGGGGCAGGCCCTGCCGGCCTGGAACCTCTACCGGCAGGCCGTGGCGCGGGCGCGAGGCCGCGCCGGTCT